>JAZBLS010000147.1:0-7807 GCA_037033365.1 Actinomycetota bacterium | reverse complement strand
CTGTCGTCTGGCTCATGGGAAAACCCGAACCTCTCCGTCGGTCGATGTCGGCAGGGTCAGCGGGCTCAGCCCGCGTCGACCTGTGCCTGGATCTCGGTCAGGACGTCCTGTGCAGGCTTCGTCTGCAGCTGGCCGAACAGCGACTTGAACGCACCGTCCGCGGCGGACCACTTCGGGTTCGTCGACGGGTAGAACTGCGCGTCGGGCAGCACCTCGAGGAACGGCGCGAGCGCCTCCTCACCGGAGAGCTGCTCGGCACCCGACTTGGTGACGGGCAGGAAGCCCTCGGCCTGCACCCACGGCACGTACACGTCGGCCGAGTAGTAGTAGTCGAAGAACTTGGTGATCGCCTCCTGCTTGTCGCCGTCGTTCTGGAACGCCATCAGCTGGTCCATGACGCCGAGCGTGAATGCCGAGCCGTCCTTGGTCGGGATCGGGACGACCGAGTAGTCGAGCTCGGGGTTGCCCTCCTCGATCTGGCCGACCGTCGGCGGCAGGCCCACCTGCATGCCGATCTTGCCCTGGATGAAGATGTCCATGAGCGGCGAGCGCTGCGTGGAACCCGGGTCGGCCTGCGTGGCGCCCGCGTCGATCATCTTCTTGATCTGCTCGGCACCGGCGAGGTTCTCCGGGGTGTCGATCGTGATCTCGGACGCGTCGCCGAACGAGCCGCCGCCGCCCCACAGCCAGACGGCTGCCTCAGCCTGAGCCTCCTCCGAGCCGAGCGGCATGCCGTAGCCGGCGACACCGCCGCCGAGCGCCGAGACCTTGGTCGCGGCATCCAGCAGCTCGTCCCACGTGGTCGGGGGAGCCGTGACGCCCGCCTGCTCGAGCAGCGTGTTGTTGACGAACAGCGCACGGGCGGAGGCGATCAGCGGGAGCGCGTACGCGGTGCCGTCGACCTCGGCGTTCGCGAGGAACGACTCCTGGAAGTCGGCGAGGGTGTCCTCGGACACCACGTCGGAGACGGGGTAGAGCAGCTCGTCGCCGACGAACCCGGCGAACGGACCGCCGTTGTAGATGTCGGGCGCCTCGCCGGCCTGGATCTTGGTGGAGACGACCTTCTCGAGGTTGTCCCACGACTGGACCTCGAGCTCGACCGAGATGTCGGGGTTCTCCTCTTCGAACCCGTCGATCACGTCCTCCCAGAGACCCTTGGTCGCGTCCGAGTAGCTGGGGACCAGCAGGTTGAGCGTGGTCCCGCCGTCGGCATCGCCGCTGTCGCCGGTGGAGCCGCCGAACCCGCACGAAGCGAGCGTGAGCGTGGCGGTGGCCGCAAGAGCGACCGCGCCGAATCGCAGTGACTTCTTCATGTGTGGTGCATTCCTCACTGTGTCAGGTGGATGCACAGCCGCGAATACTTCACGCGGCAGTGCGTGTGGCCGCGCCTCTCGCGAAGGCGACCGGTCGAGCTCGGTGTGCTCGGGGGTCCTCGCCGCGGTGCAGGCCGCGGTTCGGCGGTGGAACTTTTTCGATTATTTGTCAGGCGAATAAACAAATCAAGAGGAACCTTGCGGAGATTCTCGATGGAGAAATAGTATGATCGAAACCTGCTTCAAACAATCACAAAAGTGCAACATCTGACTCCGGAGATCGTCATGACCGAACTTCAGCCCGGCGCTCACATGCGCGAAGAGCTCCACTCGCAGCCCGAGACCTGGGCGAAGGCGGCCGCGCTCCGCACCGAGCAGGCGCTGCTTCCGGCGTCCGGCGCGCGCATTGCGGTGGTCGGATGCGGAACCTCCTGGTTCATCGCGCAGTCCTACGCGGCCCTGCGCGAGAGCACGGGTCAGGGGGAGACGGACGCGTACGCGGCATCCGAGGCCTTCGTCGACCGCGGCTACGACGCCGTGGTCGCACTGACCCGCTCGGGCACGACCACCGAGGTTCTCGAGCTCGTCGAGCGCATCCGCGGACGCGTCCGCACGATCGGCGTGATCGGCGATGCCTCCTCGCCGCTCGTCTCGCTCGTCGACGACGCCGTTCTGCTGCCCTTCGCCGATGAGCAGTCGGTCGTGCAGACGCGCTTCGCGACCACCGCGCTCGCACTCTTCCGCGCATCGTTGGGTGAGGACCTCACGGCCGCGACCGACGACGCGGCGGCGGTCCTCGCGGTCGAAGACGGCGATGACGAGCTCCGGGATGCCGAGCAGTACACGTTCCTCGGGCGCGGATGGACCATCGGCCTCGCGCACGAGGCTGCTCTCAAGATGCGCGAGTCCTCGCAGTCGTGGACCGAGTCGTACCCCTCGATGGACTACCGGCACGGTCCGATCGCGATCGCCGCACCTGGTCGCGTGACGTGGCAGTTCGGCGAGGCTCCCGAGGGTCTATCCGCCCAGGTGGAGGCGACGGGAGCGCGCTTCGTGCAGCATCCGATCGACCCGATGGCCGACCTCGTGCGCCTGCACCGCGTCGCCCTCGACCGCGCGGTCGCCCGGGGCCTCGACCCGGATCAGCCGCGCAACCTCACTCGCTCCGTCATCCTCGACGCCTGACGCGGCCAGGAACATGGCTGAGGTGACGCGGGCGGCTCTCGGCGCCGGAGCGCCGGTGCTCGCCTTCGACGTGGGTGGGACCGACATCAAGTCCGCGGTCTTCGACGCCTCCGGCACGCCGCGAGGACTCCGTCGCACGCCCACCCCGACGGCCGACGGCGACCGCACCGAGGCGATCATCGAACGCCTCGGTGTGATCGCGCGGGAGCTCGCGCTCGAGCATCCGGACGTGGTCCCCGAGGCCGTCGGCCTCGTCGTCCCCGGCATCGTCGACGCGGATGCCGGGGTCGGCGTGTTCGCGAGCAACATGGGCTGGCGCGACGCGCCGCTGCGCGACCTCGCGGCGGCCCGGCTCGGCCTCCCCGTCGCCTTCGACCACGACGTCGGCGCTGCGAGCTGGGCCGAACACGTGCTGGGTGGCGCTCGATCCTCCGCGAACGCCGTGGTCCTCGTGATCGGCACGGGCATCGCGGGTGCGATCCTCGTGGACGGCGTTCCCTACACCGCGGGCGGCTATGCCGGCGAGATCGGTCACTCGCCGATCGCCGACGGTCCGGTCTGCCCGTGCGGTGCGCGCGGATGCCTCGAAGCCGTCGCGTCGGCCGGCGCGATCACGCGCCGCTATCGCGAGGCGACCGGCGTCGATCCCGACGGAGCCAAGGACGTCATCGCCAGAGCCGCAGCCGGAGACCGAGTCGCGGCCGACATCTGGGAGTCCGCGCTCGACGCCCTCACCCTGTCGCTCGCTCAGCTCACCGCGGTCCTCGCCCCCGAGGTCATCGTGATCGGCGGTGGGCTCTCGCGCGCCGGCGATGCCCTGTTCGGCGAGCTCCGCACGCGGCTGGCCGCGCGACTGAGCTTCCACCGACTCCCCCGCCTCGTGCCCGCCGAACTGTCGGGTGACGCGGGGATCCTCGGCGCGGCTCTCCGAGCGAGGGGCCTCGCATGATCGTCACGGTCACGCTGAATCCCGCGCTGGACCTGACCTGGCATGTCGATCGGCTCGCGCTCGGTGAGACCCATCGGGCGGATGCCGGTGCGGCGCGCGCCGGCGGCAAGGGCCTCAACGTCGCCAGGGTCGCGCATGCGCAGGGCGCATCCGTGCTCGCGGTGTCGACTGCGGGTGGCCGCACGGGCATCGAGCTCGCGGCCGAGCTGGCGGCGAGCGGGGTGCCGCACCGGCTGCTTCCCGTCGCGGGAGCCACACGCCAGAGTGTCGCGATCGTCGACGAGCACCTCGGGAACACGACCGTCATCAACGAACGAGGGGTGAATCCGACGGACGCGGAATGGGCGGCGCTGCTCGGCGAGGTGGTCGACGCGCTTCCGGGCGCACGGGTCCTCGTGATCTCGGGAAGCCTCCCGCCCGGAGCCCCGGCGACCCTCCTCCCGCTGCTGATCGGCACGGCACGCGATGCGGGCGTGCCGGTGATCGTCGACACGTCGGGGCCCGCTCTGCTCGACGCGGCGGATGCCGGAGCATCCGTCCTCAAGCCGAACGCCGAGGAACTGCGCGCGGCCACCGGCATCACTCACCCGGTCGAGGGTGCGCGCTCCCTGCTCTCCCGCGGTGCGGAACTCGTGCTGCTGTCGCTGGGGGCCGGGGGGATGCTCGCGGTCACCGTGGACTCCGTGCTCCACGCGCGGCTGGATCGGCCGCTCGCGGGCAATCCGACGGGTGCCGGTGATGCGGGAGTGGCCGCGTGCGCTGTGCTCTACGCCGACGGCATCCGCTCTCCCGAAGAGATCCTCCGGCGGGCGACCGCGTGGTCGGCCGCTGCCGTGCTCATGCCGCTCGCCGGCGAGATCTCCCCCGATTGGGAGGCCCTCGAGCAGCGTCTCGTCGTCGGCCCGTACGAACCTCTGGAGGACCCCTCGTGACCCTCGTCTCCGCTCGCGAACTGGTGTCGGATGCCGCGGCCCGCCGCACCGGCATCGGCGCCTTCAATGTCATCCACCTCGAGACGGCTGAGGCGCTCGTGCGCGCCGCCGCCGTCGCGGAGCTGCCCGTGATCCTGCAGATCTCGCAGAACTGCGCCGAGTACCACGGCGGACTCGAGCCCATCGCGCTCGCGACCCTCGCGGTCGCGCGGCGCGCCGAGACCCCGGTCGCCGTGCACCTCGACCACGCCGAGCGTCCCGAGCTGGTCGACGAGGCGATCGACCTGGGCTTCGGATCGGTCATGTTCGACGGCGGCGCGCTGCCGTACGACGAGAACGTCGCGCTCACCGCTGCCGTGGTCGAGCGTGCGCACGCGACCGGCGTGTACGTGGAGGGCGAGCTCGGCGAGGTCGGCGGCAAGGACGGCGCTCATGCGCCGGGAGTGCGCACGGATCCCGACGAGGCCCGCGCGTTCGTGGCGGCGACCGGTGTCGATGCGCTGGCCGTGGCGGTCGGGTCCTCGCACGCGATGACCGATCGCACGGCATCCCTCGACCTCGCGCTGATCTCGCGCCTTCGCGACGCCCTCGACGTGCCGCTCGTGCTGCACGGCTCGTCCGGTGTGGCCGACGACGTGCTCGCCGACGCGGTGCGGGCGGGCATGACGAAGATCAACGTGTCGACGCACCTGAACGGGTTCTTCACGCGGGCGATCCGCTCTGTGCTCGACGCCGACGCCCGGCTCGTCGACTCGCGGAAGTACCTCGCGCCCGCGCGCGACGCGTTGTCGACCGAGGCGGCCCGCCTGCTGCGGCTGTTCGCCCTGGAACCTGCGGGGTCGGTTTCACCGTGACCTCGCAGATTCGCGCTCACGTCGCATCCCTGTGCCGCAGGAGTGCGTCATGAGTGCGAAACTGCGACGCGGTGCGGGCAGGATGAAGACATGAAGCGCGCCGCACGACTCCATGCGATCCTCGACCTGCTGGCCACGGCCGGCGAGGTGACCGTCGAGGAGCTGGTCGAGCGGTTCGGTGCATCGGCCGCGACCACCCGTCGCGACCTCGATTCGCTCGCCGAGCAGCGACTCCTCACACGCACCCACGGCGGGGCCGTGGCTCAGACCATCGCCTACGAGCTGCCGATCCGGTACAAGAGTCATCTGCGCACGCAGCAGAAGGAGAGCATCGCTCAGGCCGCGGCCGCCCTCGTCGCACCGGGAATGGTCGTCGGGCTGTCCGGCGGCACCACCACGACCGCGATCGCCGCGGCGCTCGCCGCAAGGGACGACCTCGCGGCCGGAACCGGGATCACGGTCGTCACGAACGCCGTGAACATCGCCGCACAGCTCGCCACCCGTCCTGAGATCAAGGTCGTTGTCACGGGCGGCGTCATCCACTCGCGCAGCTACGAGCTCGTCGGCCCCTTCGTCGAGCAGCTGCTGCGGGGCGTGCGGCTCGACATCGCCTTCATCGGCGTGAACGGGATGGATGCCGGGGCGGGCGCCAGCACGCAGGACGAGCGCGAGGCCGCGGTGAACCGGATGATGGCCGAGCGGGCGCGGCGGGCGGTGGTCGTCACCGACAGCAGCAAGCTCGGGACGGTCGCGTTCGCGTCGGTGGGTGATGCCGAGCTGTTCCCGCTGGTCCTGACGGACGACGGCGCCGATGCGGCATCCGTCTCCGCCCTCCGCGACGCGGGGTACGAGGTCGTCGTCGCCGACTGACGCCGTCGTGGCATGGACCAGGAGCCGGCGCGCCTCTGGATTCCGCGCCGACTCCTGGTGGGGGTGCCGCGGCCCCCGTCGCGGCACCCCCGGAGTAGATGGTGTCTGTCGTGGCCTCACACTCCCCAGTGCACGAGGCCTTCCCCATAGTCGACTGCGCCTCCCTCACGCTTCGTTCCCGAAGCCCTCCGCATGGCACCTTCTGCAGATCAGGAGCGATTCTCGCCCGGTCTGATACATCGACTGGAGAAAAGTTTCTAGAGGCCGCTTCCGTGGGATTGGAACGGCGCACGAAGCCCCGTCGCCTCGGATGCCGCGGCCAGCGCGACAGCGGGTGCGACGCCCGCCACGAGGTGGTCGTGCACCGCCCCGAGGAGCTCGGACGCGACGTCGTCGCGCACGACGACCGGAGCCGCGATCACGCATCGCGTGCCGGCGTGCAGCCAGACGCGTGTCATGCCGAGGGCCTCCTCGCCCCAGCGCACCGACGAGCGACCGAGCTCGCACGCCGAGAGGACGACGGTCTCCGGGGCGCGCGTGATGAGGTCGACGTCGTAGCCGAACAGGGTGCCGTCACTGAGCTCGAAGCCCGAGAACAGAGGGTTGTCGACGGCGTGGCGGCCGTGCGCGGCGATGTGCAGCACGTCGACGTCGGCCGCGAGCGCCGTGACGGCGGCGACGCGCGCGTCGTCTCCGGTGAGGACGGTCGCGTCGTGCCAGGCGCTCGCCGCGCGGCGCACCTCCTCCTCCGCGCGGGGAACGCGAGGTCCGGCCGCGAAACCCGCCACTCGCCCGCTTCCCGCCATTCGCCCGCTTTCCGCTTCGCGCCCGCCTTCCGCTTCGCGCCCGCCTTCCGCTTCGCGCCCGCCTTCCGCCGACGCCCCACCTGAGCGTCCAGGCCCCACCTGGTCGACGTCGCTCACGTGGGGCGTCGTCGGTGCGGTGGGGCGTCGGGCGGGGTGGTCGAGCCACCGGGAGACCGAGGTCGCGAGCGTGAACGGGACACCGGCCATGCCGGGCAGCATCGCCCACGGCACACCCGCGATGATGCCGGGCACCGTGAGCGCGAGCCGGCCGGCACCGCCCGCCCGTGCTCGCACAGGGCCCAGCAGCGCCTCGTCGAGGAGCCGCAGCCTCTCGTCGAGCGAGCGGTTCACGAGCGCGGACATCGACCCGCCGTGCACGAGCGCCGAGACATCGAGGTCGGCGCGGAGCCCGTCGAGCGCCGCCCGGACGGTCGGCCACGACAGCTCGACGACGGCGGAGTCGGATGCCGTGACGACGACCGCATGCAGCTCGGCGCCCGTGTACACGTAGGCCAGGATCGCGGTGTCGCGCGGAAGCCTCTCGCGGGTTGTGGGGAGGTCGAGCCGATCTCGCTGAAGGCCCGCACCCGTGGCCGACCACTGTCGGTCGCGCACCCGATCGCGGAGTTCCCGCACGCGGGCATCCGTCGTCCAGTCCGATCCCGCGAGGTCGGCGCGGAGCATCCTGAGCTCGCTCAGATCCGCCGCGAGTTCGTCGTCGTGCGGCGGCCGCACCGGAGCGACCTGCTGGCTGAGGTGCCTCGCGCGCTCGGACCACTCGAAGAGCACTTCGGGGTCGCGCGACCGCGCCGCGGCGGCGAGTCCCGCGAACATCAGCTCGGTGCCGTGCATCGCGACGGATGCCTGGAGGTCGAGTGCTCCGAACGACTGCTGCCAC
>JAZBLS010000146.1:0-7856 GCA_037033365.1 Actinomycetota bacterium | reverse complement strand
GGAGGGGTGGGGCCCGGTGCAGGGCACACAGTGACGCTAAGTGCGGCGGTTAACGAGACTCTCCCGCGCAGGTGAACGGAAGGTGAACGGGGAGCGACTCTCTGGGGCCGCCCTCGACAGGCTCGGGGACCCGACGAGAGGGGGTCAGACCTTGGGGACGTGCGTCTCGATCGCGATGATCCCGGAGCCGGGGTGCTCGGCCGACAGATGGACGACCGAGAAGGCCGCAGGCTCGAGGTCTGCGGCGCTGCCGACGTACGACCCGTGGATCGTTCCGGTGGCGAGCGCGATCTCCGACAGGATGCCGGGGAGCACGGGCCCGTGACTGCAGACGACCGCCGGCTTGCCCGAACGGATGCGGCGGCCGATCACCGAGCGGAGATCCGCCTGGCCGTCCTCCCACGAGTCCTGGCTGATCTTCTCCGTCCGGACGATCTTCCGCCCGAGTTCCTTCGCGAGCGGCTTGACGGTCTCGACGCAGCGGACGGCGTCGCTCGAGACGATCCGGCGCACGCCGAACGCCCGGAGCGGTCCGACGATGGACCGCGCCTGGGCCCGCCCGCGGTCGGTGAGCGGCCGCGCGGCATCCGCTCCGTCCCAGTCCGACCGCGCGAGCGCCTTCCCGTGGCGGAGGGCGATCACCGGGAACGTGCGCAGCGCCTCGTCGTCGACGAGCTTCGTGAAGAAGTCGAGGATCTCGAGATCGACGGGGTAGCTCAGACGGGCGCGGGCCTTCTTCAGGCTCACCCACTCGATGGCCGCGATCTCCCGGTTCGGCACGAACGTCGAGGCGCGGATGGCGGCATCCGTGGCCTCCGCCGCCCAGTAGTGGACGACCTTCTGCTTGCCCGAGGGCAGGTGGTAGCGGCTGACTCCCACGGGCACCCCGAGGGAGACGCGGATGCCGGTCTCCTCGTGCACCTCGCGCACCGCGGTCTCGGCGAGCATCTCGCCCGGATCGACCTTGCCCTTGGGGAGCGTGATGTCCCGGTACTTCGTCCGGTGGATCAGCAGGATCCGCAGCTTGCCGTCGACCAGGCGCCACACCACGGCACCGGCCGCGTACACGGCCTTGTCGGTCCACTTCGAGGAACGTGCGGCGGTCGCGGTGCTCTGGTGACGGGTCATCGCACCGCCCTGGCGCGACGGCGCCGCTGGATCAACCCCATGGTCTTGTCCTGCAGATCGATGAGCGGCTTGCCGTCGGGCGTCTCCGAGTGCCGGGTCCAGACACCCTCCGCACCGAGGTGCCACGACGTGGTGCCCGGATCCATCGCGAGGTCGAAGAACGCCAGCAGCTCCGTGATGTGTTGCGGGTCGGTGACGCGCACGAGCGCCTCGACGCGGCGGTCGAGGTTCCGGTGCATCATGTCGGCGCTGCCGATGTACACCTGGGGGTCGTCGTCGTTGTCGAACGCGAAGATCCGCGAGTGCTCGAGGTAGCGGCCGAGGATGCTGCGGACGGTGATGTTGTCGCTGATGCCCTCGAGATCGGTGCGGAGACTGCAGATGCCGCGCACCCACACGTCGACCTTCACCCCGGCGGCGCTCGCCCGGTACAGAGCGTCGATGACCTCTTCGTCGACCATCGAGTTCACCTTGATGCGGATGCCGGCGGGCTTTCCCGCCACGGCGTTCTTGCGCTCGTGGTCGATCAGTCGGACGAGCCCCTTGCGAAGGTGGAGGGGAGCCACGAGGAGGCGCTTGAACTTCTTCTCGATCGCGTAGCCGCTGAGCTCGTTGAACAGGCGGGTGAGGTCCTTGCCGACCTGCGGGTCGGCGGTGAACAGGCCGAAGTCCTCGTAGATGCGGCTGGTCTTCGGGTTGTAGTTTCCCGTGCCGATGTGGGAGTAGTGGCGCAGCGTGCCCTCCTCCTCGCGGATCACGAGGGCGAGCTTGCAGTGCGTCTTGAGGCCGACGAGACCGTAGACGACGTGCACGCCGGCCTTCTCGAGCTTGCGCGCCCAGACGATGTTGTTCGCCTCGTCGAAGCGGGCCTTCACCTCGACCAGGGCGAGCACCTGCTTGCCGGCCTCGGCGGCGTCGATCAGCGCTTCGACGATCGGGCTGTCGCCTGACGTGCGGTACAGGGTCTGCTTGATCGCGAGCACGTGGGGGTCGCGAGCGGCCTGCTGGAGGAACGACACGACGCTCGTCGTGAACGACTCGTACGGGTGGTGCACGAGCACGTCGGACTTGCGGATCGCCTTGAAGATGTCTGCGCGCGTGTTGCTGCCGGTCGGCTGGAACGCGACCGCTGTCGTGGGCAGGTGCGGCGGGTACCGGAGGTCGGGACGGTCGATGCGCGAGAGGTCGAAGAGTCCGCGCAGATCGAGGAGTCCCGGCAGCCGGTAGACCTCCTGGTCGGTGATGTCGAGCTCGCGCACGAGCAGGTCCATCGTGACCTCGTCCATGTCGTCCGTGATCTCCAGACGGATCGGCGGACCGAAGCGGCGGCGGAGCAACTCGGCCTCGAGTGCCTGGATGAGGTTCTCACTCTCGTCCTCCTCGATCTCGACGTCCTCGTTGCGGGTGAGGCGGAACGCGTGGTGGTCGAGCACCTCCATACCGGGGAACAGGTCGTCGAGGTGGTTGGCGATGAGCTCCTCGAGGCGCAGGAAGCGCTTGATCTCTCCCGTGCCCGGCACCTCGACGAAGCGCGGCAGCATGGGCGGCACCTTGAGGCGGGCGAACTCCTGCCGGCCGGTGCGGGCGTTGCGGATGCGGATCGCGAGGTTGAGCGAGAGGCCGGAGATGTAGGGGAAGGGGTGTGCGGGGTCGACCGCGAGCGGCATGAGCACGGGGAAGACCTGCGCGCCGAAGTACTCCGAGAGGGCCGAGCGCTCGTCGTCGGTGAGTTCGGACCAGTCGGCGATCTCGATCCCGGCATCCGCCAGCGCCGGCCGGACGAGCGAGGTCCACGCGTCGGCGTGACGCAGCTGCAGCGCGTGCGCCTCGCGCGAGATGTCGGCGAGGGCGTCGACGGGGGAGCGGCCGATGTTGGTCGGGACGGCGAGACCCGTGACGATGCGGCGCTTGAGGCCGGCGACGCGGACCATGAAGAACTCGTCGAGGTTGCTCGCGAAGATCGCGAGGAAGTTGGCGCGCTCGAGCTCGGGGAGGGACGGATCCTCGGCGAGCTCCAGGACCCGCTGGTTGAATGCGAGCCAGCTCAGCTCGCGATCCAGGTAGCGGTGGTCCGGGAGAAGCGAGTCCGGAGCCTCGATGGCGTCGAAGTCGTCGTCTTCGGCGTCACCGAGACCTGCGTCGGCGAGAGCGGGATCGATCATGGGGTACATCTAAGCACCGAGAAGTGTCGCGCGCGTGAACGGACGCCCTTGGGTCACCGCGATGCGGGCACACTCTCGTCGTCGTAGACGTTGAAGCGGTAGCCGACGTTGCGCACCGTGCCGATGATCTGCTCCTGGTCGCCGAGCTTGGCGCGCAGGCGCCGGACGTGCACGTCGACGGTGCGTGTGCCGCCGAAGTAGTCGTAGCCCCAGACCTCGCTGAGCAGTTGCTCGCGCGTGAAGACGCGTGACGGATGGGTGGCCAGGAAGTGCAGGAGCTGGAATTCCTTGTAGGTGAGATCAAGAGGCTTGCCGTGCAGCTTCGCCGAGTAGGACTGCTCGTCGATCGTCACGCCCGATGCCTGCACACGTGACGGCTCGGCGACCTCGTCGCGGCGTGCGAGCGCGAGACGCACCCTGGCGTCCGCCTCGGCGGGCCCCGCGGTCGAGAGCAGGACGTCGTCGATTCCCCAGTCGCCGGACAGGGCGCTCATCCCGCCCTCGGTCACCACGAGCAGCAGCGGCGCGGCCTGGCCTGCGGCGCGCAGCAGGCGGCACAGCGACTTCGCTCCGACCAGGTCGTGACGCCCGTCGACGATCACGATGTCGTAGTCGGGGGCGCTGACGAGCTGGGCCGGCTCTGCCGGGATCTGGCGCACGCGGTGGCTGAGAAGCTCCAGGGCGGGCAGGACCTGCTCGGACACGGGAGCATTGGTCAAGACCAGGACCTGGGCCACGCGCACTCCTTCCGGACGGCTCGGGTACGCCGTGCCGCCATGATACCGGGCGCCGATGGGTGACAATGGACTCATGTCGGAACCTGCGCTCGCACCGCGTAACGCGTTCGTCGGCGTGCTCATCGTGTGGGCAGCCGCTTTCGTGGCGTCCCTCGCCGTGGGCATCTTCGTCCCGGAGGAGTGGCGCGTGCCCTGGCTGCTCGTCGCGTTCGGCGCCGTCGTGCTGCTCTCCTTCGCCGTGCAGCTCTGGTACGGACGGACTCAGGGCTTCATCCTCCGTGTCGGCGGCAGCGCCCTGGGCGCCCTGCTGCTCATGGGTGTGATCTCGGTCGGCTTCGCCCTCGCCGCCCTCGTCTCCTGAGGTAGTGTGGAGCCATGGACCTCATGGCTCTCGAACTCTTCTTCATCGGCCTCTTGGGCCTTGCGAGTCTCGCGATCGTCTTCGTCTCGGTCGTCGTGCTGCGCAACCTCTTCCGCGGCCAGCGCTGAGCGCATCGTGCTCGAGCTGCCCACCGACCTCCCCGCGGATCTTGCGCCACTCTCGTGGCTCATCGGCGTCTGGGAGGGAACCGGTGTCATCGACTACCCCGTCGGGGACGAGCGTCTGCAGGGCGAGTTCGTCCACCGCGTGAGCTTCAGCCACGACGGAGGCCCGTTCCTCAACTACTCGGCGACCGCGACGTTCGCCCGCGAAGAGGGCGCCGAGTCGGTCCCGCTGGTCGCCGAGACCGGATTCTGGCGATTGACGCGCCAGGCGACCGATGCCGACGCCGGCCCCGCGCTGCTGCCGCCGACAGCCCCTCCCGTGGTGCGCACCGTCGACGATGTCGAGGAGCTCCGAACGGAGGCGGGCGGCTTCCCTCTCGAGGTGTCGATCGCCCACTCCGACGGGACGCTCGAGCTCTACCTCGGCGAGATCACGGGTCCGCGTGTCGACATCGCGACGGACGCGATCGTCCGAGGAGCGGGCGCCAAGGACTACGGCAGCGCCACGCGCCTGTACGGGCTCGTCGACGGCCACCTGCTCTGGGCGTGGGACATCGCCGCCCTCGGCACCCCGCTGCGCTCGCACGCATCGGCTCGACTCGCGAAGGTCTGACATGCCCGGTTTCGCCGATCTCTCCGGTGCCGTGCTCGGCGACGACGGCATCGCCCACTTCGGAGACGCATTCCGCGAGCAGCGACGCCTCGCCGACGGGCGTGCGATCGCGCCGCTCGGCGACCGCACGGTCATCGAGGTCGCCGGCCCCGAGCGCCTGAGCTGGCTCGATTCGATCACGTCGCAGTCCGTGGGTCGCCTGGCACCGGGCGAGAGCACCGAGTTGCTCGTGCTCGACCCGCAGGGACGCGTCGAGCATGCCGCCGGGGTGCTCGACGACGGCACGGCCACCTGGCTGATCGCGGATGCGGCGGATGCCGAGGCGCTCGCCGCCTGGCTGCTGCGCATGAGGTTCCGCACGCAGGCCACGATCGAGGTCCGCCCGGATCTTGTGCTTCTCGGTTTCGTGGACGGCGGCGAGGCGGCCGAACGCGCCGCGGCCGCAGCATCCGCTCCCTCCGGCATCCCGCTCGTGTGGGTCGATCCGTGGCAGCGCGTGAGTGCCGGCGGACACCAGTACGCCGAGGTCGCCGAGCACCCGGGCGCGGAGCTCGCGTGGCAGGTCGCCATCGTGACGCAGGAGAGCGCGGATGCCCTTGCCTCGACCCTGTCGCCGGAGGATCTCGCGGGCCTGCTCGCCGCGGAGGCCCTGCGGGTCGCTGCCTGGCGCCCCCGCTGGTCGGCGGAGGTCGACGAGCGCTCCCTCCCGCACGAGTCCGACTGGATCCGCACGGCCGTGCACCTGAACAAGGGCTGCTACCGCGGTCAGGAGACGGTCGCGAAGGTGCACAACCTCGGACACCCGCCCCGCCGCCTCGCGGCACTGCACCTCGACGGCAGCGAGGCAGTGCTGCCCACGGTCGGCGACCCCGTCTTCGCGGGCGATGACGAGGTCGGACACATCACGTCGGTCGCGCGGCACCACGAGGACGGACCGATCGCCCTCGCCATCCTCTCGCGGCGCACGCCGGTCGGCGATCTCATCGTCCGTGCCGACGGCGTCGACATCGCCGCGACCCAGCAGGTCATCGTCCCCGCGGATGCCGGGGCGACGGCCGACATCCCGCGGTTGACCCGCCTCTCGCGTCGGCCCAGCGCGCCGGACCCCCGCCACGCGGTCTGACTCCGTCTCGTTCGTCACCACTCGGTCGTTGAGCGAGGAGCTTGCGACGAGACGAAACTCGGTGAGTCGGCGTGGGGCGTTTCGTCTCGCTTCGCTCGCTCAACGGGCAGGAGGCGCGACGGCGTCCCAGGGGAGCGTGAGCTCGCCGAGACGCCAGCGGCCCTTACCGCCGAGCACCGGCCAGCCCTGATCCCGGAGTGCGCCGACCGCGGCGAGGAACCGCTGCGTCGCGCCGAACGTCGACAGGGCTGCGGCGCGGTCCCACTCCCTGTCGAGATCGACGAGCAGCGCGTGCACTCGTTCGCCCGGCACGTTGCGGTGGATCAGTGCCTTCGGCAGACGCTCCGCGACGATGCTCGGACGCTCGAGCTCCGCCAAGCGCAGCGAGATCGTGAAACGCACGGGCGTACCGGACGGATCGATGTCCACCCAGCTCGAGACACGTCCGATCTCGTCGCACGTCCCCTCGACGAACAGTCCACCCGGTGCGAGGCGCGACGCGACCGTGCGCCATGCGCCGGCGACATCGGATTCGTCGTACTGACGCAGCACGTTCATGGCGCGGATCACCGCAGGCCGCCGTCCCGCGGGGAGGGGCACCTCGAACCCACCGCGGGCGAACGAGACCGGCAGGTCGCGGGCGAACGGCGTCGACCCTTCACGCACTTCGTCGAGCTGGGCGCTCGCGGTGGCCACCCTGGTCGGATCGATCTCGAGGCCGCGCACCTCGGCATCCGCCCGCACCTGTCGCAGCCTGGTCGCGAGCTCGAACGCGGTGACCCCGCTCGCCCCGAACCCGAGGTCGACCACCAAAGGGTCGGACGAGCGGCGGAACGCCGTGCTCGCCGCGATCCAGCGATCGTTCCGGCGCAGCCTGTTCGTGCCGGTGGTGCCCCGCGTCGGACGGCCGAGGGGTGATGACGCCATGCCTCCATCCTCCCAGTCCTCGGTCACGCTCCGTGACGTGGCCTGCGGCACCGGGGGTCTCCGCCGATAAACTGGAGTCATGACTGCGAAGCGCACCCTGATCCTGCTCCGTCACGGCCGGAGCGAGTGGAACGAATTGAACCTCTTCACCGGTTGGGTGGACGTCCGCCTGAACGAGCAGGGCAGGACCGAGGCCCGTCGTGGTGGCGAGCTCCTCGCCGAGGCCGGCATCCTCCCCGATGTCCTGCACACCTCGCTGCTGAGCCGCGCGATCCAGACCGCGAACATCGCGCTCGACGCCGCGGACCGCCTGTGGATCCCTGTGACGCGGTCGTGGCGCCTGAACGAGCGTCACTACGGCGCCCTGCAGGGCAAGGACAAGGCCCAGACCCTCGAGGAGTTCGGCCCCGAGCAGTTCCAGCTGTGGCGTCGCTCGTTCGACGTGCCGCCGCCCGTCCTCGACGACGACAGCGAGTTCAGCCAGGTCCACGACCCGCGCTACGCCGGCATCGACGGCGAGGTGCCGCGCACCGAGTCGCTCAAGCTCGTGATCGACCGTCTGCTGCCCTACTGGGAGAGCGCGATCATCCCCGACCTCGACGCCGGCAAGACGGTGCTCGTCACGGCGCACGGCAACTCGCTGCGTGGCCTCGTGAAGCACCTCGAGGGCATCAGCGACG
>JAZBLS010000145.1:0-7934 GCA_037033365.1 Actinomycetota bacterium | reverse complement strand
TCCGACGTGGCGCACCTCGCTCTCGCCGACCGGCGCGCGCGCGACGCCCGCCGCGATCCGCGAGGCGCTGGCCCGTTACAGCCCTGCGCGCATGGGGCCGCCGGCGATCGACCTCGACGAGGTGCTACGGGTGCGGGATGCGGGCGACATCGTCGAGCCCGACGGCGATGACGGCATCGCGCAGACCGTCGACCGGGTCCGCGACGTGACAGATGCGGCACGTCTCGTGATCGCACTGGGCGGCGACAACTCGCTCACGTATCCGGTCGCCCGGGGCGCAGGCGCGACCGGCCTCATCACGATCGACGCGCACTTCGATCTGCGGGACGGTGTGTCCAACGGGTCGCCGGTGCGACGCCTGGTCGAGGATGCGCCGGACGGCGAGCGGATCGATCCGACGCGCATTGTGCAGATCGGCATCGCGGACTTCGCGAACTCCGCTGCCTACGCAGCTCGCGCGGCGGACTGGGGGATCCGCGTGATCACACTCGACGAGGTCCGACGACGCGGGATCGACGACGTGGTCGGCGAGGCGCTCGAGATCGCCGGAGCGGGAGACCGCCCGCGCATCCACCTCGACATCGACGTGGATGCGGTCGATCGGGCATCCGCACCCGGCTGCCCCGCAAGCGTGCCCGGCGGCTTCGCGGCCTGGGAGCTGCGGGCGTTGGCACGAGCCCTGGCATCCGACGATCGTCTCGTCAGCGCGGACATCGCCGAGGTGGATGCGACGGCGGATGCCGACGACATGCGCACGGTGCGCCTCGCCGCGCTGTGCGTCCTCGACCTCCTCGCCGGGCTCGCGACCCGCTGACCTGCGTGCTCCGCTGCGGCGACTAGATCTCCGCGAAGCGAGGATCGCGCGCGTAGTCCTGCCTGCGCAGATCGAGAGCCGCCGCGACCTGCGCCGGAGCGTCATCGCCGACGAGGACCCGCAGACGCGCATCGCCGTCGGAGGCGACGCGCTCGAGGATGGCGGTGGCGGCCACCTCCGGCGCCGTGCCGCCGGCCGATTCGGTTGCCGGCCACGGGCACCTCGGCGGTCCCGAACAGCGCGAGCCGCTGCGCGTCGTAGTCGGCCAGCGGTGAGGTGAAGAGCATGCTCGATCCGGCCCACGAGGTGTCGAGCGCGCCGGGCTCGACGAGAGAGACCCGGATGCCGAATCCGTCGACCTCTGCGGCCATGGCCTCGCTGAAGGCCTCGAGGCCCCACTTCGACGCGTTGTAGAGCCCGAGCATCGGCATCGTCCCGACGGCGCCCACGGTCGAGATCTGCACGATGTGGCCTCCGCCCTGCCGGCGCATCACGGGGATCACGGCCTGACTGAGCCAGAGCGGGCCCAGCAGATTCGTGTCCATGATCGCGCGGACGTCCTCCTCCGATGCCTCCTCCAGCGCACCGATCAGCCCGTAGCCCGCGTTGTTCACCAGCACATCGATCCGTCCGAGCTGCTCGACGGCACGCTGGACGGTCTCGCGCGCGGCATCGCGATCACGGACGTCGAGGGTCATCACTGCCAGGCGGTCGTGCGCGGGCAGCGTGTGCGTGCCGCGGACGGTCGCCACCACCGTGTGGCCAGCGTCGAGCGCGGCCTCGGTGAGCGCCCGCCCGAGTCCGCGGTTGGCTCCGGTGATCATCCAGGTCTGCGGTGACGTCATGCCCACGATGCTAGTGACGTCAGGCCCCGGGGATCAGCAGGTGCGCGATCGTGAAGATCGCGAGCCCTGCGAGCGCGCCCACGAAGGTGCCGTTGAGGCGGATGTACTGCAGGTCGCGACCGACCATGAGCTCGATCTTCTCGGTCGTCTCGGCGGGGTCCCAGCGCTCGACGGTGTCGGTGATGATCGACGCGATGTCGTGGCGGTAGCGGTCGACGAGGAACACCGCGGCATCCGACACCCATGTGTCGACACGGTGCTGCAGCGCGGCATCCGTCGTCAGTCGTTCGCCGACCTCCTGGAGCGCCTGCACCGCGCGCTTCCGGAGTCCGCTCTCGGGATCCGCGAGCGCGGTGAGGAGCCCGGCCTTGGCGGTGTTCCATGCCTCCGCCGCGAGGGCGCCCACGCGTGGGCTGTCGAACAGCGACGCCTTGGCGTTCTCGAGCTTCGCCCGGGTCGCGGGGTCGTTCTGCAGGCTGTCTGCGAGGCGGGCGAGGTAGCCGTCGATCGCGACCCTGGCCGGATGCTCCGGATCGGCCTGCACCGCCCGCACGAAGCGCATCGCCTCGTTGTACGCGGTGTCGTCGACGAAGCGGTGTGCGAGCTTCGGCACCCATCCGGGCAGCCGCCGTGAGATGAGTCCGGAGAACGTCGCGGCGTTGGCCTCGAGCCACCGCCCGATGCTGTCCACGGCGAGGTCGACCGCGCCGCGATGGGCGTCGGCCTCGACGATCTTCTCCAGCCACGCGCCCGCGGGCGGGCCCCACTCCGGGGTGACGAGGTGCTCGCGAGCCAGGTCCGTGATGAGGTCGCGGACGTCGTCGTCGCTCAGCGCGTTCAGCACGGCGGTCGCGATCGTGGCGCCCTCGGCCCCGACGCGCTCCGCATGCGCCGGCTCGCGCAGCCATTCACCCGCTCGGCGGGCGATCGCCGTGCTCGAGAGTTTGGCGCGGACGACACTGCCCTCCAGGAAGTTCGTCTCCACGAACTCCCCGAGCGAGCGTCCGATCTCGTCCTTGCGGCTCGGGATGATCGCGGTGTGCGGGATCGGCAGCCCCAGCGGCCTGCGGAACAGCGCGGTCACGGCGAACCAGTCGGCGAGCGCGCCCACCATGCCGCCCTCGGCCGCTGCCCGCACGTATCCGAGCCACGGCTGCCGCTCCTGGAGCCAGAACGCGATCACGAAGAGGGCCGCCATGAAGATCAGGGCGCCGAGCGCGACGGCCTTCATGCGGCGGAGCGCGCGCAGGCGCTCCTGGTCGGCGGGGGAGAGGAGAGCCATCGGTGTGCGCGGCATGACGTCATCCTTTCACGGCACCCCTGTGTAGTACGATCACTACATTTCGAATCGAGGTGCATCGTGTTCACCATGACCGCCAGAGAGTTCAACCAGTCCGTCGCGCGCGCGCAGCGGATCGCGGAAGACCAGCCGGTGCTGATCACGAAGCGCGGTGAGCCCGCCTACGTGCTGCTCACGATCGAGGAGTACGAAAGGCTCGCGCCGAACCGGCCGCGGTCGATGCTCGAGTTGGTCGCGATGACGGAAGACGACCTCGCGAGCGATGACGGCGAGTTCGATCGGATCATGGATGAGATCGCGGCGGACCGGAAGAAGGACTTCGGTCGTCCTCCGATCGAGTTCTGAACGATGTTCCTGGTCGACACGAACACGTACTCCGAAGCGCGACGCGGGGCGGGAGCGGGCGTCGCGGCACACGCGTGGATGGAGAGCGTGGCGCCGGGGATGCTCTACATGAGTGTGATCACGGACTACGAGCTGGAGGTCGGCGTTCTCGAGCTGCGCCGACGCGATCCTCGTCAGGCTCGCGTGCTGGGTCGATGGCTGTCGACGATCCGCGCAGAGCTCGGACCGCGCGTCCTTCCCGTGTCTCCGGAGATCGCGCGGATCTCCGCTGCACTCAACGTGCCCGATCGCCGTCCATGGGCGGACTCTCTCATCGCCGCCACCGCGCTGCACCACGGACTCACCCTTGTCACGCGCAACGAGAGGGATCTCGACATCCCCGGATTGGCCGTCATCAACCCGTTCTCGGCCTGACGACCGCGCGAGCGGACTACCCTCGAAACGTGATCGAAGACATCAAGAAGCGGGCGCTGCACCGCACCAGCATCCTCGAGGGTCAGCTGCGCGGCGTCGCACGGATGATCGAGAACGAGGAGTACTGCATGGACATCATCACGCAGTCCCGCGCGATCCAGCGGTCCCTCGAATCACTGAACCGCCTGCTTCTGGAGAACCACCTGCGCACGCACGTGACGCACATGTTCGAGGAGGGCGGGGAGGAGCGCGACAAGGCGGTCACCGAGCTGCTGAAGGCGTTCGACTTCGACCGCAAGTAGGGCCTGCCGCGCTCCTCTCGCTTCACCGCTTCGGGTCGAAGACCTCGCCCTCCATCGCGTCGTACCCCTCGGCCTGCGGGTCGCCGTGCGAGCCGCCGGAGAGCGCGTACTCCTCTTCGGGGGAGAGCACGAGGCGGTGCCGGAAGAACAGTCCGAATCCGAGCAGGATGACCGCGTAGACGATCGCGATCGCGATGATCGCGGGGCCGAAGGTCGGGTTGAGCAGGAAGCCGACGAAGATCAGCGCGGCGATCACGAGCGCGATGACCGCACCGGGGATGCCCCACGGGCTCACGTACGGGCGATCGACGTTCGGGAACTTGTTGCGCAGGATGATGAACGACACGAGCTGCAGCCCGTATGCGACGACCGCGCCCCACACGGCGATGTTCAGCACGATCGCACCGGCGACGGAGCCTGCACCCTCGGAGTCGACCGCCGTGAGCACGTCGAGGACGATCAGGGCGATGAAGCCGATCGCGGCGCCGACCGTGAGGGCGACCCACGGCGTCTGCCGCTTTCCGGTGAGGGAGAGGAATCGCGGGTAGTACCCGGCCCTCGACAGCGAGTACATGTTGCGGCCATACGCGAACATGATGCCCTGCAGCGAGGCGAGCAGGCCGATGAGGGCGAAGAGCGCGAGCACGGCGGCGAGCTGGTCGCCCACGATCGCGCGGAAGCCGTCGAGCAGCGGCTCGCCCGCCACGCCTGTGGCCTCGGCCCCGATGACGCCGGTGTTGAGGAACAGCACCAGCAGGCCCGTGACGATGAGCGTGCCGCGAGCCCAGAAACCGGCCTTCGGAATGTCGCGGGTCGGGTTGTGCGACTCCTCCGCGGCGAGCGGGAGCTCCTCGATGCCGAGGAAGAACCACATGGCGAACGGGAGGGCGAAGAGGATCGGCAGGACGCCGTGCGGGAGGAAGGCCGTCTGACCCTCGTCCGGGACGATGTCCCACAGCGCGTCCCAGGAGAACGCGCCGGAGAAGAGCGCCATGAGCGAGAACACCAGGATGATGCCGATCGAGATCACGGAGACGACGATCGCGAAGCGGAAGGAGATCGCGGCGCCGGCGGAGTTCAGTGCGATGAAGACGACATAGAGGATCAGGTACCAGACCCATCCGGGGAGCTCGAGGCCCAGCAGCTCGCTCGTGATGCCGTTGGCGTACGATGCCGAGAAGTAGACGATCACGGCCGTGGTGGCGACGTACTCGATGGTCTCGGCGGCCCCGGTGACGAGTCCGCCCCACGGGCCCATGGCCGATCGTGCGAACGAGTATGCCCCGCCGGTGTGCGGCATCGCGGCGGCCATCTCGCCGATCGCGAAGATCATGCCGTAGTACATCGCCACGAGAATCACGAACGCGATCAGCATCCCACCGAAGCCCGCGAAGTCGATGCCGAAGTTCCAGCCCGAGAAGTCACCGGAGATCACGGCGGCGACCGCGAGCCCCCAGAGGCCCCAGACTCCGGCCGATCTCTTGAGGGTCCGTTTCTCGAAGTACTCGCTCCCGGCACGTGTATAGGTCGCTCCAGCGACCTTGCGGGACTCACTGCTCTGCTCAGACATCCGCTCTCCGTTCGCACGCTTGCAGGCGCCGGGTGCACCTTGCGGATGATTGTGACAGTCAATGGTGGTTTCGTCTACCTTTAAACGTCGAGGTGATCTACTCTGAGGGCGAAGCCGGTCGGCCGATCGCTTCACCGCACGAGAACGGAGCGTCAGATGTCGGGCAACCTGAGCATCGAACAGCTGGATGCCGGCATCGCCGCCGGCGAGATCGACACGGTGATCGTGGCCTTCGCCGACGCGCAGGGACGACTGGTCGGCAAGCGCGTCTCGGCGCGGCTGTTCCAGGAGGACATCCTGCACCACGGTGCGGAGGCCTGCGACTACCTGCTGTCGGTCGATGTCGACATGAACACGGTCGACGGCTACGCGATGTCCGGGTGGGACCGCGGCTACGGCGACATGGTGCTCCGGCCCGACCCCGAGACCCTCCGCAACATCCCCTGGCTCGAGGGGACGGCGCTCGTGATGGCCGACCTCGTGTGGCAGAACGGAGAGCCGGTAGGGCCCTCGCCCCGGGCGATCCTCGACCGCCAGCGCGACCGTCTCGCCGAGCGCGGGTGGACCGCGTTCTCCGGCACGGAGCTGGAGTTCATCGTGTTCGAGAACACGTATCGAGACGCGTGGGCCCGGAAGTACGAGGGTCTGACGCCCGCGACCGACTACAACGTCGACTACAACCTGCTCGCCTCGACCCGGATGGAGCCGCTTCTGCGCGACATCCGCAACGGCATGGACGGCGCAGGCCTCTACTGCGAGGGCGTGAAGGGCGAGTGCAACTTCGGTCAGCAGGAGATCGCGTTCCGCTATGCCGAGGTGCGCGAGACGGCCGACCAGCACGCGATCTACAAGAACGGTGCGAAGGAGATCGCGGAGCAGCACGGACAGTCTCTGACGTTCATGGCGAAGTTCAACGAGCGTGAGGGCAACAGCTGCCACATCCACCTGTCGCTGCGGGACCAGTCGGGCGCCCCTGTCATGGCGGGCGACGGCGAGCACGGCTTCAGCCCGATCATGGGGCACTGGATCGCCGGGATCCTCGCGACCCTGCGCGAGTTCACCCTGCTGTACGCGCCCAACATCAACTCCTACAAGCGGTTCGCGAAGGGCAGCTTCGCGCCGACGGGCGTCGCGTGGGGCATCGACAACCGCACCTGCGCGCTGCGCGTCGTGGGCTCGGGTTCCGCTCTGCGGGTGGAGAACCGCGTGCCGGGTGGTGACGTGAACCCCTACCTCGCGATCTCGGCGATCATCGCCGGTGGTCTCCACGGGATCGAGAACGAGCTGCCGCTGCCCGAGCGCTTCACCGGCAATGCCTACGAGGCGGGGGTCGACCACCTGCCGACCACGCTCCGCGACGCCGCCCGGCTCTTCGGCGAGTCCGCGATCGCGCGGAAGGCGTTCGGCGACGACGTGGTCGAGCACTATCTGAACCAGGCGCGCATCGAGCTCGAGGCGTACGACGCGGCCGTCACAGACTGGGAGCGCATCCGTGGCTTCGAGCGCCTCTGACCCCCGGCCACTGATCGGGGTGACCACCTATCTCGAGCGTGCGCAGCAGGGAGTGTGGGACGTGCGTGCCGCGTTCCTGCCCGAGCAGTACCTGACGGGTGTCACGGAGTCGGGGGGCATCGCCCTCCTCCTCCCTCCGCAGGACCCGGATGCCGCGGATGCGGCGATCGCGGGGATGGACGGCCTCGTCCTCTCCGGCGGTGCGGACGTCGCTCCCGAGCTCTACGGCGAGGCACGGCATCCGCTCACCGACCCTGCGAGGACCGACCGCGACGCGTGGGAGCTCGCGCTGTTCCGCGCCGCGGAGCGTCGGAACATCCCGGTGCTCGCGATCTGCCGCGGTCTGCAGCTGGTGAACGTCGCGAGGGGCGGCACGCTGCAGCAGCACCTGCCGGAGTCGCTCGGCACCGAGAAGTACCGCATCGGCGGGGGAGTGTTCGCCGAGAACGAGGTCGAGGTGTCGACCGAGACCCCGTTCGCCGACATCATCGGCGAGACCGACATGCGCGTGCACAGCTACCACCACCAGGGCATCGGTCGCCTCGGCGATGGCCTCGTCCCCGCCGCGCACTCCGAGGACGGGCTCGTGCAGGCCGTCGTCGACACCTCAGCCGGCCACGTCGTCGGCGTCCAGTGGCATCCGGAGGAGAACGCCGAGGACCGGCGGCTCTTCGCCGACCTCGTCTCACAGGCCCGTGCGTTCGCCGCACGGCGGAAGGAGGACGCCGCATGAGCGCGTTCACAGTCATCGACCCGTCCACTGGCTCCGCCATCCGCGAGGTGGCGCGCGCCGACGTCGGGGAGACGGATGCCGCGATCGCCCGCGCCGTCG
>JAZBLS010000144.1:0-7995 GCA_037033365.1 Actinomycetota bacterium | reverse complement strand
GCGGATGCTGCGGCATCCGCCCCTTCGTCGTCTCCCGACCCCCGGTCAGTCCAGGGCGATGACGTACCCGGCGAGGCCGGAGGCGAACGCCGCGAGCCCGAGTTCGACCGCGGCCGAACCGTGCTCGGCGACGCCCGCGAACGAGGCCTGCTGATCCGCGAACACGGCGCGGGCGTCGGCACCGGGCCAGACGACGGCGACGACGTTGCCCGTCGGCTCGGCCAGCTGCGTGCCGAGCACGAGGAACGACCGATCGAGGTTCGATGCCGAGGCGAGGTCGACCGCTCCGACGACCGACGGGCCGACGGCGACGACCACATCCGGAGCGTCGGCGAGGGCAGCGCTCACGGAGTCGGCGGCGGACGGCTCCGCGTACACGGTCGCGGTGCCGCCATGGCCTGTGACGAAGGCCTCGGCATCCGCCAGGAGGACCTGCTCCTGCTCGCCGGGCTCGGCGCTCACGATCAGGGCGATCCGCTGTCCGCGCGGCGCAGGCTCGGTCACGGCCGAGGCGTCGAGCGTCGACCCGGGTGCACCGAGTGACGACGCGGAGGGGGGTGCCGACGCTGTCGACACCGGACTCGGCGCGGCCTGCTCGCCGGGCGAGGCGGCGCACCCGCCGAGGGCGAGCGCCGCGGCCAGCAGAGCAGGGAGGAGAAGACGGGAGTTCATGGGGCGTCCGGGATGAGCGGATGCCCCGAGCCGGTCGGCCCGGGGCATCCGAGGGGGATCAGTCCTGCGCGGCGGCGCGACGACGGCGGGCCGCGATGACCCCGCCTGCCACGACGAGCATCAGGGCGAGCGCGACCATCGCGAGCGGCAGCTCGGCACCCGTGGTCGCGAGCGCCGCGTTGCCCGAGGCGACCGCGGCGGCCGTGACCGTGAACGAGCCGGTGACGGTCGTGCCGTCGGCCAGCGTGATCACGATCGTGTGGGCGCCGACCGCGAAGTCCGCCGGGACCCGCCAGCCGATCGACAGCGTGCCGTCCGCCGCCACTGTGAACGAACCGAGGTCCACCGGGTCGGAGTTCACGACCGCGCCGACCTTCTCCCCGGCGGTGAAGCCGGTACCGACGAAGGTGACGGAGCCGCCCTGCACGGCCGAGCCCGAGAGAGCGATCACGGGAGGAGCGGCGACGACGGTCACGACCCGCTCCGCCTCCGCGACGTTGCCTGCCGCATCCGTCGCCGTGTAAGTGAGCGTGTACTCGCCCAGCGTCGACGTGTCGACCGAGCCGGCGACCGTCAGCGACGCGGTCACGTCGCCGTCACGGTCGTCCGCCGCGGTGACGCCGGCGAGCGCGTCGAACTCCGTGCCCTTCACGACCTCGCTGCTCTCCGGGAACGCGATCTCCGGAGCCGTGACGTCGTCGCGCACCAGGGTGACCTCGTCCACGACACTGTTGACCGTCTTGTCGCCGGACACCTGGCTGCGCAGGGTCGTGACGGTGATCGATCCGTCCGTCACCTCGATGTGCGAGTAGTTGCGCACCTTCTCCTGGTTGATCACCGAGGCGTACCAGGCGTCGGGCGCCTTGACGTCGTAGTACTTCGATCCGCTCGCCGAGTTGGCGGTCACGTACAGGACCTCTCCTTCACCGGCCGAGACCTGCGACTGCCCGGCGACCTCGGTCGCGTCCGCGAGCTCGCCGTCCTTGATCAGGTAGGAGCGCGTGTAGCTGTGGTCATGCCCCTGCAGCACGAGGTCGAACCCGAGGTCCGAGATCGCGGTCGGCAGGGAGGTGCGCAGACGCTGGATCTGCGTGTCGTTGACGTGTGAGGCGACCGAGTAGATCGAGTGGTGGAACGCCAGCACCTTCCAGCTCGCGTCGGCGCCGTGCTCGGCCACGACCTTCTCCATGAAGGCGATGTGGCTCTGGTCGTCGTTGCTGTTGGTGTTCAGGACGACGTACAGCACGTCCTTGTAGATGAACCAGTAGTCGCCGCCCGACGACGAGCCGCTGCTCGCCGGTCCGGCCGCCTCGTCGAGGTTGGGCACCGTGTAGTGCTGGGCGTAGGCCTTCGAGCCGACGTCGTGATTGCCGTTGACCGGGACCGTGGGGATGCTCGTGAGCTGCTCCGGAGCGAAGTAGTACTCGTATTCCGTCTCGCTGGAGGCGGTGTTGACCTGGTCGCCGGCCGAGAACAGCAGCTCGCTGTCGGGGTAGGTCGCTGCGGCGATGTCGAGTGTCTCGGCCCAGCCCGCTCCGTCGCGCTCGGCGTTACCCGAGGCGCCGATCTGCGGGTCACCGAAGAAGAGGAACTCGTAGTCGCCCGAGAACGCGCCGGTGGAGAACGATCGCACGGTCGACCATCCGCCGTCCTCGGAGCCGACCCGGTATGCGTAGGTCATGTTCTCCGCGAGGCCCGTGAGGGCGGCGCGGCGGTTGAACTCGCTGCTGGTGGTCGCTCCGCCGGATGCCGGGACGGTCGTGATCCCCGCGGTGGGGAACGGCGCGGTCGCCGAGCCCGGTGCGTATTGCAGCACCTGCGCGGAATCGGTGTTCGTGTACCAGGTGACGTTGCGAGCGGTCTCGTCGGCTCCCACGGTCATGACGAGGTCGCTGTAGCTCGTCGCCGGCACCTCGCCGGCGATCACGGGCGTCAGGCTCGAGAAGTCGAAGTAGATGTCGGAGCTCGTCGCGCGATCCTGGTGCAGTGCGACCGCCACGGTGTTCTCACCCGCGACGAGGTCGTCGGCGTCGATCGTGAACGTCGAGGTCACGGGGTCGCCGCCGCTGTTGCCGGCGTACATGAGGTTGCGCTCGTTCTCGGGCGCCGCCTCGACGGCGTCGTCGATGAACCCGGCGACCTTCTCCCCGTTCACGAAGACCTGCAGCGCGTCGTCGTACGTGACGGTCGCCGAGAGGCCGCTGATGTCGGCCAGCTGGTCGGCGTCGATGTCGAACGAGGTGCGGAAGTGGAAGGTCGGCACGTCCACGGTCGACCCGTCGATGTACTGGTTCAGCAGGGTCGTGATCGGGAAGCCCGATCCGATGCCGGTGGGCTGGCCGTTCTTGGCTCCGAAGGCGCCGGTCGCACTCTTCCAGGTGGAGTCGTCATACGCCGCGCCGGTCCAGCTCAGGCGGTCGGGCGATCCTGCGGCGGGGTCGGTGTTGTCGTCCGAATAGCTCCACGTGGTCGCTGCGGTGCTGAGGAAGGTCTGGGGCAGTTCGGCTGCGCCGGCCGCCGAGGCGCCGAGCGTCGCGGCGACACCGACGACCATCGAGGCCGCGGCGACACCGGCGCCGATGCGACGGGCTGCGGGGGAAGGGGAAGGCATGACGAGAGAGCACTCCTTGAGTGGTGAGGGGTGGGGATGAGCCCACGGTAGGAAGCGCCGCTCGCCGGATGCTGGCCTGACGGTGGCGCGCAGGTGAACGGCGGGTCATCGATCGGTGACATGGCGTTCCCGCACATAACTTGCACAGATGTGTGCAGGATACGTATCATGGAGCCATGACCACACGATCCCCGCGCCGAGACTCTGTCGAGAACCGCGCCGGCATCCTCGATGCGGCCCGCTCTGCACTGGCGACCGACCCCCGCGCGTCGATCGACGTGATCGCGCGCAGCGCCGGCCTCTCGCGTCGCACCCTCTACGGCCACTTCGATGACCGCGAGACCCTGATCCGCGAGCTCATCTCGGTCGGCACCCAGCGCTTCAACGCGATCGCCGAGTCGGTCGGCGATGCCGATGCGCGACTTGCCCTGGCCCGCCTCGCCGCACGGCTCTGGCAGGAGGCCGCGCACGTGCAGGTCGCGGCCGCACTCGCGCTCGACGAGGCGCACGTCGAGCACACCGCCGAGGCACTGGCTCCGCTCCGTCGCTCGGTCGCCGCCCTCGTGCGCCGCGGCCAGGAGGACGGGAGCTTCCGCACGGACCTCACCGCCCCCACGCTCGCACGCCTCATCGAGGAGGTCGCCCGGACCGTCGTGGCGAGGACGGATGCCGCGAGCAGCGGCGCCGCGAACCTCGCCGTGCGGGCGCTGCTCAGCATCGCCGGGCTCTCGTGGCGAGAGGTCGACGACCTCCTTGCGGCGCACCCGGACATCGTCGAGCCCATCCGCGCCGAGGAGGAGCGAGCATGAGGATCACCGTGCACGAGGTCAGCAAGGGCAAAGGCGGACAGGCCCTGCCCACGACCTCCCTCGAATTCCACACCGGCGCCGTGCGCTTCGCCCTCGCCGAGACCGAGCAGCGCCCGACCGTGCTCGGGCTCATCGCGAGCGGACGAATGCGGCCGGACACCGGAAGCGTCACGATCGACGGCGCGAAGGACAATCGGATGCTCCGCCGCACCGTCGCGCTCGTCGATGCGCCGGACGTGAGCGACCCGCACGCGGACATCACGCTCGCCGGCGTCGTGGGCGAGGAGCTGATGTTCGCCGGACTCGGCGCGACTCCGCTGCACGCGCGGCGCTGGCTGACGCAGCTCGGCTTCGCGGAACTCGCGGGCGTACCGATCGGATCGGTCGATCCCGCCGCGCGCGTGCGCATCCTCTGCGAGCTCGCCGTGCTGCGGGAGGGCACGAGGGCGGTCGTCCTCGTCGCCCCGGATCGCCACGGCGGAAGCCCCGACGGCTGGTGGCGCATCGCCTCGGAGTTCGCCGACCGCGGCTACGCGATGCTCGTGATCGTCGGAGGGTCGGCGGCCGTCGCACTGGAGCGGATGCAGGAGCTCGGAGCGATCAACGCGTCGGGGCCCATCACGCCGCTCGACCCGGCCGATCTTCCCCGCCCGTTGAGCGAGGACGACGAAGTCGACACTTCCCGCCCGTTGAGCGAGGACGACGACGTCGACCGAGACGAAACGCCCCACGCCACAGAACCGCGTTTCGTCTCGCTCCGCTCGCTCAACGAACCGGAAGAACCCGAAACGCCGCGAACCGAAGAGGAGGGCGAACGATGAAGGTACCTGCCATGATCGCCGCCGAGCTGCGGCGGCTCACCGCCAGCAGGATGGGCGTGATCGCCCTCATCGCGCTCGTGTGCGTGCCGATCCTCTACGGCGGCCTGTACCTGTGGGCGAACCAGGATCCGTACGCGAAGTTCCCCGAGGTCCCCGTCGCGCTCGTCGTCGAGGACGAAGGGGCACCGGCTGCGACCACCGGCACGGACGCGCCCTCCGACGAGACCGTGAACTACGGCGAGGACGTCGCCGAGAACCTCATCGAGGGCAATGCCTTCGATTGGCAGCGGATGGATGCCGACGAGGCGGCGGATGCCCTCCGCGAGGGCACCGTCGACTTCACCGTCACGATCCCCGCGGACTTCTCCGCGGCGCTGACGTCGGCCTCGGGCGACTCCCCGCACCAGGCGCGGATCGACCTCGAGACCAACGATGCGAACAACTACCTCGCCTCCTCGATGGGCACGCAGGCGGTGGAGAAGATCCGCAGCTCGGTGGCCGAGATGGTCGGCAGCGAGGCCGCGGAGCGCCTGCTCACGGGCCTCAGCGATGTGCGGGACAACCTGGTGACCGCGGTCGACGGCGCGACGCAGCTGACGGACGGCGCGAACACCGCGGCATCCGGCAGTGCGACCCTCGCCGATGGAACCGCGCAGCTCGCCGCGGGTTCCGCGCAGCTCGCGGGCGGCGCCTCGACGCTCGCCTCGGGAGCCCAGCAGGTCAGCGACGGCAACCGGCAGCTCGCCGACGTCGCCGACCGCGCAGGGAGCGCGGTGCAGCAGGCGACGAACGCCCTGCCGCAGGTCCGGCAGGACATCGCGTCAGCACTCATCGACCAGGGACTGACCCAGGAGGAGATCGATCAGGTCCTCGCCGCGCTCGACCCGCTCGCGACGCGTCTGCAGACCGGCAACACCACGGTGCAGGACGCCGTCAGCAAGGTCGACCAGCTCGCGGACGGTGCGGCGGCCGTGGCATCCGGCGCCTCCCAGCTCGCGAGCGGGGCGAGCACTCTCGCCTCGGGTGCGGCCTCCGCGAACGACGGCGCCGCACAGCTGCGCGACGGTCTGGGGACCCTCGCGAGCGGCACGGCCGAGCTGCGTGACGGACTCGCGAACGGGGTCGACGCGATCCCGGCATCCACCCCCGAACTGAGGACGCTGCAGGCCGACACGATCGCCGACCCCGTGAAGGTGTCGAGCGACAAGGTCGCCTCTGCCGAGGACTACGGCGCAGGACTCGCCCCGTTCTTCGCCGCCCTGTCGGCCTGGATCGGCATCTACGCGCTGTTCCTGATCGTCAAGCCGATCTCGCGCCGCGCCGTGACCGCGCTGCACTCCCCCATCCGCGTGACGCTCGCCGGATGGCTGACGCCGGCCATGCTCGGCGCCGTGCAGATGCTGGGACTCATGGGGATCCTCGCCATCACGCTGGGCTTCACGTTCGACAATCCCGTCGGCACACTCGGGGTCATGATCGTCGCCTCGGCCACGTTCGCGGCGATCATCCTCGCCCTCAACGTGTGGCTCGGCTCCGTGGGTCAGTTCATGGGGCTCGTCCTCATGGTCCTGCAGCTCGTGACCGCGGGCGGCACGTTCCCGTGGCAGACCCTGCCCGAGCCGCTCGCCGCGCTCCATCACGTGCTGCCGCTCGGCTACGTCGTCGACGCCATGCGGCAGCTGATGTACGGCGGAGAGCTGGCGCGCGCCGGATGGGACCTCGTCGTGCTCGGCATATGGCTCGTCGGAGCCCTGGTGCTGGCCGCCATCGGCGTGACCCGCATGACGCACCGGCGGACCCTGCGCGACCTGCAGCCGAGCCTGATCGGCTGATCGCGCCCGCCGCGAGCGGCATATGGGTAGGATTCCCAGAGCGCGTCGGTGAGACGCGCTCTGGGGCTCGCTGGGACTGAGTCCCGTCGTGTACCCGAAAGAGTTCTCAATGACGACGACCGATTCGCTCGATTCCGCCGACCCCGCGCGCCGCTCCTGGGGAGTGCGCCTGGGACGCATCGCCTTCCTCGTCGTCGCGGGCATCATCGTGATCGCCGTCGCGGTCGCCTTCTTCGTGACCTGGACGATCCAGCGGTCGTTCCCGCAGACAGACGGAACGCTCACCCTCGACGGGCTGGAGGCCGGGGTCACGGTGCAGCGCGATGCCAGCGGCGTTCCCACGATCACGGCCGAGTCGTCGGACGACCTCTTCTTCGCCGAGGGCTTCGTGCACGCGCAGGACCGCTTCTTCGAGATGGACTTCCGCCGTCACGTGACGGCAGGCCGCGTCGCCGAGATGTTCGGCGAGTCCCAGGCGGGCACCGATGCGTTCCTCCGGACCCTCGGCTGGCGCAAGGTCGCCGAGGCGGAGGTCGCGGCGATGGACGACGTGACGCTCGGCTACTACGAGGCCTACGCCGACGGCGTGAACGCGTACCTCTCCTCGAGGTCGGGCGCCGAGCTGTCGCTCGAATATGCCGTGCTCGGCATCCAGAACCCCGACTACCTTCCCGAGCCGTGGGAGCCCGCCGACTCGGTGGCGTGGCTCAAGGCGATGGCATGGGACCTCCGAGGCAACATCGAGGACGAGGTGGAGCGTTCGCTGCTGGTCGCCGAGCTGGCCGACGGCGGCGCGGACACGGCCGAGACGCAGGCGACCCTCGACCAGCTCTACCCTGGCTATCCCTTCGACGAGAATCCGGTGATCGTGCCGCAGCTCACGACGGCGCCGGGAGAGGGAACGGATGCCGAACCGGCGGCCCTCGAGGGGACGGACGACGGGACGGACACCGGCGACGCCCAGGGTGCCGTCACCGCGATCGACTGGCAGGAGGCCGCCGATGTCGTCGAGGCCGCGAGCATGCTCGTGGGCGATGTCGGTGAGGGCATCGGCTCGAACTCGTGGGTCGTCTCCGGCGACCTGACCGACACGGGGCTGCCGCTCCTCGCGAACGACCCGCACCTCGGGGCGTCGCTGCCCTCGGTCTGGTACCAGGTGCAGCTGAAGTGCTCCGAAGTCACGGACTCCTGCCCCTTCGACATGGGCGGCTTCTCGTTCTCGGGGCTCCCCGGCATCGTGATCGGCCACA
>JAZBLS010000143.1:0-8092 GCA_037033365.1 Actinomycetota bacterium | reverse complement strand
ACGCCCCACCTGCGCGGCGTCGGCCCGGTGGGGCGTGGACGGTCAGATGGGGCGCCGACGAACGGGGGCAGCCTACGGGAGCGGGCTCAGACCATGCTCTTCGTGTGCCAGACGGTCTTGACCTCGGTGAAGGCGCCGATGCGCTCGGGCGACGGCGTGACGTCGCCCGGCGCGAGCACGCGCTTCAGGGTGTCGGCCGCCGCGATCTGCAGGTCGATCCACTCGAGATCCCCTGCCCCGGCGAGGTCGAGCGCATTGACGTCCTGGTGCGAGGCGAGCCACGGCGCGATCTCGGCCGGTGACCCGGTGAGGACGTTGACGACTCCCCCGGGCAGGTCGCTGGTCGCGAGGACCTCGGCCAGGCTGATCGCCGACAGCGGATGCCGCTCGCTTGCGACCACCACGACGGTGTTGCCCGCCACGAGCGCCGGTGCGACGACGGAGACCAGTCCGAGCAGCGCGGAGTCCTGCGGGGCGATGATCGCGACCACGCCCGTCGGCTCGGGCACCGAGATGTTGAAGTACGGGCCCGAGACCGGGTTCGCGTTGCCCGCGACCTGCGCGTACTTGTCGCACCATCCGGCGTACCAGACCCACAGGTCGATGGCCTCGTCGACCTGTGCGGTCGCGGCAGAGGAAGACACGCCCTGCTGGGCGATGATCTCCTCGATGAACTGCGCGCGGCGCCCCTCGAGCACCTCCGCGACGCGATACAGCACCTGACCGCGGTTGTAGGCGGTCGCGCCGGACCACCCCTTCACGGCGGCGCGGGCCGCGACGACGGCATCCCGCGCATCCTTGCGGGAGCCCTGGGCGGCGTTCGCGAGGAATTCGCCCTTGGGCGACACGACCTCGTAGGTGCGGCCGGACTCGCTGCGCGGGAACGCCCCGCCGATCGCGAGCTTGTAGGTCTTCGGAACGGTCAGTCGCTTGCTCATGCTGCGGCCCCCTGGAGGTATGCGGTGAGCCCTTGACGGCCGCCCTCGCGGCCGTATCCGGACTCCTTGTATCCGCCGAACGGGCTCGACGGGTCGAAGCGGTTGAAGGTGTTCGCCCACACCACACCCGCACGCAGGCGGTCGGCGACGGCGAGGATGCGGGAGCCCTTGTCCGACCAGATGCCGGCGGACAGGCCGTAGGGGGTGTTGTTGGCCTTCGCGATCGCCTCGGCGGGCGTGCGGAAGGTCAGCACCGACAGCACCGGACCGAACACCTCGTCGCGCGCGATGCGGTGCGAGGCCTCGACGCCCGTGAAGATCGTCGGAGCGAACCAGAATCCCTTCTCCGGGATCGCGCAGTCAGCGGTCCACCGCTCGGCGCCCTCGGCCTCCCCGATGTCGCTCAACTCGCGGATGCGCGCGAGCTGCGCGGCGGAGTTGATGGCCCCGATGTCGGTGTTCTTGTCGAGCGGATCGCCGAGACGCAGCGTCGACAGGCGGCTCTTCAGCCGGTCGATGACCTCGTCGTGGATCGACTCCTGCACCAGCAGGCGGCTGCCTGCGCAGCACACATGCCCCTGGTTGAAGAAGATGCCGTTGACGATGCCCTCGACGGCCTGGTCGATCGGAGCGTCGTCGAAGACGATGTTCGCGGCCTTGCCGCCGAGCTCGAGGGTGAGCTTCTTGCGGGTGCCCGCCACCGCCCGAGCGATGTCGCGGCCGACGCCGGTCGAGCCGGTGAACGCGACCTTGTCGACGTCGGGGTGGCGTACGAGGGACGCACCCGTCGCACCGGCACCCGTCACGATGTTGACGACTCCGGCCGGGAGATCGGCCTGCTGCAGGATCTCGGCGAAGATCAGCGCCGTGAGGGGCGTCGTCTCGGCGGGCTTGAGCACGACCGTGTTCCCCGCGGCCAGCGCGGGTGCGAGCTTCCACGCCAGCATCAGCAGCGGGAAGTTCCACGGGATGATCTGACCGGCGACGCCGAGCGCCCGGGGGTTCGCCCCGAGGCCCGCGTAGTCGAGCTTGTCCGCCCACCCCGCGTAGTAGAAGAACCAGGAGGCGACGAGCGGCACGTCGACGTCGCGACTCTCCTTGATGGGCTTTCCGTTGTCGAGGCTCTCGGCGACGGCCAGCTCGCGAGCGCGCTCCTGCACGAGGCGCGCGATGCGGAACAGGTACTTGCCGCGGTCGCGGCCGCTCATCTTCGACCAGGTGCGGTCGTAGGCGCGGCGAGCCGCGGCGACGGCACGATCGATGTCCTCGTCGGACGCGGAGGCGATCTCCGCGATGCGCGTCTCGTCTGCGGGAGAGATGGTCGTGAAGCTCGCGCCGTGGCCGTCGACGAACTCGCCGTCGATGAACAGCCCGTAGCTGTCCTTGAGGTTCAGGACGGCCTTCGACTCCGGCGCCGGAGCGTATTCCAGAAATGACATGGTGATTTCCTTGGGTTGCTGAGCTTGTCGAAGAACTAGTCGATCGTGACGTAGTCGGGGCCGGAGTAGTGGCCGGTGGCGAGCTTCTGCCGCTGCAGGAGGACGTCGTTCAGCAGGCTCGACGCACCGAAGCGGAAGAGGTGCGGCTGCAGCCACTCCTCCCCGACCGTCTCGGCGACCGTGACGAGGTACTTGACCGCATCCTTCGACGAGCGGATGCCGCCGGCGGGCTTGACGCCGATGCGCTCCCCCGTACCCCGGTGCCAGTCCCGCACGGTCTCGAGCATCAGGAGTGTGGTGGGCAGAGTGGCGGCCGGCTGCACCTTGCCGGTCGACGTCTTGATGAAGTCACCGCCGGCGAGGATGCCGAGCCACGACGCCCGCTTGATGTTGTCGTATGTGTTCAACTCGCCGGTCTCGAGGATCACCTTGAGCGAGGCGTACGAGCCGTCGGCGCGGCGACACGCCTCCTTCACCTGGGCGATCTGGTCGTAGACGAGCCCGTATCGACCGGAGAGGAACGCCCCGCGGTCGATGACCATGTCGATCTCGTCGGCACCGGCGGCCACGGCCTCCGCCGTGTCGGCGAGCTTGATCGCGAGCGACGAACGACCGCTGGGGAACGCAGTGGCGACGGCCGCGACCGAGATGAGCCCGTCGTCGGGGTCGCCGTGCATCGCGCCGAGCGCCTCGACGGCGTCGCCGACCATGTCGCCGTAGACGCAGACCGCGGCGACCTTCGGGGTGGTCGCGTCAGCGGCATCCGGGTTCTTCGCCTTCGCGACGAGCGAGCGGACCTTGCCGGGGGTGTCTGCGCCCTCGAGCGTGGTGAGGTCGATCAAGCGGATGATCGTGTCGAGGGCCCACGCCTTCGACGTCGTCTTGATCGAGCGGGTTCCGAGGCCCGCTGCGCGCTGCTCGAGTCCGACGGCGTCGACGCCGGGGAGTCCGTGCAGGAAGCGGCGGAGCGTGGCGTCATCCGGCTCTCCGCCGAGGACGTCCACCGCCGTCCTGCGGCTGAGTTCTTGGGTCGTCATCGTTCCTCCAACAATGCTCGTGCTGTGGTCTCATCTGTCACCAGGACGCTGCACAGGCCGCTGGTCACGACTGTACGCGCGATGTCATGCTTGGCGTCACCCGCGGTGACGAAGACGGCGCGCTTCGCTGCGCGCAGCCTCCCGAGTTCGACGCCGACGGTGCGTGCGTCGAGCTGCGGGTCGACGATGTTGCCGTCCGCGTCGATGTAGCGGCCGAGCACGTCGCCGACTGCGCCTCTCCGCGCGAGCTCCTCGACATCGGATGCCGTGAGGTAGCCGTTCTCGACGTGGGCCGAACTCGCGTCGCACGGGCCGGCGGTGAAGAGGAAGGCCTGCGCTTCCGCGGCCTCCTCGAGGATGCCGGCGACGGTGCGATCCGCTTCGATCGCCTGCTTGGTCTCGACGCGCTCGAGGATCGCGGGGCTCGGCAGGAGGGAGACCTGGCCGGAGGCGCGCTGCGCGATCGTGACCGCGAGTCCTGCAGCCCCTCCGGAACGGCGGTTGAGGCTCACTCCCCCGTTGAGCTGGACGACGGTGACTCCCGTGGCCCACCCGTCGGGCAGCGCCTCGGCGACCGCGCGCAGGGTGCGCCCCCAGCTGACACCGAGGGTCCGCGGGACCGGGCGCATGGCGGTGAGGTAGTCGGCCGCGGCCTGCGCCACCCGCTCGAGCGTGCCGTCATCGCCGTCGGGCGACGGGACGACGATCGCGGCACTGAGGCCGTGGCGTTCGACGAGCTGTCGCTCGAGCCCCAGACGGCGGGCTCGCGGATGCACGATCTCGATACGCACGATCCCGCGCTCACGGGCCTGGGTGAGCAGGCGACCCACCTTCCAGCGGGAGAGCTTGAGGAGGGCGCCGATCTCGTCCTGCGTCTTGTCCTCGTCGTAGTACAGCTCGGCGACGCGGACCATGGTGAGTTCGTCTTCCACGGCATCCTCCTTCGCATCCAGCCTACGCTGTCACCGGCGTTCGCGCACACGAGTGCGCATATGAGCAGTCGTGCGGACATCGCTCGCGCATCCGTCGGGAGACGACGAAGGGACGCCGACCCGGTGGGCCGACGTCCCCTCGTGGACGACGCGGTGTCAGGCGCGCTTGCGCGAGCTGAGCACCTGGTCGACGATGCCGTACTCCAGTGCCTCGGCCGCCGAGAGGATCTTGTCGCGGTCGATGTCGCGGTTGACCTGCTCGACCGGCTTGCCGGTGTGGCGTGCCATGGTCTCCTCGAGCCAGGTCCGCATGCGCAGGATCTCGGCCGCCTGGATCTCGATGTCCGACGCCTGGCCGTGACCGGCCTCACCCATCGCCGGCTGGTGCATGAGCACACGGGCGTTGGGGAGAGCGAGACGCTTGCCGGGGGCACCGGCTGCGAGCAGCACCGACGCGGCGGAGGCCGCCTGACCGAGCACGACGGTCTGGATCTGCGGCGCGACGTACTGCATCGTGTCGTAGATCGCCGTCATGGCCGTGAATGAGCCACCGGGCGAGTTGATGTACATCGTGATGTCGCGCTCGGAGTCCTGGCTCTCCAGGACGAGGAGCTGCGCCATGACGTCATCGGCCGACGCGTCGTCGACCTGCACGCCGAGGAAGATCACGCGGTCCTCGAACAGCTTGTTGTAGGGGTCCTGGCGCTTGAAGCCGTAGGCCGTGCGCTCCTCGAACTGAGGAAGCACGTAGCGGCTGGAGGGCAGGTCGCCGGCAGAGCGGAAGGTGGGTGCGTACATGAGAGTCCTTTCGCTTTCCGTTACTTGATGTCCTGGTCGGTTCCGCCGCCACCGATGACGTCGGTGGCCGAGTCGCGGATGTGGTCGACGAAGCCGTACTCCAGCGCCTCGTCGGCGGTGAACCAGCGGTCGCGGTCACCGTCTTCGTTGATCTGCTCGACCGACTTGCCCGTCTGCGCCGCAGTGATCTCGGCGAGGCGGTTCTTCATCGAGGTGATCAGCTGCGCCTGCGTCTGGATGTCGCTCGACGTTCCGCCGAAGCCACCGTGCGGCTGGTGCAGCAGCACGCGGGCGTTGGGCGTGATGTAGCGCTTGCCCTTCGTGCCCGCGGTCAGCAGCAGCTGGCCCATCGATGCGGCCATGCCGATTCCGACGGTGACGATGTCGTTCGGGACGAACTGCATCGTGTCGTAGATCGCCATACCCGCGGTGATCGATCCACCGGGCGAGTTGATGTAGAGGTAGATGTCCTTCTCGGAGTCCTCTGCGGCGAGAAGGAGGATCTTCGCGCAGATCTCGTTCGCATTGTCGTCGCGCACCTCCGATCCCAGCCAGATGATGCGGTCTTTCAACAGTCGGTCGAAGACGCTCGTAGCGAGGAGGGGTTCTGCAGCCATGTCAGCTCCTGATTCCGTGTTTCAGTGATTCGAATCTACCGGCGACAACGCAGCGCTCAGGCCGTGTTCGCCGTCGGCATATCAGGCGTCGAGGTCCGCGATCTCGTGTGCGTACGCGGTCATCGAGCGGTGGTAGCGCGGCAGGTGCGGCACGAGCGCGAGGAGAGCGATGGACAGGCCCTGCGCGGGGCGCCCGGAACTCGCCAGGATGAGCGCGTGGACCGTCGCCACGGCATCCCTGTACGGGCTGTCCGCTGAGAGCTCCTCCTCCGCGCGGATGACGGCAAGGGCATCGTCATACTCGCCCAGGTTGCGCAGTGAGCTCGCCAGCTGGATCACGCACTGCGGACGGTGCTCGTCATCGAGGCCCAGCGCGAGCGCGCGCCGATAGAGCTCGACCGCCTCCGCGGGACGCCCGGCCGAGTCTCGCGCCCCGGCGCGCTCGAACTCCGCCCGCGCGTCATCGACGCCGAGCTCGGCAGCGAGTGCGTCGATCCGAGAGATGGTGTCGTCCCCGACCTCTTCGCCCGACGCATCGGCCCACACCTCATCGATGCGCTCATCCCAGGTCTTCGTCATGTCGTCGCTCCTCATCTCGTCGGTTCACGAGAAAGGGGCGGATGCCGCAGCATCCGCCCCCTCCCCGGAGATCGTGTTCGATCACTCAGCCTTGTCGGCTGCCTTCTTGGCCGGAGCCTTCTTGGCAGCGGGCTTCTTCGCGGCCGGCTTCTCAGGGGCCTCCGCGTCGTCGGCCTTCTTCGCGGGAGCCTTCTTCGCAGCGGGCTTCTTCGCAGCCGGCTTCTCAGCGGCAGCGTCGTCAGCGTCGTCGGCCTTCTTCGCGGCGGCCTTCTTGGCCGGAGCCTTCTTGGCGGGCTTCTCGTCAGCAGCTGCCTCGGCCTCGGCCTCGGTCTCGGCCTCGTCGTCGGTCACGACGAAGTCGGAGAGATCGACAGGCTTGCCGTTGGTGTCGACGACCTTGACCTTGCCCAGGGCGATCGCGAGAGCCTTGTTGCGGGCGACCTCGCCGACGAGCGCCGGAAGCTGGTTCGACGACTGCAGGGCCTCGACGAACTCCTGAGGAGCCATGCCGTACTGCGAGGCCGACTGGATGAGGTACTGCGAGAGCTCCTCCTGCGATACCTGCACGTCAGCCTGCTCGGCGATCGTGTCGAGCAGAACCTGCGTGCGGAACTGCTTCTCGCTGGCCTCGGTGACCTCGGCGCGGTGCACGTCGTCCTCGAGGCGGTTCTCGCCCTCGAGGTGGTTGTGCACCTCGTCCTCGATGAGCTTCGGCGGCACGGGGATGTCGATCTGCTCGAGCAGTGTCTCGACGAGCTTGTCGCGAGCCGCAGACCCCTGCGTGAAGACGCCCTGCTGCGAGACGCGCTCGGCGAGGCTCGCCCGGAGCTCGGCGATCGTGTCGAACTCGCTGGCGATCTGCGCGAAGTCGTCGTCGGCCTCGGGAAGCTCGCGCTCCTTGACCGCCTTGACGCTGACGGAGACCTCGGCCTCGGATCCGGCGTGGTCGCCACCGACGAGGGCAGAGCGGAACGTGGTGTCCTCACCGGCGGTGAGGGACTCGATCGCGTCGTCGATGCCCTCGAGCAGCTCGCCCGAGCCGACCTCGTAGGAGACGCCCTCGGCGCGGTCGATCTCCGCGCCGTCGATCGTGGCGACGAGGTCGAGCTCGACGAAGTCGCCCTTCGCTGCGGGACGGTCGACCGGGACGAGCGTGCCGAAGCGGGCGCGCATGTTGTCGAGCTCGGCGTCGAGTGCGGCGTCATCCGCCTCGACGGCGTCGACGGTCACGGTGATGCCGTCATACGCGGGGACCTCGATCTCGGGGCGGACGTCCACCTCGATGTCGACGAGCAGGTCGCCGGAGAAGTCCTTCTCGTTCGGCCACTGCGTGATCTCGGCCGAGGGGCGCCCGACGACGCGGACCTTGTGCTCGACGGTCGCGTCGCGGAAGAACTTGTCGAGTCCCTCGTTGACCGCGTGCTCGATGACCGCACCGCGGCCGATGCGCTGGTCGATGATGGGAGCCGGGACCTTGCCCTTGCGGAAGCCGGGGATCTGCACGTCCTGAGCGATGTGCTCGTACGCGTGAGCGATGCTGGGCTTGAGGTCTTCCGGGGTGACCGTGATGCTGAGCTTGACCCGGGTCGGGGTGAGCTTCTCGACGGTGCTGTTCGCCATGCTGGTGTGTTCTCCTTGTGGTTTCCGCGCTGAATCGCGGCTGTCAGGCCGTTCGAGCCGTGTCGGGGCGACAGGAGTTGAACCTGCGACCTCCCGCTCCCAAAGCGGGCGCTCTACCAAGCTGAGCTACGC
>JAZBLS010000142.1:0-8210 GCA_037033365.1 Actinomycetota bacterium | reverse complement strand
GGGTCGAGCGGCGTGAGCGTGCCGCGCCACGCGCGGTGCCAGGCCATGTCATCCGCCGTCAGCACCTCGCCGCAGGAGCTGCAGACCTGGCCCTGGGTCGTCTCCTGACCGCAGCTCTGGTGGATGAGCCCGAGGTGGCCGCCGTCGTCCGGAAGCTCCGTGTGGCGCTCTCCCCAGATCGCGAGCTGCTGCAGGACCGGCAGCAGCTCGGCTGCGGCATCCGTCGCCGCGTAGCCCGAGCGCGCGCGTCCGTCGACCTCCTGCTCGACGGGTTCGAGCAGCCCGGCCTCGACCATGCCCCGCAGCCGACGGGCGAGGACGGCCTCGGAGACACCGAGGTTCTCGCGCAGGGTGTCGAATCGGCGCGGGCCGTGCAGCACCTCACGGATGATGAGCAGCACCCATGGATCGCCGAGGACGTCGAGCGACCGCCGGATGGGGCAGAGCTCCGTCGACCAGTCAGAGCGCAGCGCCATATGCTCGACCTCCCGGGTGCTTGTGTGCTTTCATGGGTCGACACTAACGCTTCGCTCAAGAAAGTGCACGCATGACGACGCCCACTCCTGCGCACGACCAGACTTTCCGCCGCCGGCGCGTGCACCCCGCCTGGTGGGTCGCAGCTGTGGCCTTCCTCGCGCTCCTCGCCTCGGCCGGGTTCCGTGCGGCGCCGGGCGCACTCATGGTCCCGCTGAACGAGGAGTTCGGCTGGTCGACGAGCGTGATGTCGCTCGCGGTCAGCATCAACCTGCTCATCTACGGCCTGACGGCACCCTTCGCCGCCGCGCTGATGGATCGCTTCGGGGTCCGCCAGGTGGTCGCTGCGGCCCTGACGCTCGTGGCCCTCGGCGCCGGTGGAAGCGTGCTGATGACGGCGTCCTGGCAGCTCCTCGTCTTCTGGGGCGTGCTGATCGGCCTGGGCACCGGCTCGATGGCCCTCGTCTTCGCCGCGACGATCGCGAATCGCTGGTTCGTGCGGCGCAATGGGCTCGTCATGGGCGTGCTGACGGCGGGCGCCGCGACCGGTCAGCTGATCTTCCTCCCGCTCGTCGCCGCGATGGCCGAGACCAGCGGATGGCGCCCCGCCTCCCTCGTGATCGCAGGCGCCGCACTCCTCGCCGTCCCGATCGTGTGGTTCGTCGTGCGCGATCACCCGGAGGATCGCGGCGTGATCCCCTACGGCGCCGATCCGGCCACGCACGTCCCCGCCGTCCGTGCGACGGGAGGGGCCGCCCGTCGTGCGCTCGAAGGCCTCGCGTTCGCTGCCCGACACCGCTCGTTCTGGGCTCTCGCGGCGGCGTTCGCCATCTGCGGCGCGACGACGAACGGACTCATCGGCATCCACTTCATCCCGTCCGCCCACGATCACGGGATGCCGACGACTGTCGCCGCCGGCCTGCTCGCCGCTGTGGGGGTGTTCGACATCCTGGGCACCGTGGCGTCCGGATGGCTCACCGACAAGTTCGACCCGCGGGTGCTGCTGGTGGCGTACTACGCCTTCCGCGGCGTCGGGCTGGCGCTTCTCCCCTGGCTGCTGTCCGACACGGTGCACCCCAGCATGGTGCTGTTCATCGTCGTCTATGGCCTCGACTGGGTCGCGACCGTGCCGCCGACCGTGAAGCTCTGCCGGGAGATCTTCGGCGACAGGGGCACCATCGTGTTCGGCTGGGTCTTCGCCTCGCACCAGGTCGGCGCGGGGATCGCTGCACTGGTCGCGGGCGTCATCCGCGACGGTCTCGGCACCTACACGTACGCCTGGTACGGCGGCGCAGCGCTCTGCGCGATCGCGGCCGTGCTGTCGGTGGTCGTGCGTCGGCGGCCGGTTCGGGCCGTCGCGACGACCGCGCACGAGAGCGACGGCGCCGCGCGCGCCGACGAGAACTCCCCCGCGGCGTGAGCGCGTCGAGATCCAGCGAGGAGGACCCGTCGGATCGACGCGCCCCCGTCCCCGAGATCGTCGCATGCACGCTCGCTCTCGCGGCGATGTTGGACGGCTGGTTCACCCACCTCCTCGCACCGGTCTTCTGGGGCGCGCTGCTCATCGTCGGAGCGATGGCCGTCGCTGCGGTGCGGCGGAGGAATCGAGAAGGCTCCGCCCTGGTCGCGTACCACCCGCCGCTCGGGCTGCTCGTGATGGCCCTGCTGCAGTTCGCCGCGATCACGGCGACTCCGGGCGGCCCCGACCTCGAGACGGGTCCTCATGATCACGGCGGCTCGTCGGCGATCGGGGCATTCGGGGTGATCGCGCCGCTCGCGGGCGTTGCTTTCGCCGTGCTGACGGTCTTCGCGCTGGCTCGCGCACGCACCGGCGCCGACCGGATCACGCTCGCAACCCTCGGGGTGACCGTGATCCTCACAGCCGGCAGCATGGTCGGTCGGTAGTCGGCCGGTGAGGCCGCCGGTCAGTCGTCGGAGCCGTCGACCGTCTCCGACCGCTTCTTCCGGAATGGCTTCGCCGGCGTGTGGGGGCCGTCCCAGACGGTGATGACACCCCAGGCGGCCGCGGCGAGCGGGACCGAGAGCACGGCTCCGACGATCCCGCCGAGGATCGTCCCCGCAGTCAGAGCGAGGAGGATCACGAGCGCATGGAGCTTGAGCGATCGTGCCATCACAACCGGCTGGAGGAAGTTGCCCTCGAGCTGATTGACGAGCACCACGATGCCGACCACGATCAGTGCGGCGACCGGGCCGTGCGTGACGAGGGCGACGAGGGCCGCGAGCACGCCGGCGGCCGTCGCTCCCACGAGCGGGATGAACGCCGTCAGGAAGACGATGACAGCGAGCGGCAGTGCCAGGGGGATCTGCAGGATCGCGAGACCGACGCCGATGCCGATCGCGTCTGCGGCGGCGATGATCGCGGTACCGCGGATGTAGCCGCCGAAGACCTCGACCGACTTGTCACCGATGCGGCGAGCGCGCGCGTAGCTCTCTCCGACGAAGGGGCGCAGCATGAACTCCCAGATGCGCGGTCCGTCCTTGAGGAAGAAGAAGAGCACGACGATCGCGAGCAGCAGACCGGTGAAGAAGCTGGCAGTGGCGGAGACGCCCGCCAGTGCCCCGCGCCCGAAGGACGCGCTCGTGAGGAAGTCGGTCACACTCGACCACACGTCATCGAGGTTGAGCGCCGAGAGATCGAACGGCAGGGTGTCGAGCCAGGCCGTCACCTGAGCGATGCCGTCCGTCGCGGAGTCGACGAGGTCGTCCCACTGCGAGCGCACGGTGAGGACGATGACCCACACGATGGTGCCGAGGACCGCAACGATCGCGATCAGCGCTATCCAGGTGGCGAGGATCGACGGAACGCCCTTGTGACGCAGGAAGCTGACGACGGGATGGATCGCGCAGGCCAGGACGAGGGCGATCGTCACCGGGATGAAGACGAGAGACAGCTGCGTGATGACCAGGACACCTACGGAGACGAGTGCCAGGATCGCGAGCGTCTGCAGGGCGCGGGTCGCGGCGAGACCGAAGCCGCGCGACCACAGGTCGGGAGACGCCACTCTGGATGACGCCACACCGGGCGACGCCACCGGCACGATCACCGGCTTCTCCGACCGACCGAACAGTCCCCACATATGCACCCCTCCATCGCCCTCGCGCCCCACCGGGGCGCATGTCCAGTATGCGGGGAGAGGGGTGATGTGGTGCGACCCCTTGGTGGGAGGGTCGCAGGCTGATAGAGAGAGCCGACTACGGGACTCGGACCCGTAACCCCCGTTTTCAAGGACACGAACGCCCCGTCGCTGACCGAGGTCTTCCCGGATCGGTTCGTCGCGCGCTTCTGTCGTTCCGAGGTACCGAAGCCGAGCGCAGCTCTGGCCGCGACCGCGCGTGCTAAGGCGTTCCTCACCGATGCGAGCGAAACGACTGAGATGCGCAATCGCAACGCCTACGGCGCGATCAAGGACATCACCGCGGCGCCGCAGAACGAACCGTCCGACGCGAAGGTTGAAGCGGCAGCGCACCGCCTGTTCGGCGCGACCGTCGACTCGATGGATCGCGCGCGAACTCGCCCGCACTGCTCTGACCGCCTCGCCGCTGGTCGCCTGCCGCACTGCGCGCCCGGCAAGATCACCTTCCGAGACGGGTGAACCGCGTGCGCTGCCGCTGGGGGTGTGCGATGAACACCAGCCAGCTATTGCCGACCGGCATCTTTCCCGTACCGCTCCTCGAAGACACGTATGTCCTGCAAGACACCGCGGAGCACGAAAACCTGACCGATCGCGAGCAAGACATTCACGCCTCCGACGACTACCCGCATCACGTCAAGGTCACGAGCGTCAGTCAGCAGACCCGAGCTCAGCCACCAAACGGCACTCACCGACCAAATAACGAGGAGAACGAGTGCCCATGTCCGCCGCCGCTGCAACGCGAGGCGCTGTTGGATCAGCGACGGGGTCGACTCAGCCGTGGGTTCACTCATGCGAGAAGGCTAGCGGCGAAGACTGGAGAGCAGGAGTGGGTGACTGCGAAGGAAGCCGCCGCGCTGATCGGCCGTCACGTCTCGCAGGTGTACCGATGGATCGATGCCGGCCGACTCGCAGCCCGACTCCGCGCCGACGGGGTGACGGTCGTCCTCTCGAAGGCCGTACTCCGCATTGAACCGTCGATACGTCGCGGGCGGCCTCGCGGAAGCGGCCGACGTCGTTGACTTATGACACGATCAGCCCATGAGCGAAACGGGAATCGTCGCCCTGGTCGGCGTGGTGGCGACGCTGCTGAGCGGGCTCGGTGCCGCCTGGCTCACCAATCGCAGCGCTAGACAGCGGGACCTTGACCAGCGAGCATCCGTTCTGCAGGGCGAGATTCGGGGTCTGATCGTGGGCATCCTCATGGCGGCGAGAGGATGGGGCGGAGCGACAGCCGGGATCGCCACAGGGCTCGCGCTCTCAACATCAAAGGAACAGTTTTCGAAGAACCTTCTCGACCTCTTGAACAACTCGACCTCCGGCAAAGACTTCACACGCTACGGGGACGACCTGCAGACAAAACTGACTGACGCGAAGCTCTTGGTGTTCGAGGGCCCACTGGCCGGGGTCATCGACGCTATGAACACCGCAATGCTCGAATGGTGGAACGCTGTGCTGTCCCCAATGCAGGACGACCTCAAGAGTGCGTCGCCGAGCCAACGGGTGCGTATGAACCTGGCGAACACCCATAGTGGGGATTGGCAGGCGCTCATTCGCACCCTCGAGGAAACTGCCCGGGTCGAGATCCCCCGCATGGGCATGTCGCGTGTCGCTTCCAAGTGACGTGCATCAATTTGCGAAACCCGCAAGCGATAGAACATAGATGGTGGATTAGTCCGCCCAAACCGAAGCCCCGACCCTCACGAACAAGGAGAGCGGGGCTTCGACGTAACAACTACCCGCCTAGAACGAGCTGACCGACGAGCCCCGAAGCGAGAGCTCCTGCGCCTGCATTCGCGGCTGCGGTCAGCACTCCTCGGATCGTCGGCAGGGCGCGCTTGATGATCTTCTCGTCAGGCGCTGGCTTCGCCGCCTCCGCCACAACGATCGTCGCCGACTCTCGAGCAGAGTCCACCTCGTCGGGATCTACGCCAGCCGTCTCTTCGATGATTGCGAGAGCGCGGCCCACAGCGTCGGCGAGTTTCTCATAGCCCACGCTCACCGGAACCTGCTGCGTGATCGAGCTCCCGTCGACGGCGACCGTCACGTTGCTTCCGTTGACGATGATCATGTGCCCACCGCTGGCGTTCCCACGCGCCGCGCGCGGAACCCCCGGCATCTGCTTCGAGTACTTCACCGAAATGTGCTTCATGTAAGACGATGCCATTGGCGCATCGAACACTTCGACGCCCGTGACCACCGCTCTTTGTGGGCTTCCCCTATCGTCCCATTCCAGGACGTCGCCTTCAAACACAAGCGCGTCGACCTCGAAGTCGATCGCGTCCGACTTCGCGAGCCCCTGTAGCTCCTGGACCCCGCGCTCGGGCCGCTGCGCTCCCGGCGTGACGGTCACGGTCTTCTCTGACCCCATCCGCTTCCAGTACTGGATAAATGACATGTCCTCTTCTTCCCCCGGCCTACGCAAAGGCATGCTCGGTCCACTTCCAGCTCATCCCCGCAGCATCCCAGACCGCGCCAACACAGCGCATCCCGCACAGGTCAAGAGGTCCAAGTCGAGGTGAACCATCGTGGCGTCAGCAACATTCGACTCTGAACGCGCTCAGGATCTCCACGCTCATGGACTGTCTCGTCGACGAGCGACTGGAGTTCGGTCGGAATCTTCATCGAGTCGCAGTCTCGGAGCACGAGCTGAGCCGTGATCTGGATCGTCTGCTCGCGCAGGTAGCAGGATGTTCCCTCTATCTGTCCTGCTGGGGAATTGTCGAGGACCCAGGTCGTGCGGCCGCTGACCGTGTTGTCAGCGACCTCGCGCCAGTCTGACTCGTATTCCGCGAGCGCCGATGCCACCTGCTCGTTCGTCGCGGCATCCGTGGTCGCTTCGGCAGTGGGGGTTGGCGTTGCGGAGGATTCGATGTCCGCTGCCGAGCATCCGACGAGAGCGAGGGCTGCGACGGCAAGCGAGAATGCGGACCTTCATGGTCGCGCGCATAGCGCCCGAGAAGCTTTGCGTTTCCGCTGGATTGGAGCGAATGTCCAGATCCTGATTCCCGACTCCCCCACTCTCGTAAGGGATCTGAGAGCCGACTACGGGACTCGAACCCGTAACCCCCGTATTACAAGTACGGTGCGCTACCAATTGCGCCAAGTCGGCGGACGCCACCAGCTTAGCGATGGTGGCGAGATGCCGATGACTACGGCGTGGTGGTGGGCGTCGGGGTCGGGGTGGGCGACTCGGTCGAGTAGTACGTCTCGCTCGCGACCGTGAGCACGAACTGCGAGAACTCGCTCGGGTCGTCGAGGGCACCGACGTACGCCTCGCCGTTCACGACGATCATGGGAGCCGAGGTGAGGACGAGGTCCTCCGAGCCGACGAGTGGCCCCTCGAGGGCGCGTGACGTGGCCTCCTTGGCCCAGGTCACGTAGTCCTGGTCCTCGATGCACGAGCGCACGCTCTTTGCGTTGTCAGCGCCGACGGCACCGGCGATGTCAGCGAGCTCGACATCGGAGTAGCCGTCGGTGTTCACCTCGGGCTGGTCGTCGAGCAGGTCGTGGTTGAACGCGTAGAACTGCTCGGGCGAGTGGGTCGCGACGCAGGCCGCGGCGGCGGCCGAGCGCAGCGAGTACTTCGTGCCGTTCGAGCTCGCCGTGAGGAGGGCGACCGGGTGGTAGGTCACGGTCGCCGCGCCCTCGTTGATCCAGTTCACGAGCTGGCGTGCGTTGGCGCGCTCGAACTCTCCGGCATCCGGAGACAGGTAGTCGACGTAGATGTGGATGTCGACCGTGCTCGAGGTGGTCGGCGCCGGGGTCGGTGCGGCCTCCCCCGTCGCCTCGGTCTCGTCCGGGCTCGGGGTGGCGGCGACCTGGTCGGACGCGGCCGAGGCACTGATGTCGGAGACGAGGATGCCGTCGCCGTCCATGCCGCTCGGCGTGAGCTGCGGCTTCGACACCTGCGCGGAGACCGCCAGGGTCACGGCGGTGCCGATGGCTCCGACGGCGACGATGGCGACCGCACCGATGATGATCCGTCGCATGATGCGCGCCCTCGACTGCTGGGCGTGCACCTTCTGTGCCTTCTCCCGGACGGCCTCGCGCGAATTGCGAGGGCTCGGGACGTTCGGCGTTTCGTCGCTCGACATCGTTCCTCTTGACAGTCTCGGAGGGGCAGGGTGGCCCCGGACGCCGCTCCGGCGGCGAACGCCGCAGAAAAGCGGCCGACATCGATGTTAACGAGCCAGTCTGAGAAATACCCAGATACCACGATGTCTGTCATACTGATCCCGACCCGATGAGGGGTCACGGTGGGTCGAACCACCGCTCTATCACTACGGATCGTCCGGCACGTACCTGCCGGTGAAGGAGAAACACAATGGCATCTGTGACTTTCGACGAGGCCACCCGCCTCTACCCCGGCGGAACCCGCCCGGCTGTCGACAAGCTCAACCTCGAGGTCGCTGACGGCGAGTTCCTCGTTCTCGTCGGCCCCTCCGGCTGCGGAAAGTCCACCTCGCTGCGTATGCTCGCAGGCCTCGAAGAGGTCAACGCCGGCCGCATCCTGATCGGCGACCGCGACGTCACGGACGTCCCGCCGAAGGACCGCGACATCGCGATGGTCTTCCAGAACTA
>JAZBLS010000141.1:0-8422 GCA_037033365.1 Actinomycetota bacterium | reverse complement strand
GACCTACGGTACCGGAAACCGGCGCTCTATCCACTGAGCTACGGAGGCGTACCGATCGACAATATCACTGCTCGGCAGTGGTCTCCGACCCACCCGCCTCGGTGACCGGCGCGTCGCCGAGTTCGGTGAGGGCGGCGGCCACCTTCTCGGCCAGGTAGCGGTGGCCGTCGGTGGAGGGATGCCGGCGTCCGATCTCGACGTCGATCACCGAGAGGTAGTTCTGTGGGGTGATCCAGTCCTCGGCGATGGGGGAGATGTACCACCAGCCGCGTGCCGCGGCGAGCTCGCTCAGATCGGCGTCGATGCGGGCGGTGCCTGCACCGACGGGGAGCACGTGCGGTGCGGGTCCCAGGATCACGATCGTCGCCTCGGGGTAGGCGGCCGCCATCGCGTCCCATGCCGCGTTCACAGCATCCCGGTATCCGACCTCGCCCATCTCGCGGTCGTTGATCGAGCCCTGGATGATCACGAGGTCGGGGGAGAGGGCGGGGTCGAGTGCGGCGATGCGCTCCCCGAACGCCGGTCCGTCGAGCCCGGGCTTCAGGTAGCCACTGCCGCGCACGCCGTTGACGATCGTCTCGCCGTCGAGCAGGTCGGCGAGCACGTAGGCATAGCCCAGCGTCGGCTCGCTCGCGGCCGAGCCGTACGTCCAGCTGTCGCCGAACACGAGGACCTTCGGATGCTCCGGCAGCAGCAGGGGAGCCGGGGCGATCGCCGCCACGGGCCCATCGGCTGCGGCGGCTCCGGCGGATGCCGCGGGCGGCGCCGCCGACCACGGCCGCCACACCCCGAGAGCGACCGCCGCGATCGCCAGGATCACGGCGATGACGACGCCCGCGACGGGCAGACGACGGCGGGCGGCGGAGGCATTCATGGCATGACTGTAGATCACGAATCGTCGCCCGCAAATTCGGCTGTCGGCATCGCCGTAAACTGGGAGGCCTATGAACCCTGAAACGCTCGCCGAAGCCCTCCTCGCCGTCCTCGCACCGATCGCCGAGGAACGACGTCCCGGTGAGCCCCTCGCTCTCGCCGCGTCCGACATCGTCTTCGAGCGTCCGCGCAACCGCGACCACGGCGACTGGGCCTCCAACATCGCGATGCGCCTCGCCAAGCCGTTCGGCACGAACCCTCGTGAGCTGGCGCAGCAGATCGCGGACGGCCTCGCGCAGGTCGACGGCGTGGACACCGCCGAGGTCGCCGGTCCCGGGTTCATCAACATCCGTCTCGACGCCGCCGCAGCCGGTGCACTCGCGAAGGTGATCGTCGACGCCGGCGAGGCGTTCGGGCGCAACGAGACCCAGGCCGGGCGCAGCATCAACATCGAGTTCGTCAGCGCGAACCCCACCGGCCCCCTGCACATCGGCCACACCCGCTGGGCTGCGCTCGGCGACGCGATCGCTCGCGTGCTCGCCGCCTCGGGTGCGAACGTGGCGCGGGAGTACTACATCAACGACGCCGGGGTGCAGATGGAGCGCTTCGCGAACTCCGTCCTCGCAGCCGCGAAGGGCGAGCCGACCCCCGAGGGCGGATACGCCGGCAGCTACATCGGCGACCTCGCGACCCGTGTCCTCGCCGCTCGCCCCGACCTCCTCGACCTGCCGGACGCCGAGCAGGTCGTCGTCGCGCGTGAACTCGCCTACGAGTATCAGCTCGAGGAGCAGAAGCAGTCTCTGGAGAAGTTCAACGTGCACTTCGACGTGTGGTTCTCCGAGCGCATCCTGCACGCCAAGAACGACGACGGCGTGAGCTTCGTCGACCAGGCCGTCGACCGCCTCCGCGAGCAGGGCCACGTCTTCGACGAGGAGGGCGCCGTCTGGGTGCGCACGACCGACTTCGGCGACGATAAGGACCGCGTGATCCGCCGCTCGAACGGCGAGTACACCTACTTCGCCGCAGATGCCGCGTACTACCTCAACAAGGGCGACCGCGGCTTCGAGTACAAGCTGTACCTCCTGGGCGCCGACCACCACGGCTACGTGCATCGCCTCAAGGCGATCGCGGGCGCCGCGGGCGAGGACCCGGAGAAGAACGTCGAGGTGCTGATCGGTCAGCTCGTGTCGGTCGGCGGTGCGCGCCTCAGTAAGCGGGCGGGCAACATCATCGAGATGGACGACCTGCGCGAGTGGCTCGGCACGGATGCCCTCCGCTACTCGCTCGAGCGCTCGCCGGCGGACTCGCCGCTTGCGCTCGACCCCGAGCTGCTGCAGAAGCGCACGAACGACAACCCCGTCTTCTACGTGCAGTACGCGCACGCCCGCACACACAACGTGGCGCGCAACGCCGCCGACTCGGGCGTCGACCGCTCCGAGTTCGCTCCGGAGACGCTCACCCACGAGACCGAGGCCGCTCTGCTCGGCGCTCTGCAGGAGTTCCCGCGCATCGTCGCGTTCGCGGCGGAGGTGCGGGAGCCGCACCGCGTCGCGCGCTACCTCGAGGAGCTCGCGGGCCTGTACCACCGCTGGTACGACAACTGCCGCGTGATCCCGCAGGGCGACGATCCGATCGAGAGCGTGCACCGCACGCGCCTGTGGCTCAACGACGCCGCCGGCCAGGTGCTGCGGAACGGCCTCGACCTGCTCGGCGTGTCCGCCCCGGAGCGCATGTAGTCACCCGGCGCCGGAGCGCCCGTAGGGCAGGATGGCACCATGAGCGACGACAACCGCACCCTCCCGTACCCGTCCGGCGATTCCGAGCATCCGACGCTCGTGATCCCCGGCAGCGGAGCGGATGCCGCGACCGCCGCCCCGAAGCGTCGTCGGCGCCGCTGGCCCTGGGTGCTGCTGATCGTCGTCGTGGTGCTCGCGCTGCTCGCGGTCGCGGCTGAGCTCGTCGCGCGCGCGGTCCTCCCGGGCATCGTGCGGTCGATCGTGATCGACCAGCTCGACCTGCCCGCCGATCAGGAGCTCGACGTCGAGGCCGACGGCATCCTCGTGCCGCAGCTCATCGGCGGAACGCTCGACAGCCTGCACCTCTCCACGGATGCCGTGACGCTGCAGGGTGTGACCGGCGCCGTCGACGTCACGGCCACCGGTGTGCCGCTGCGCGGCGGGGACCTGGGCGGTGCGGCCGGCACGATCCGCATCGACGAGTCGCAGTTCACGTCGCTGCTCGCCGGCACCGATCTGCCCATCGACACGGTGACGCTGGAGGAGCCGAACGCGACCGCGAGCGGTTCGGTGCAGGTGCTGGGGATCGCGATCCCCGTCTCGTTGACCGCGACCCCGGGCGCCGCAGAGGGCGACCTGGAACTCACCCCCGTCTCCTTGACGATCGGCGGCCTCGAGGTCGACGCGGATCAGGTGGGCTCGTCGCTCGGATCGATCGGCTCCCGCCTCACCGAGACGCAGCGCATCTGCATCGCCGATCAGCTCCCGGCCGGCATCACGCTGACCGGTCTGAGCATCGACGGCAGCGAGGCGATCATCGACGTCGACGTCGACGGAGCCATCGCGACCGACCAGACGCTCGTAGAGAAGGGCGTCTGCCCCCGACCCTGACTCAGGACTCGCGGGACTTCCGCTCGGCCTCCTGGGCCGTGCGGAGTGTGGCGGTCGCGAGGGCGACCTCGGCCTCCGCACGCTGGACGCGCCGCTGCTCGAACGTCCGCGCACCGAATCGGGCGTGCACGCGGTCGTGACGCTCCTCCTCGGAGGTGACGATGTACGCGCAGGCGACGAGCATGACCTGGGCCGAGAGGTTCAGCCAGATCAGCAGCGCCAGCAGTGAGGCGAACGAGGCGAGCAGTGGGTTGCTGGTCGCTCCGCCGATGAAGAGGCCGGAGAGCTCCTGCAGCACGAGCAGGCCGATGCCGCCCAGCAGGGCGCCGGTCCAGAGCGACCGGGCTGATGCGCGGACGCCGGAGAGCAGGACGAAGATCCCGACGATGAGCACGGTGTCGAGGGCCAGCACGATCAGGAGAGAGACGATGCGGATGCTCCAGGTCGCCGCGGCGGAGTCGTCGGGGATGCCGAGGAGCCCGCTGATCCAGGTGATGCCGATGCGTCCGACGAAGGTCACGCCGGCAGCGGCGACGAACAGCGCGCCGACGCCGATGGCGAGCAGGAGGTTGCGCAGCAGCACCCAGATCCAGAGCAGGTCGTCCTGCACGGTGCCGGCGAGCACGCGCACGGCGGTGCGCAGCGAGCCGACGGCGCCGAGCGCGGAGCCCGCGAGGGCCACGGTGGAGACCGCTCCGGCGATCGACAGCGACACCGGCTCCTTGAGGTCGGCCGGGTTCACGACGCCGTCCTTGCCGATGAGCCCGGGGATCACGGACTGCACGGCATCGATGATGGCCCGCCATGCATCGGGGTTCCCCGCCAGCCACAGGGCGGCGATCGAGAACCCCAGCAGCACGGCCGCGAAGACGCTGAAGAGCGCGCGGTAGGTGACGCTGTCTGCGAGCATCGGTCCGCGTCGCTCGGAGTAGAGGAGCGCGGCTCGCACCGCCTTGCGCTCGAGAGCCCAACGGATCGCCGCGGAGCTCACGCGCTTCACGAGGCCGGGGCGTGCGAGTTCGGGGGTGGAGGTGTCGGTGCTCATCCCGACCCACCTTACGATCCGCCGGGCCCTTCCGCAGGGGGTTGACGCCGGGCGTCACCATGACGGATGGGGCATGGGTGGTGCCCTAGAATCGGGTCAGCTTCGCGTGCGCGACCCCCGACGCACTCCACCCCACGATTGGTGATCCTTGCTTTCCCCTGCCGATTCGCTCGCCCCGGAATGGCTCGTCGTGCCCGACGACGTGAACGACCTCCCCGCTGCGGTATGGCCCGCCTCGGCACGGCGCGACGCCGACGGCGCTCTCACGCTCGCGGGCATCCCCGCCACCGCGCTCGCCCAGACGTACGGGACGCCGCTGCTCGTCCTCGACGAGGACGAGGTGCGCGATCGCGCCCGTGCCTTCCGCACCTCCTTCGACGCGGCCGCCGCCGATCACGGCACGACCGCCCAGGTCTACTACGCCGGCAAGGCGTTCCTCAGCACCACGGTCGCCCGCTGGGTGGTCGACGAGTGTCTGCGCATCGACGTCTGCACCGGCGGAGAGCTCGAGGTGGCCCTGGCCGCCGGCGTCGCTCCCGCCTCGCTCGGATTCCATGGCAACAACAAGTCGGTCGCCGAGCTCGAGCGCGCGGTCTCCGTCGGCATCGGCACGATCATCGTCGACAGCGCCATCGAGATCGAGCGCCTCGCGGCCATCACCGCGAGGACGGGCACGACTCAGCGTGTGCTGGTCCGCGTGATCAGCGGTGTACACGCCGAGACGCATGACTTCCTGGCGACCGCGCACGAGGACCAGAAGTTCGGGTTCCCCCTGCCGGAGGCGGAGCGCGCCGTGGCCCGCATCCGCGAGATCGACGGTCTCGACTTCGTCGGCCTGCACTGCCACATCGGCTCCCAGATCTTCGGTATCGCCGGATTCCGCGAGTCGGCATCCCGCGTGCTGGAGCTCCACGCGGCGCTCCTCGAGCACGGCCCCGTCCCGGTGCTGAACCTCGGCGGCGGCTTCGGCATCGCGTACACGAGCGTCGACGACCCCACGCCGATCGAGACGCTGGCCGCCGAGATCGTCGCGGCGGTCGCCGAGGGGTGCGCGGCCCGCGGCATCCCGCTCCCGGCGCTGTCCTTCGAACCGGGGCGCGCGATCGTCGGCACCGCTGGCGTGACGCTCTACGAGGTCGGCACCACGAAGGACGTGGAGCTGGGCTCCGGTGCCGTGCGCCGGTACATCAGCGTCGACGGCGGGATGAGCGACAACGCCCGGACGGCCCTCTACGGCGCTCAGTTCTCGGCGCGCCTCGCCTCGCGCAGCGGCGTCGGCGGTCCGCAGCTCAGCCGCGTGGTGGGCAAGCACTGCGAGTCCGGCGACATCGTCGTGGATCACGAGTACCTCCCGAGCGACCTGGTGCCCGGCGACCTGCTCGCCGTCCCCTCGACGGGCGCATACTGCGCCTCGCTGGCGAGCAACTACAACCACGTCCCGCGACCGCCGGTCGTGGCCGTCCGCGGCGGCGAGTCCGCCGTCATCGTCCGCGGTGAGACCGTGGCCGACGTGCTCTCGCGCGACGCCGGCATCGACCGCACGACCTGAACCTCTACCGAACGGTGACCGGCGCACCGCGCCGGACCACCCCTGCATGACCGATCGACCTTCCGAGGAGAAGCAATGACGACTGAGTACCGACGACTTCGCGTGGCACTGCTGGGTGCCGGAGCGGTCGGCTCCCAGGTGGCGGCTCTTCTGCTGCGTCACGGAGACGAGCTGGCCGACCGCGCGGGTGCCTCGCTCGAGCTGGCCGGCATCGCGGTGCGGGACGTCGACGCCCCCCGCGACGCCGACCTGCCGAAGGAGCTGCTGACCACGGATGCCGAGTCGCTGATCCTCGGATCCGACATCGTGATCGAGCTGATCGGCGGCATCGAGCCGGCGCGCACGAGCATCCTGCAGGCGATCGGCTCCGGCGCCGACGTCGTGACGGCCAACAAGGCGCTGCTCGCCACCCACGGCCCCGAGCTCTTCGAGGCCGCCGACCGGGTCGGAGCGTCCGTCTACTACGAGGCCGCCGCCGCCGGCGCCATCCCGATCATCCGGCCCCTGCGCGACTCGCTCGCGGGTGACCGCGTCGTGCGCATCATGGGCATCGTGAACGGCACGACGAACTACATCCTCGACCGCATGGACACCGAGGGCGCCGACTTCGCCGAGGTGCTCGCCGACGCGCAGCGCCTCGGCTACGCCGAGGCCGACCCCACCGCCGACGTGGAGGGCTTCGACGCCGCGCAGAAGGCCGCGATCCTCGCGAGCCTCGCATTCCACACGGCCGTGCCGCTCGAGGCGGTCCACCGCGAGGGCATCACCTCGATCACCGCGTCGATGATCGACGAGGCGCGCTCCGCCGGGTTCGTCATCAAGCTGCTCGCGGTGTGCGAGCGCCTCGAGGTCGGCGGCGCCGAGTCGATCTCGGTCCGCGTCTACCCGGCCCTCGTGCCGCAGTCGCACCCGCTCGCGTCGGTGCACGGCGCCAACAACGCCGTCTTCGTCGAGGCGGAGGCTGCCGGATCCCTGATGTTCTACGGCGCGGGTGCCGGTGGCGTCCAGACGGCATCCGCCGTCCTCGGTGACGTCGTCTCCGCAGCCCGTCGCCACATCGCCGGCGGCGTCGGGGTGGGGGAGTCCACGCGCGCGAACCTCCCGGTCGTCGCCATCGGACACGTCACCACGCGCTACCAGATCACGCTCGAGGTGTCCGACGCGCCGGGCGTGCTCGCCACCGTCGCCGGCATCCTCAGCGAGGGCGGCGTCTCCGTCGCGACCGTGGTGCAGACCGTCGAGGGAGAGGACGAGCCCACCGCCCGCCTCGTCATCGGCACGCACCGCGCGACCGACGAGGCGCTCAGCGCGACCGTCGACGCCCTGGCCGGCAGCTCCGTCGTCGAGCGCGTGGTCTCCGTGCTGCGCGTGGAAGGCGAGTGACGATGCCCGCAGGGCGCACGGTCGAGGTGACCGTCCCGGCTACCAGCGCCAACCTCGGTCCCGGCTTCGACACGCTCGGCCTCGCCCTCAGCGTCTACGACACGCTGCTCGTCACGGAGCTGCCGGCGGGCGAGCTCGACATCCAGGTGTCGGGATCGGGCGCCGAGGAGATCCCGCGCGACGCGTCGAACCTCATCGTGCGGACCATCGCGCACGTCTACGCCGACGTCGACCGCACGCCGCCCGGTCTCAGGATCATCGCCGAGAACGGCGTGCCGCACGGACGGGGCCTCGGCTCGTCCGGTGCCGCGGTCACGGCCGGCATCCTCGCCGCCAAGGGGCTGCTCGAGGGTGACGTCGAGATCACCGACGCCGACATGCTGCGTCTCGCCACGGAGATCGAGGGCCACCCTGACAACGTCGCGCCCGCGCTCTTCGGCGGACTCACCATCGCCTGGATGGGCGAGCGGGGGCCGCAGCACAAGAAGCTGCTCGTCCACCGCGGCGTCTCGCCGCTCGTGCTCGTGCCCTCGTACACGATGTCGACGTCGGCGGCCCGCTCACTGCAGCCGCCGCACGTGTCGACGGCGGATGCCGTCTTCAATCTCTCGCGCTCCGCGCTGCTCGTGGCCGCGCTGATGCAGAGTCCCGAGCTGCTGCTCGACGCCACGGCGGACCGCCTCCATCAGGACTACCGCGCCGAGGCGATGCCCGAGACGCAGCGCCTCGTGCAGACCCTTCGCGCCGCCGGATTCGCGGCCGTCGTGTCGGGCGCAGGGCCCAGCGTGCTCGTGCTCGCGGACGGCCCCGGCAGCCGTCAGGACGCCGTCGAACTCGCCGCTTCCACCACCGACACCCCGTGGGAGGCGCTGCTGCTCGCGGTCGACGTCCGTGGTGGTACAGTGGGGAATCGAGCGGAGGGCTCCACGTAACTGCGTGAATCTG
>JAZBLS010000140.1:0-8485 GCA_037033365.1 Actinomycetota bacterium | reverse complement strand
CCGACGGCAGGGAGGTCCTCGAGGACTTCAACCGGCGCGTCCGCGAGGCGCGCCGACAGCTGCAGGGCGGGCCGCCGGTCGTCACGGACACGCGCGACGTGGATGCCGAGGTCGCCGCCTGGGCCGAGCGCCGTGCGGCGCGAGCGGCCACCGCTGCCACGGATGCTCCGGACGAGGCGCCGCGACGCCGTCGTTTCGGCATCCGCCGCAGGCCCTGACCGCCTCCGCCCGAATGTCGGAGCGCCGCATAGGCTGTTCGCATGACCGACGTGCTTCCCTCTGGCCTTGAGACCTCCGAGTTCAGCTCCGACATCCGCCCGCAGGACGACCTGTATCGTCACGTCAACGGCGCCTGGCTCGCGCGTACCGAGATCCCGGGCGACAAGGCGCGCTGGGGTTCCTTCCACCTCCTGGCAGAGCAGGCCGAGAAGGACGTCAGGGCGATCATCGAGGAGTCGCAGGATGCCGAGGAGGGCACCCTCGCGCGCAAGATCGGCGACCTCTTCGCGAGCTTCATGGACATTGAGCGCATCGAGGCGGCGGGCGTCACGCCGCTCGTCTCCACGCTCCTCGAGATCGACGCGATCGACAGCATCCCGTCGTTCCTGCGTACGGTCGGCACCTACGACCGCGACGGCCGAGCACATCTGATCGGCCTCTACGTCGACGGCGACCCCGGCGACCCCGAGCGCTACGTCCCCGTCCTGCTGCAGGGCGGCCTGTCGCTCCCCGACGAGAGCTACTACCGCCTCGACACCTTCCAGGGCACGCGGGAGAAGTACCGCGCGCACCTCGAGCGCCTGCTGGAGCTCGGCGGCGTGGCGGATGCCGCCGCCGTCGCCGACCGGGCGATCGCACTCGAGCACGAGATCGCGTCGCACCACTGGGACAACGTGCGCAGCCGCGACGCCGTCGAGACCTACAACCTGAAGACGTGGGACGAGTTCCAGGAGCTCGTCGGCGTCGACCTGGCTCCCTGGCGCGACGCGGTCGCCCCGTCGAACCCCGCGGCCTTCGCCGAGGTCGTCGTCTCGCAGCCGAGCTTCTTCGAGTCGCTCAGGGAGCTCCTCGTCGCCGAGCGTCTCGACGACTGGAAGGCCTGGCTGCGGGCGCAGGCCGTGCACGCCGCGGCGCCCTACCTCACCGACGATCTCGTGCAGGAGAACTTCTCCTTCTACGGCACCGAGCTCACGGGTGTTCCGACGATCCGCGAGCGGTGGAAGCGCGGTGTCTCGGTCACCGAGGGCGCCCTCGGCGAGGCGATCGGCAAGGTCTACGTCGAGCGCCACTACCCGCCGACGGCGAAGGCCGCGATGGACGAGCTCGTCGGCAACCTCATCGAGGCGTACCGGCAGAGCATCACCGACCTCGAGTGGATGACGGCCGAGACCCGCGAGCGCGCGCTCGCCAAGCTCGACGCGTTCACGCCGAAGATCGGTCACCCCGAGGTGTGGCGCGACTACGCAGCCCTCGCGATCGACCGCGCCGACCTGTTCGGCAACATCCGCCGCGCCGCGATGTTCGAGCACGACCGGCACATCGACAAGGTCGGCACTCCGATCGACCGCACCGAGTGGCACATGCCGCCGCAGATGGTGAACGCGTACTACAACCCGTCGATGAACGAGATCGTGTTCCCCGCGGCGATCCTGCAGTACCCCTTCTTCGACGTGAGCCGCGATGCGGCCGCGAACTACGGCGGCATCGGGGCCGTCATCGGCCACGAGATCGGTCACGGCTTCGACGACCAGGGCAGCCGCTACGACGGCGACGGGCGTCTGCAGGACTGGTGGACGGATGCTGATCGCTCGGCGTTCGAGGAGCGCACCAAGGCGCTCATCGCCCAGTACGACGAGCTCGTGCCGGACGGGCTCGACGCGGAGCACCACGTCAACGGCGCCCTGACGATCGGCGAGAACATCGGTGACCTCGGCGGCCTCGGCATCGCGCTGAAGGCGTACGAGATCTCGCTGCAGAAGGACTCCTCGGTCGCTGAGCCCGTCGAAGGGCCGGTCATCGACGGCTACACGGGCGTGCAGCGTCTGCTGCTGTCGTGGGCGCAGGTGTGGCAGCAGAAGAGCCGCGAGGCCGAGACGCTCCGCCTGCTGACGATCGACCCGCACTCGCCGAACGAGTTCCGCTGCAACCAGATCGTGCGCAACATCGACGCCTTCTACGAGGCGTTCGGTGTGGGCGAGTCCGACGCGCTGTGGCTCCCGGAGGAGGCCAGGGTCACCATCTGGTGAGGCAGTGCGGCACTGCAGTGTGACGATCAGATGACCAATCACGGTCGTCTGTGGGGCATCCCCATCGGTGGGGGTTACGATATCGATGCTGCGGGGGATGAGCCCTGCAGCATCCCGCCAATCCAACCCCCCTGTAAGGATCACGCGTGGGTGCTCCCGAGCCTGTCGAAGGGCCGTCACTGGCCTCGCTGCGCCGCTCTCAGCGGACCAGTCGTCGTCTGCCGCGCCGTGCGGCCGCGGGGCGCCGATCCTTCACGTCGACTCTGCGCGCGCTCGAGCAGCTGGCCGACGCGGGCGCCCAGGTCTCGGTGCACGTCGTCGATCTCGACAACCACGTGCATGTCCTCGCCGGCGACGACCACGTCACGATGCCCGTCGCCGGACTCGGCGTCGTCCCGCTGCTGATCGAGGTCGCCGCGGCCTTCGAGTCGGGCGCGCTCGACCCGCTCGAGATCGTCGAGCGCGGAGCCGTCGACCCCGTCTCGACGTCGGGCGTGTGGCGTCACCTGCGGGCGCCCGCGCTTCCCCTGGAGGACCTGGCGGTGCTCGCCGCGACCTCGGGCGACCCGATCGCGGTCAATGCCCTCCTGCAGCGGGTCGGTCACGACCGGGTGCGCGAGCGCATCGAGGAGCTCGGCCTTCGTCGGACGGCACTCCTCGACCGGTTCCGCGACGAGCGCGGCCCTGACGACGCCCCGCAGGTCGCTGTCGGCTCGGCCCGGGAGTTCGCCGGGCTGTTCTCGGCGCTCGTGAACTCGCAGGTCGTGGACGCATCCGTGAGCGCTCAGGTGTCGGAGTGGCTGAGCCTCAACCAGGACCTCAGCCTCGTCGCCGCATCGACGGGACTCGACCCGTTCGCCCACGATCACGATGCGCACGGGCTGCTGTTCATCAACAAGACCGGCCGCGATCGCGGTGTGCGCGCAGAGGCCGGGGTGCTGGCCGGTCCGCGTGCGGGCGTCGCCTACTCGCTGATCGTGTGCTTCGACGACCTCTCGATCACGCACCGCCTGCGTGCACACGACGCCTTCCGGGTGCTCGGGGTCGAGCTCATGGAGTACACGCACTGAGCTGAAGCGCGGCCGACGTCTAGCATCGTCGTATGCCCCGCCCCGACTGGACCCCGCACCGCCGTGACGACGGCGAGCTCCTCGGATGGATCCGCCCGGACGGGGAGGCCTGGGTCGCCGTGGACGTGCTCGGACGCACCGCATCCGCTCCCGCCGACTGGCTGGAGGCCGAGGCGGCGCTCGAGGAGCGCGGCATCGCCTGGCTCGCGGACGCCTGGATGCTCGAGGGCGAGGCGGAACAGCCGCTGCGCGTGCGCATCCTCGAGGTGACTCCCGATGAGGACGAGCGACCCGGTCGCATCGTGGTGAAGGTCGACGATTTCGGCGACGTCACGCGTCCGCCGACCACGCCGTACTCACTGCCGTGGCCGATCCCCGCGCGACTGCGGCCGCCCGTGCCGACCGACCCGGATCCGCGGGTGCTCTAGCGGCGTCGAAGATTCAACGCAGCCATCAGCGCAGCGATTCAGGGCAGCGACGGGTGCGACTCCGTCGCGCGCTGCCGGGGGATGAAGAGCGACAGGACCACCGCGACGATGCCGGCCACGATCGCGAGCCAGAAGCACACCTCGAACGCCGAGCGCGTCGGCACCGAGACGCCGTCGACGTCGATGCTCATGGCCGCGAGCACGCCGCCCATGACGGCGGACGCGCTCGACGTCCCGACCGAGCGGAACAGCGCGTTCAGGCCGTTCGACGCTCCCGTCTCGTTCGCGGGCACCGAGCGCATGATGATCATCGGCATCGCGGCGAACGTGAATCCGATGCCGACGCCGATCAGCAGGTTCGCGACGAGGATGTGCCACACCTCGCTCGACCACAGCAGCACGAAGACGTACGCGAGCACGATGGCTGCGGCGCCGACCGTGAACAGCGGGCGCGGGCCGACCGTGCGCTCGAGGAATCCGGAGAGCGGCGAGATCACCATCATGACGAGGCCCGCCGGCATGATCACGAGGGCGGCCGACACCATGTCGAGCCCGAAGCCGGATCCGGTCGCAACAGGCATCTCCAGCAGCTGCGGGAACGTGACGTTCGAGGCGAAGAGCGCGAAGCCCATGCCGATCGCGGCGATGTTGGTGAACAGCACGGCGGGCCGGGCGGCCACTCGGAGGTCGAGGAGGGGGTCCTTCGCGCGCAGCTGGTACCAGCCCCAGATCAGCAGCACCGCGACGCCGCCGATGATGCAGGTGAGGGTCAGCGGCGCGGTCCAGCCCCATTCGGCTCCCCGCGACACGAACAGCAGGATGCCGGTGAGGCCGATCGCGAGCCCGATCGCGCCGAGCACGTCGAGGCGCCCGGGGAAGCGGAGCACGTCCTCGGGTACCAGCAGCAGCACGAGCACCAGGCCGACCACACCGAGTCCCGCTGCGAGCCAGAACAGTCCGTGCCAGTCCGCGTTCAGCGCGAGCAGCGCGGCGACCGGCATCCCGATCGCTCCTCCGACGCCCATGGTCGCGCTCATGAGCGCGACCGCCGTGCCGAGCCTCTCGGGCGGGAGCACGTCGCGCATGATGGCGATGCCGAGCGGCACGACTCCGGTGACGGCGCCCTGAAGGGCGCGACCGATGATGACGCCGACGATCGACCCCGACAGCGCGGCGATCAGGGAGCCGACGATAAGCAGCGCCAGCAGCACGACGACCACGCGCCGCTTGCCGTACATGTCGCCGAGGCGACCGGAGATCGGCGTCGCGACGGCCGCGACGAGCAGGGTGATCGTGACCACCCACGTGGTGTCCTCGCGGGACGCGTTCAGCAGGCGCGGGAGCTCCGCCTGAAGCGGCACGACGAGCGTGAACATGAACGACGAGCAGAGCCCCGCGAACGCGAGGACGGCGACCACGGCCCAGCGTGGGGGTGTGCGGGAGAGCCGTCTGCGTGCGCGATCATCGTTCTCTCCCATCCCTTCAGGCTATCGGCGTCCGGTATACCGGAGGCGCGTCGGGAGCGATCCCGCGGGCGCGACCCGTCAGCTGACGCCCTTCATGAGCCGCAGCACGGGCTTCACCGCCAGCAGGAGGCCGACCCCCACGACGATCGCGATGCCACCGAGGATCGAGAAGTACGGCACCTCGTTCTTCGGATCGTAGAACTGCACGAGCCATCCCGAGATCGCGGTGCCCAGCGCGATCGACAGGAAGAACAGCGCGACCATCTGGGTGTGGAAGACGCTCGGCGCGAGCTTGGTCGTCACCGAGAGTCCGACGGGCGAGATCAGCAGCTCGGCGATCGTGAACACGAGCAGGATGCCGACGATCGCGAGGAGCGGTGTGGAGTTGGCGCCGCCTCCGGCGAACGGGAGGAACAGCAGGAAGGCCGCGCCCATGATGATCGCTCCGAGCGCGAACTTGACGGGCGTCGCGGGCTGACGCTTGCCCAGGCGCGTCCAGATCGCGGCGAAGACACCCGACAGGATGATGATGAAGACCGGGTTGATCGACTGCACCCAGGACACCGGCATCTCCCAGCCGAGGATGTTCCGGTCGAGGCGCTCGTCGGAGTACACCGTGAGCACCGTGAACTGCTGCTGGTACAGCGACCAGAACGCGACGCTCGTGACGAACAGCGGCAGGAATCCCCAGACGCGCGAACGCTCGGTCGCATCGATGCGGCGGCTGCCGAGGATCACCGCGAAGTAGGCGACGGCTGCGACGATCGTGCCGATGATCACGATGGTGGAGAGGTTGTCGGCGCGGATGACACCGAGGAGCACGAGGGCGGCGATCACGACGACGGCCGCGACGGCGATGATCGCGACGAGCGGATAACGCGAGGACGGCAGCGGGTTGGGTACGCGCCGCGCCTCGTCGGGCAGCGCACGGCGCCCGAACGAGTACTGGACCAGGCCCAGCGTCATTCCGATGGCCGCGAGGCCGAAGCCGTAGTGGAATCCGAGCGTGGACTGCAGGATGCCGGTGAGGATCGGGCCCAGGAATGCGCCGAGGTTGATGCCGAGGTAGAACAGCGAGAATCCGGCATCCCGGCGCGTGTCGTCCGCGCTGTAGAGCGTGCCGACGACCGAGGTGGCGTTCGCCTTGAGCCCACCGGAGCCGAGGGCGACGAGCACCAGGCCGACGCCGACACCGACGAATCCGGGCAGCAGCGCGAGGGCCACGTGACCGGCGACGATCACGATCGCGCTGAAGAAGAGCACGCGCTCCGATCCCAGCATCCGGTCGGCGAGCCAGGCGCCGAGGATCGTGGAGAGGTAGACCGAGCCGCCGTACGCTCCGACGATCCCACCGGCCACGGCCTGCGAGAGCCCGAGCCCGCCCTCGGTGACCGAGAAGTAGAGGTAGATGAGCAGGATGCCCTGCATGCCGTAGAAGCTGAAGCGCTCCCACATCTCGACGCCGAAGATGTGCACGAGGGCCCAGGGCTGTCCGAAGAATCGGGTGTCGTCGCGCGAGGTCGCCGACGCGTCGGTGGTTGCCATGCCCCCACGGTACGCCGGTCGGCCCCCGCCTCCCAGCGGGATTCCGGCGCCCGCGATTCCGCGAACGCCCCTCGGAGGGGCAGACTGGGGTCGTGCGAACCATCCGTGACCTCGACACCGTTGAACTCATCATCGACGCGCAGGGACTCCTCGATTCCATCCGAGGGCCGGAGCGCGTCATCGACGCCGGCACGCTGCGAGCCCTGCAGCAGTCGGGCAACTACGTCGTCGGTCTCTTCGACGCCGAGGACGGTGAGGAGCGGATGGTCGGAGCCTCGATCGCGTTCTTCGGCGCTCCTGCGCGACGCGCGATGCACTCCCACATCACGGCGCTGCTGCCGGAGTACCGCGGACGCGGGTGGGGTCGCGAGCTCAAGGAGCATCAGCGGCAGTGGGCCTTCTCGCGCGACGTCGGCCGGATCACCTGGACGTTCGATCCGCTCGTCGCGCGCAACGCGCACTTCTTCCTGTCGGTCCTCGGTGCCAGGGTCACGGGCTACTCGGTGAACCGCTACGGCATCTTCGGCGGCGGAGACGCCGGTGACGAGAGCGACCGACTCGACGTCGAGTGGGCGCTCGCCGACATCGCGCGCACGCCGGCTGCGGAGAGCGTGGTCGAGACGCTCGAGATCCCGGCGGACATCGAGGGCATGAGGGAGTCGGACCCGGATGCCGCGCACGAGTGGCGCATGCGGCTGCGCGCCCAGATGGAGGGCCTGCTCGGCAGCGGTCTGCAGATCGCGGGCTTCGACGTCGAGAAGGGCTACCTCTTCACCGCCTGAGCACCCTCCATGTGAGGGTGACGCGCTCGCCGTCGCGGATAGGATTGTGGTGCCCGTGATCACGGGCGTCATCACACTCTCCGCATCCGACCATTGGAGCCACCGTGGCCGAACAGTCCCGTCTCGACAAGGTCATCGCCCTTGCCCGCCACCGCGGGTTCGTCTTCCAGGCGGGTGAGATCTACGGCGGGTCCCGTTCCGCGTGGGATTACGGCCCCCTCGGCACGGAGCTCAAGGAGAACATCCGCCGTCAGTGGTGGCAGACCTTCGTCCGCGGCCGCGGTGACATGGTCGGTCTCGACTCGAGCATCATCCTGCCCAAGCGCGTGTGGGAGGCCTCGGGTCACGTCGCCACCTTCAGCGACCCGCTGGTCGAGTGCCTGAGCTGTCACAAGCGCTTCCGCGCCGACAACCTCGTCGAGGACTTCGAGGCGCGCAAGGGCCGCAAGGCCGAGCACGGCCTGGCCGATGTGCCGTGCCCGAACTGCGGCACCAAGGGCCAGTACACCGAGCCCAAGGACTTCTCGGGTCTCGTGAAGACGTACCTCGGCGTCGTGGACGACGAGTCGGGCCTGTACTACCTGCGCCCCGAGACCGCGCAGGGCATCTTCGTGAACTTCTCCAACGTGCTCACCGCGAGCCGCAAGAAGCCGCCGTTCGGCATCGGCCAGGTGGGCAAGGCCTTCCGCAACGAGATCACCCCCGGCAACTTCATCTTCCGCACGCGCGAGTTCGAGCAGATGGAGATCGAGTTCTTCACGCCTCCCGCTGACGCCCCCGAGTGGTTCTCGCACTGGGTGGACGCGTGCTGGAACTGGTTCATCGACCTGGGCATCGACCCGGAGAACATGCGCCAGTTCGACGTGCCTGAAGAGGACCGGGCCCACTACTCGGCCGGCACGATCGACGTCGAGTACCGCTTCGGCTTCCAGGGCAAGGAGTGGGGCG
>JAZBLS010000139.1:0-8488 GCA_037033365.1 Actinomycetota bacterium | reverse complement strand
TCGCGACCTCGGGGGCGCACACCTACGTGGCGCGCTTCGTGCCCTCGGATGCCGAGGCGTACCGCCCGTCGACGTCGGAGCCGATGACGATCGAGGTGCGCGGCACGCCGGTGCTGCAGGCCGAGCTGGTCATCGGGAAGACCCGGGTGGTGCAGGGCGGCACTGTCGAGATCACGGGACGCGGCTTCGGCGCAGGCGAGCTCGTGACGCTCACCCTGCACTCCGCTCCGATCCGCATCGGCGAGGTGACGGCCGACGGGAACGGGGCCTTCCGGATCACGGTGACGATTCCGGCGAACGCCGAGGTGGGCGCCCACACGCTCATCGCCGACGGCACGGCATCCGGCCTGAGCGCCCAGGGGGCTCTGACGGTCACCGCAGCCGCGGCGACCGGAGACGGCCTCGCCGGGACAGGAAGCGCGGTCCCCGTCGCGCTGATCGTCCTGCTGCTGGGCCTGCTGGCCGCTGGAGGCGTGCTCGTGACGCGTCGCCGCCGCACGGAGGCCTGAGCCGCAGGCCCCGACGCAGAACCGCCCCTCCCGGTGCCGGGAGGGGCGGTTCTGTCTTCGCTGTGGCTGTCGCGACGAATCGTCGTCATGTGGCCACCCGAGCGAGCAAGCAGTCCCCCTCACCGGGTTCGGGTACCGGAGAGGGGGACTCGCCAACTCACGGCGCCGGGGGATGAGCCGTGAGGACGGGCACGTCCATGCGGAGGATCCCCATCCTCGCGACGCTCTTCCCCAGAATCAGCGCCGAGTCGTGCTCGCCCGCCATTGGGAGGCAGGAATCATCATGGCGGCATATTCATTCGCGTGCCGCTTTGCTGTGGAAGTCCACAAGTAAGGGGTCGCACGCCCTGACATAGACGTTAGGTTATATACAAGTAGACGAAGGTCTAGGATCCACGCGCCGAAGGTACGGCCCGGAAAGAGTGCTCCTCAGTCGGCGGATGCCGCCTCGCGCTCCTCTTCGGAGTTCGGCGTCCAGCCGTACCAGCCGGTGTCGGTCGCCATGACGCTCCAGTCTCCGCACGCGAAGACGTTCCTCGCCGTGTAGGGATCCGGAGCCTCGTCGAGCACCCAGGCGGGCGCCGACCGACGCTCGACCTCGACGCAGCCGTCCGCGAGCGCGGACGTGCTGTCGAGGAGGATCACGGCGTCGGCAGCATCCTCGACCGTCGACGTCCGCAGGGTGATGTCGCTCGCGTCGCCGGGGATCCAGTCGGCGTCGACATCCGCTCCGTCGTCGAAGGCGTCGACGTCCTCGAAGGTGGACGTCGCCTGCTTGTGGATGAGGCTGTCGTACAGGGAGCATCCCGACAGGGACAGCATGCCCCCGAGGAGCAGGGCGGATGCCGCGAGGGCCGTTCGTGCGTTCATCCGCCCAGCTTCGTCGGTGTCGAGGCGCGGGGGCATCGGGCGCGGGAGGTATCGGCATACGTCTCGAGGATGATCCCGTGGCTCATTGCATGCGCCTTCGTGTTCTCGGTAACATTCACGGAAGCTCGGCCGTCGGAGGTGCGCATGGCGAACGTCGGATCCGACAAGCCCAACATCCGGCAGGTCGCGACCATCGCGGGCGTGTCCCACATGACCGTCTCGCGGGTCCTCAACGACCACCCGAACATCAAGCCGGACACCAGGCGTCGCGTCCTCGAGGCGATCGAAGAGCTGGACTACCGGCCCAATCTCGTCGCGCGCGCTCTCGCGACCCAGCGGACCCGCCGTATCGGCGTGATCGTGGAGAGCGCGGTCGCGCACGGCCCGACGAGCATCCTGCGCGCGGTCGAGCTCTCGGCGCGCGCCGCCGGGTACTCGGTCACGCCGATCGCCCTGCACGAGGGCGATGCGCTGTCTCCGCAGGAAGCGGTCGACAACCTCATGACGCAGGGGGTGGACGCGCTGTGCGTGATCGCCCCCCGTTCCTCTTCGGTCGCTGCACTCCGGCGGGTCGCGATCTCCGTGCCGATGCTCGTGGTCAAAGCAGACGCCGATCCCACCTTCCTCACGGTGTCGATCGACCAGCACGCCGGTACCACGTTGGTGGTCGATCACCTCGTCGCGCTCGGGCATCGCGACATCCTGCACATGTCGGGACCGCTCGACTGGCTGGATGCGAGGGCCAGAGAACGTGCGTTCCATTCGAGGGCGAAGTCGTGGGGGATACGCGAACGGCCCATCGTGGTCGGGGACTGGTCGGCGGACTTCGCGTACGACTTCGCCAAGGGCCTCACTCGCCTCCCGGACTACACCGCCATCTTCGCCGCGAACGACGACATGGCGATCGGTCTCATCCACGGTCTCCACGACAACGGGTTCGACGTGCCCACCGACCTCAGCGTCGTCGGCTTCGACGACATCCCGTTGGCCAGGCACTTCGTACCGCCCCTGACCACGGTCCGCCAGGACTTCGGGTCGCTCGGTGCGTCGGTGGTGGAGATGCTGCGCGCCGCCATCGAAGGTCGAGACATCCCGACCCTCACGCGCATCCCCACCGAACTCGTCGCACGGGCCTCGTCCGCCGCACCACGGGAGGTGCGATGACGCCCGGCCGCAGTCCGGAGCCGATCGTACGACTCGAGGGTGTCACGGTCGACTTCCCCGGCGTCCGTGCCCTCGCTGGCGTCGATTTCCGCCTCTTCCCCGGAGAGGTGCACGCGGTGATGGGGGAGAACGCCGCGGGCAAGTCGACCCTCGTCGCCGTGATCACCGGCACCCTCGCCCCCGATTCCGGTTCGGTCGTGGTGGGCGGGGAGGAGCGCCGGTTCGTCGGGGTCGCCGACAGTCGTGCGGCGGGCATCGCGACGGTCTTCCAGGATGCGCAGCTGAGTCCGAACCTCAGTGTGGCGGAGAACGTCATGCTCGGGCGTGAGCGTCGGGGCCGGTTCGGCATCGACTGGCGGCGGACGAGGGCCGACGCGGCCGAGGCGCTCGCGCGGCTGGGGCTCGACGGCCTCGATGCGCGCACGCCGCTGTCGCTGCTGACCCCCGCGCAGAAGCAGCTGGTCGCCCTGGCCCGCGCCGTGGTGGACGAGCCGCGGGTCCTCGTGCTCGACGAGCCCACCTCCAGTCTCGACGTCGGAGAGGTCGCCACGCTGATGCGCGTCATCCGCGGCCTGCGCGCCCGCGGAGTCGCGATCCTCTTCGTCTCGCACTTCCTCGAGCAGGCGTTCGCGATCAGTGACCGGATGACGGTGCTGCGAGGCGGGCATCTCATCGGCGAGTACGCGACCCGTGATCTGGACCGCGCCGATCTGATCTCGAAGATGCTGGGCAAGGACATCGAGAGCCTGAGGGCGCTCGGCTCGGAGCGGAAGGCGCATCACTACACGTCGGACGGGCAGCCGGCGCTGCAGGCGTCGGACCTCGGGCGTCGAGGCGAACTGGAGCAAATGGACCTCGAGATCCAGCGCGGGGAGATCGTCGGTCTGGCGGGTCTGCGGGGGTCGGGACGGAGCGAGGTCGCCTCCCTGCTGAGCGGGACCGTCAGGGCCGACAGCGGCGAGCTCTGGGTGGACGGAGAGCGGGTCCAGCTCCGCAACCCGGCGGTCGCGCTGCGCCACAGGATCGCCCTGTCGGCGGAGAATCGCGGTACCCAGGGCATCATCGGCGAGCTCACGGCGCGGGAGAACATGCTCCTCTCGCTGCAGGCGCTGCGCGGCTGGTCTCGCCCGCTGTCGCCGGCCGAGGCGTCGGCGCTCGTGGAGACGTACGTCGATGCTCTGCATCTGGACCCGGCGGACATGGATCGCCCGGTGGGAGTGCTGTCCGGAGGGACGCAGCAGAAGGTGCTGCTCGCGCGGGCGCTCGCCGTGCGTCCGCATGTCCTGATTCTCGACGAGCCGACCAGGGGCATCGACATCGCCGCGAAACTCGACGTGCAGCGGCGCATCAGCCGGCTGGCGGGCGAGGGCGTCGCGGTCGTGTTCATCTCGTCCGAGCTGGAGGAGGTCGTGCGTCTGTCCGACCGGATCGTCGTCCTCAAGGACCGCGAGAAGATCGGCGAGCTCAGCAACGGCCCGGGCGTGACGGTCGACACCGTGGTGGAGATGATCGCCGCCGAGCTCAGTCACAGCGTTGACCTGTGATCGGTAACACTCCGGTCTCACCCTGAGCTGATTGATTTTTCGGCGACCACTTGTGTTCCAGAAATTGTTCCCGGTAACATCACGGCAGGACACGCGGTGACGGTGTCCTGCATTCACGACAGGACCAGGGCGGTCCGCCACTGCCGGCATGACGACCGGCATCTCGAAGAGGAGAAGAAATGTCCGCGAAGAAGCGCATCCGCATCGCGTTCGGACTGGCAGCAGTCGGCGCACTCACCATCGGTCTCGCCGCGTGCTCGACCGGGGGGTCGGGCGACGGAGGAGACGGTTCCGACGAGCTCACCACCGTCGGCTTCGTCGCCGTCGGCCCGGAGGGCGCCTGGCGCGAGGCCAACGAGCAGAACATCCAGGACACCTTCACGGAGGATGCCGGATACGACCTGAAGTACGCGCCCGCCACCAACCTCGACCAGAAGTCGCAGATCGATGCGTTCACGTCGTTCGTGGATGAGGGCGTCGACGTGATCCTGCTCTCGGCGACCGAGGCATCGGGCTGGGAGGACTCGCTCAAGCGGGCGCAGGAGGCGGAGATCCCCGTCATCCTGCTCGACCGCGGCATCGAGCCCGACGACGACAGCCTCTACGTCACTCGCATCGCACCCGACAACGTCGAGGTCGCCAAGGAGGTCGGCACGTGGGCCGCGGCGACGTTCCCCGACGGCGGCAACTACGTCGTCCTCGAGGGGCCGGCGGGCGTCGGCGTCGTGAACGAGCGCAACACGGGATTCGACGAGGGGCTCGGCGACTCGTCGCTCACCAAGGTCGACGCGCAGACCGCGAACTGGTCGGCGGAGGAGGGCAAGAGCGTCTTCGAGACCATGCTCAAGTCGTCCGGCAACGACATCCAGCTCGTGTTCGCTCAGAACGACGAGATGGGTCTGGGAGCTGCGCAGGCCGCGGAGGAGGCCGGCCTCGTGGTCGGTGAGGACGTGAAGATCGCCACGATCGACGGCACCAAGAACGCCATGCAGGCACTCGCGGACGGTCAGCTCAGCTACGTGCACGAGTACAACCCGCTGTTCGGCGAGACCGCGCTCGAGGTCGTCGAGAAGACGCTCGCGGGCGAGGAGGTCGACTCGTACATCGTCGTCCCGAGTGAGGCGTTCGACTCCGCCGAGGCGGCTCAGGCCGTGCTCGCCGACCGCAAGTACTGACCGGCACGACCCCGACGCCGGAGCGATCCGGCACCGAGCCCGGGCGGCGCATCACGACCGCGCCGCCCGGGCTCTGCGGACGGAGAGACAGAGATGAATCACGAACTGCCCCTCGTCGAGATGCGCGGCATCTCGATCGAGTTCCCGGGGGTGAAGGCCCTCGACGAGGTCGAGTTCCGCCTCTTCCCCGGCGAGGTCCACGCCCTGATGGGAGAGAACGGAGCGGGGAAGTCGACCCTGATCAAGGCGCTGACCGGCGTCTATCGGATCGATTCCGGATCGATCGTCATCGCGGGAAGTGAACGCAGCTTCGGCGGTGCGGGTGACGCGCAGGATGCCGGGATCTCCACGGTCTACCAGGAGGTCAACCTCGCGCCCAACCTCTCCATCGGCGAGAACGTGATGCTCGGGCACGAGGTGCGCGGCGTCCTCGGCATCAACTGGGCGGCGACGCATCGTGCCGCGTCGGCGGCCCTGGAGCGCCTCGGCCTCGGAGGTCTCGACACCCGCAAGCCGCTCTCCACGCTCTCCATCGCGCTGCAGCAGCTCGTGGCGATCAGTCGAGCCATGGCCATCAGGGCCAAGGTCCTCATCCTCGACGAACCGACATCGAGTCTCGACGCCGCCGAGGTCGAGGGGCTCTTCACCGTCATCCGCTCCCTCCGCGACCAGGGCGTCGCCATCCTCTTCGTCTCGCACTTCCTCGACCAGGTGTACGCGATCAGCGATCGCCTCACGGTGCTCCGGAACGGGCGCTATGAAGGGGAGTACCTCACCCGCGACCTCGACCGTCACGCGCTGATCTCGAAGATGATCGGCAAGGATCTCGATGCGCTGAAGTCGCTCGGCGGCAACCGTCGTCGCGAGCCCCGCGACACCGAGGAGAAGCCCCTGCTCGCCGCCGTCGGCATCGCGCGGCGTGGAGCCGTCGAGCCGACGGATCTGACCATCCGCCCCGGCGAGGTGGTCGGCGTCGCCGGTCTTCTGGGGTCCGGCCGCACCGAGCTGGCGCGCCTCCTCTACGGGGCCGACCGCATCGACGAGGGCAGCATCGAGCTCCGTGGCCAGGAGATCGACCTCCGCTCTCCTGCGGATGCCCTGCCGCGCCGCATCGCGTTCTCCACGGAGAACCGACGGGACGAGGGCATCATCGGAGACCTGACCGTCCGCGAGAACATCATCCTCGCGGTGCAGGCCGAGCGCGGGTGGGCGAGACCCATGAGCCGCAAGGAGCAGGATGCGATCGTCGAGCGCTATATCGCGCAGTTGAACGTGCGTCCGGCCGACCCAGACCGGATGATCAAGAACCTCTCGGGCGGCAACCAGCAGAAGGTCCTGCTCGGACGCTGGCTCGCCACCGAGCCCGACCTGCTGATCCTCGATGAGCCGACTCGCGGCATCGACGTCGGCGCGAAGGCCGAGATCCAGGAGGCCGTCGCGGAGCTCGCGGAGGACGGCGTCGCCGTGGTGTTCATCTCGTCGGAGCTGGAGGAGGTCGTCCGGCTCTCCGCGCGGATCGTCGTGCTGAAGGACCACCGCAAGATCGGCGAGATCCAGAACGGCCCCGACGTGACGGCGCAGGTGGTCGTCGACGTGATCGCCGCGCACGGCGTCGAGGCGGCCGCAGACACCCTCGAGGACGCAGACGGCGCCCTGCCGGTTACGATCGGCGACAACACGGACAAGGAGGCGGCCCGATGACCGTGGCAGCCGACAGCACCTTCTGGCGGGATCTCATCCACAAGCCGTTCTTCTGGGGCATCGTCGCGATCCTCGCGCTGCTCGCACTGAACGTGCTCAAGGACCCGACCTACCTCGCGCTCTCGATCAACCCGAACAACGGGAACCTCGTCGGCAACCTCATCGACATCCTGCGTCAGGCAGCCCCCGTCATGATGATCGCGATCGGCATGTCGCTCGTCATCGCGACCGGCGGCATCGACCTCTCGGTCGGATCTCTCATGGCCGTCGCGGGCGCCGTGTCGATGGAGTTCCTCAGCGCAGCCGGGGATTCGTTCGGGGCCGCGCTCGCGGCCGTCGGCCTCGCTCTCGTGATCACCGGCATCCTCGGCGCGGTCAACGGACTCCTCGTGGCCTACGTGGGCCTCCAGCCGTTCATCGCGACGCTCGTGCTGATGCTCGCCGGGCGCGGTATCGCGAAGGTCATCACGGGCGGGCAGAACACCACGGCGTCGAACGACGCCTTCCGGTGGATCGCGAACGGATTCGTGATCGGCATCCCGGTCGTCTTCATCGTCGCCGTGCTGATCGTGATCGCCGTCGGCTGGGTCGTCCGCCGCAGTGCCCTGGGCCTCATGATCGAGGCGATCGGCATCAACCCGCGAGCCAGCCGGATGGCGGGCATCAAGCCGAAGGGCCTGCTGCTCACGGCGTACATCATGAGCGGCATCCTCGCGGGAGTCGCCGGGATCATGTCGGTCGGAAGCGTCATGACGGTCGACATCTCGCGCACCGGGTACCAGCTCGAGCTCGACGCGATCCTCGCGGTCGTCATCGGCGGAGCATCCCTCGCCGGAGGCAAGTTCTCGCTCAGCGGGGCCTTCGTCGGAGCCCTGCTCATCGCGACGCTCGACAAGACCGTGCTCTACCTCGGGGTCTCGTCTTCGGCGACCCCGGCCTTCAAGGCGATCGTGATCGTCGTGCTGTGCCTGCTGCAGTCGCAGCGCGTGCGCAGCTGGTTCCGGCGCCGCCGGACATCACGCACCGTCGAACAGATCCAGACCAAGGAAGAGGTGGTCGCATGAGCGCCATGACTGCGGCGCCCGTCGCGCAGGGGCCGGACACCGCGCGCGACCGCATCGGACGGATGCTGAAGGCCAACCCCTCCGTGCTGCCGACCGTCGCGTCGGTCGTCATCTTCGTCGGAATGGTGATCTTCGGTGAGGCGTCCTATGGGCGGATCCTCCAGTTCAACACCGTGTCGAACCTGCTGATCAACAACGCCCACCTCATCGTGCTGGCCGTCGCGCTGACCTTCGTGATCCTCACCGGGGGCATCGACCTCTCGGTGGGGTCGATCATCGCGGTGTCCTCGGTCGCGGGCGTCATGCTGTCGAACGCGGGATGGAACGCGTTCGCCGTGATCGTCGCCATGATCGGCATCGGTGTGCTCTTCGGCATCGTGTCGGGCGTGCTGATCAGATACTTCAATGTGCAGCCGTTCATCGCGACACTCGCGATGATGTTCCTGGGGCGCGGGCTCGCC
>JAZBLS010000138.1:0-8583 GCA_037033365.1 Actinomycetota bacterium | reverse complement strand
CTGGCGTGTCGGCCCCCTGTATGAAGGGCGGGGGACGGATGCCGGGACGGGACGGATGCCGGGACGGGGACGGATGCCGGGGCGTGTGTCAAGGAGGGGGCGTTCTCCGAGCATTCCCGGGAGCGGGCGGTAGGATCGAACCGGCGTCCGCACCGGAACCGGATGCCGCGAACGGTGCCTCCGACGGTGCCTGTGAGGAGGTGCAGATGCCCATTCTTCCGAGCATCTCAGGACCGCGTGACCTGGACTCGCTCTCCGGGGAGCAGCTGATCGAGCTCGCGGCGGAGGTCCGTGACTTCCTCGTCGAGAACGTCTCCCGCACAGGCGGGCATCTCGGCCCGAACCTCGGCGTCGTGGAGCTCACGATCGCCCTCCACCGGGTCTTCTCGTCGCCCGACGATCCCTTCATCTTCGACACGGGGCACCAGTCCTACGTGCACAAGCTCCTCACGGGCCGCCAGGACTTCTCCTCCCTCCGCGTGCGCGGCGGGCTGGCCGGCTATCCCCAGCGCTCCGAGAGCCCGCACGACGTGGTCGAGTCCTCCCACGCATCGAGCTCGCTCAGCTGGGCCGACGGCGTCTCCCGTGCGCTGACCGCCACGGGACGCGCGGATCGCCACGTCGTCGCCGTCGTGGGCGACGGATCGCTCACCGGCGGCATGACGTGGGAGGCCCTCAACAACATCTCCGACGACAACGACCGCAACCTCGTCATCGTCGTGAACGACAACGGCCGCTCGTACGCGCCGACGATCGGCGGCATGTCCCGCTACCTCAACCGTGTACGCACCGCCGCGGCGTACAAGGACCTGCACCACAAGTCCGACCGCCTGTTCCGGGCCTTCGGCCCCGTCGGTCGCGCGATGTTCCGCGGCCTGCGCGGCGGGACGCACGGCTTCCTGTCGCGCTTCACGAACAACGAGGCGCTGTATTCCAACCTCGACATCAAGTACCTCGGGCCGGTCGACGGGCATGACCTCCCGGCGCTCCTCGAGACGCTCGAACTCGCGAAGTCATACGGCGCCCCCGTGATCGTGCACGCGATCACCGAGAAGGGACGCGGCTACCAGCCCGCCCGCGACGACGTCGCCGATCAGTTCCATGCCGTGGGACGCATCGATCCCGCGACAGGGGAGACGCTCTCGTCCGGCGGACAGGGCTGGACGGATGTCTTCTCGGATGCCCTCGTCGCGGTGGGCGAGCGTCGACCCGACGTGATCGCGATGACCGCCGCCATGCTGCGGCCTACCGGCCTCGCCCCGTTCGCCGAGCGCTTCCCCGACCGCGTCTACGACGTGGGCATCGCCGAGCAGCACGCCGTGGCGTCCGCTGCCGGTCTCGCGTTCGGCGGACTGCATCCGGTCGTGGCCGTGTACGCCACGTTCATGGGTCGCGCCTTCGATCAGGTGCTCATGGACGTGGCCCTCCACCGCGCCGGCGTCACGTTCGTGCTCGATCGGGCCGGCGTGACCGGCCCAGACGGCCCCAGTCACCACGGCATGTGGGATCTGGCCATGCTGCAGATCGTCCCGCACATCCGCATCGCGGCCCCGCGCGACGGCGCTCGTCTCCAGGAGGCGCTCGAGGAGGCCGTGCTCGTCGAGGACGCGCCGACGGTCATCCGCTTCCCGAAGGGTGACGTCGCACCGGAGCTCCCCGCGATCGAGCGCCTGGACGACGGCGTGGACGTGCTGGCGCGCGGCGAATCCGAGGACGTCCTCCTCGTCGCGATCGGCCCGTTCGCGGCGCTCGCGATGGACGTCGCCGAGCGGCTCCGCGCGCAGGGCATCGGCGCCACGGTGATCGACCCGCGCTGGGCGATCCCGGTGCAGCCGTCGGTCATCGAGCTGGCGGCACGCCATCGCCTCGTGATCACGCTGGAGGACGGCATCCGCGTCGGCGGCATCGGCACGCGCGTCCGTCAGGTGCTGCGCGAGGCGGGCATCGACACCGCCGTCGACGAGCTGGGTCTCCCTGACGAGTTCATCGACCACGCGTCGCGCGACCAGATCCTCGCGGACGCCGGCCTCACGGCGCCGAAGATCGCCCAGGACGTCGTGTCGCAGGTGCTCGGCACGCGCATCCCGATCGCCCGGCATGCGGGGGAGACCGGGGCGATCGACGTGCCCCTGCACGAGCGCAGCTGACCGCGCGCGCCGACCTCGGGGCTCAGTTGAGTGCGCGGAGCGCGGCGACGACCTGAGCCTCGTGGTGTGTGTCCCGCAGTGCGGCGGACAGCAGGTAGCCGTCGGTGAGCGCGTCACCTGTCACCATCACGCGGACGAGCTCGACCCCGCACGCCCGGCGGACCTCCTCGGCGCTGGAAGCGATGACGCGGGTGTTGATCTCGTCGTTGTGCGGGAGTTCGGCGCCGTCGATGCCGCGGATCACGTCGCGCAGGGCAGCGCCCACGATGTTCGACGCACGCTCCTTGACGTTCACGACGTCCAGCTCGAACACGCGGAGATCGCGCCCGGTGGGTATCGGGCGCCACTCGAAGGAGGCGTGCACCCGGTGCTGATGCCCGGTCGCCCCGGTCATCTCCCGCGCGGGCAGGTCGGTCGCGCGGCAGCGAACGTCGATCAGCTTGTACCAGTAGAAGAGCGGGAACGCCCCGTGCGAGCCGGGATCCAGCACGACGACCTCGCCGACCGCCCCCGCTCCGTTGCGCGGTCGACGCTGTGGACGGTTGCGGATGATCGGCTTGCCGTTGCGCGTGCGGATCGCCGCCCACCCCTCATCGACCGTGACGATGAAGATCTTCAGCAGCGCGGGCACCACCAGCAGAATGGTCAGGATCGCCGTGCCCGTCTTCAGCAGGCCCGAGACTCCCTTACCGCTCAGCATCGTGAGGAGCATGTCCATGACTCCACTGTGCAGGCTCCGGACAGTGCATAGCGTCACCAACGGCGCACGCGGAGCAGGGTTCATCTGATGTTCCAGGGGCGTTCGCCGATGCGCCCTCGCCCCGAAACACGGCGGCCGCGGAACGGACGCTCCCGGGCGCCGGAGTCCCGATCCGGGATACTGAGATGTGGGAGCGGGCTTCGCGACCGGGATCGGCCGAGTCCGGAGGCGTCGAGATGAGCGCGCACATCGCGGTGCTGGTGAATCCGCATGCCGGAAAGGGGAGCGGCGCCCAGATCGGCGCTCTCGCCGTGTCGCATCTGCGCTCCGCGGGCGTGGAGGTCCGCGAGTACGCGGCGCGGGACGCCCTCGGTGCCAGACGGGTCGCCGAGGCCGCGCTCGGCGACGGTCCCGCGGTGCTCGTCGTGGTCGGGGGTGACGGCACCCTCTCCGGCATCCTGGATCTCGTCTGCGCCTCCGGGGTGCCCGTATCGCTCATCCCCGCCGGCACGGGGAACGACCTCGCCAGAGCTCTCGGCATACCGCTCGGCGACCCGGTCGCGGCCGCCGCACTCGCTCACCGCGGGCGAGCGCGCGTGATCGACGCGGGCGAGGTGCGGACGGATGCCGGCACGCACCTCTTCCTCACTGTCGCCGCCCTCGGATTCGACGCGAAGGTCAGTGCGCGCACGGATGCGCTCTCCTGGCCGCGAGGCCCGCTGCGCTACTACCTCGCCCTGCTGATCGAGCTCGTGCGTCTCCGACCGATGCCCTTCCGCCTGTCGATCGACGGCGGCCCCGAGCGGGACGGGCCCGCCACGCTCGTGGCCGTCGGGAACACCGCGAGCTACGGAGGCGGAATGCCGGTGTGTGCCGGCGCGGAGCCGGATGACGGGCTGCTCGACATCGTGCACGTCCAACCGATCGGTCGAGTGAGGCTGCTGCGACTGTTCCCGTCCCTGCTGCGCGGTCGCCACCTCGCACTCGACCAGGTGACGCACCGCCGTGCGCGCAGCGTCGCGATCGAAGCACCGGGGATGGTGGTCTACGCGGACGGCGAGTGCGTCGCGACGGAGCGGTGCGAGATCGGCATCCGTCCCGCAGCGCTCACCGTCATGGTGCCCGGCGTCTGACACGACGCAGGGGCCGCGCGATGCGCGACCCCTGCGAGTGGACCTGACAGGTCAGCGGCTCTCGATGCCCCTGATCTGCGGTGTGTGGAAGGAGCCTCCGAACGCTCGGTCGGACGCTCCCTCGCGGTCGAGGTACGGCGAGGCGCCACCGTCGATGAACGGCCAGCCCGCGCCGAGGATCAGGCAGAGATCGATGTCCTCGACCTCGGGGACCACGCCCTCGTCGAGCATGAGCTTGATCTCCTCGGCGAGGCCGTCCTGCACGCGCTGCAGGATCGTCGCCGCCGAAGCCGGGCTCTTCCCGACCGCGGGCTTCAGCACCTTCTCGGCCTGCTTGGTCCAGCCGGTCACGCGACCGCCCTTGTCCTTCTCGATCACGGCGTCGAGCTCGGCGAGGGCATGGAAGTTCTCGTTCGCGTAGAAGCGATCGGGGAACGCGTGCGCCATTGTGTCCTGCACGTGAGCGGCGACCTTCCACCCCACGAGGTCGATGAGCTGGAACGGCCCCATGGGCAGACCGAGGGGTGCGAACGCCTTCTCGACGTCGGTGATCGACGTGCCCTCGTAGACGGCGCGTGCGGCCTCTCCCATGACCTTGGCGAGCAGGCGGTTCACGACGAACCCGGGTGCGTCGGCCGTGAGCACGGCGTTCTTGCCCAGGTTCTTTGCGACGACGAACGCGGTGGAGAGCGCAGCCTCGGACGTGGTCGGCGTCTTCACGATCTCGATCAGCGGCATCACCGCGACCGGGTTGAAGAAGTGGAAGCCCACCAGGCGCTCGGGGTGCGCGAGCTTCGCGCCGATCTCCTCGACCGAGAGCGACGACGTGTTCGTGGCGAGGATCGCATCCTCCGCGATGATCTTCTCGATCTCGCCGAAGACCTGCTGCTTGACGCCGACCTCCTCGAAGACCGCCTCGATCACGAAATCGCAGTCGGCGTAGAGGCTCTTGTCGGTCGTGCCGGTGACGAGCGCGCGCAGCTTGTTCGCCGTGTCGGCATCCAGTCGGCCCTTGGCCTCGAGCTTCCCGATCTCCTCGTGGATGTAAGCGACGCCCTTGTCGACGCGTGCCTGGTCGAGGTCGGTGATGAGGACGGGGACCTGGAGCTTGCGCACGAACAGGAGTGCGAACTGGCTGGCCATGAGGCCCGCGCCGATGATGCCGACCTTGGTGACCTTCTTCGCGAGCTGCTTGTCCGGTGCGCCGACCGGCCGCTTCGCCCGCTTCTGCACGAGGTCGAACGCGTACATCGAGGCCGCGAACTGGTCGCCGGTCACGAGATCCGCGAGAGCCTCGTCCTCACGGGCGAATCCCTCGGCCTTGGTGCCGCTCTTGGCCTTGTCGAGCAGGTCGAGCGCCGCGTACGGCGACTTCGGCACGGTGCCGATCTTCGACTCGAGCATGCCGCGCGCCATCTTGATCGCGATCGGCCACTTGGTCAGCCGCTCGATCTTGCCCGGTTCGTTGCGGCGCTCGACCTTCTTGCCGCCCAGGACCGCGTCGGCCCAGTTCAGCGAGTTCTCCAGGTAGTTCGCCGCGGGGAAGATCGCGTCGAAGATGCCCAGGTCGTAGGCCTGCTGCGGCTTGAGCATCCTGTTCTGCTTGAGCGGGTTCGAGATGACCACCTCGAGAGCGTTCTCGATGCCGATGAGGTTGGGCAGCAGGTACGCGCCGCCCCATCCGGGGATGATCCCGAGGAAGACCTCGGGAAGCGCGACCGCCGCGGCGGAGGCGTCGACCGTGCGGTAGCTCGAGTTCAGCGCGATCTCCAGCCCGCCACCCAGCGCGAGGCCGTTGACGAACGCGAACGAGGGCACGCCGAGCTCACCGATCGACCCGAGCACCTTGTGGCCGAGCTGGGCGATCAGGCGGGCGTTGTCCCGCGAGCCGACCTTGCTGATGTCGGAGAGGTCGGCGCCGGCGGCGAGGATGTACTGCTTGCCGGTGATGCCGACCGCCTGGATCTCGCCGGCGGCCGCGCGGGCCTTCAGCGTCTCCAGGGTCTGGCCGAGCTGGGTCAGCGTCGCGGGTCCCAGCGTGTTGGGCCGGGTGTGGTCGCGTCCGTTGTCGAGCGTGATGAGGGCGAGGACCTTGCCCGAGGGGAGGCGGATGTCGCGCACCGGCGACTGCGTGATCACCTCGCCGTCGGTCAGAGCCTGGATGGGGGAGAAGTCGACAGTCGCGTACTGTTCGGAAACCGAGTTGGCCATCGGGGCTTACTTCCTCTTCTTGCCGTCGTAGTGGGGGTTCTCCCAGATGACCGATCCGCCCTGGCCGAGGCCGACGCACATCGCGGTCAGGCCGTAGCGCACGTCAGGACGCTCGGCGAACTGCGCCGCCAGCTGGATCATGAGACGCACTCCGGAGGCGGCCAGCGGGTGGCCGACCGCGATCGCGCCACCCCACTGGTTGACTCGGGGGTCGTCGTCGGCGATGCCGAAGTGGTCGAGCAGCGAGATGACCTGGATCGCGAACGCCTCGTTGAGCTCGAAGAGTCCGATGTCGGAGATGTCGAGTCCGGCGCGCTTGAGCGCCTTCTCGGTCGACGGGATCGGGCCGATGCCCATGATCTCGGGCTGGACGCCCGCGAAGGCGAACGAGACCATGCGCATCTTGGGTGCGAGTCCGAACTCCTTCACGGCGCCGCCACCGGCGAGGAGCGACATGGTCGCGCCGTCGGTCAGGGGAGAGGACGTACCCGCCGTGACGCGACCGTGCGGACGGAACGGGGTCTTGAGGGAAGCGAGGTCCTCCATGGTGGTCTGCGGGCGGCGGCCCTCGTCCTCGGTGGCGAGGCCCCAGGCGCCGTCTGCGCCCTTGATGGCGACGGACACGAGGTCGGGCTGGATCTTGCCGGCGTCGTACGCGGCCTGCACCTTGTGCTGGCTGAGCATGCCGTAGCGGTCGGAGCGCTCCTTGGTCAGGTGCGGGAACCGATCGAAGATGCGCTCGGCAGTGACGCCCATGTTCAGCGCGCCGGGATCGACCATCTTCTCCGCGACGAAGCGCGGGTTCGGGTCGGCGTTGCCGCCGATCGGGTGGTGTCCCATATGCTCGACGCCGCCGGCCAGGGCGAAGTCGTACATGCCGACGCCGATCGAGGCGCCCATCGTCGTCACGCTGGTCATCGCGCCCGCGCACATCCGCTCGACCGCGAGGCCGGGGACGGTCTGCGGAAGCCCGGCGAGGATCGCCACGGACCGGCCGAGGGTGAGCCCCTGGTCGCCGGTCTGGCTGGTCGCGGCGATCGCGACGTCGTCGATGCGGTCGGCCGGGACGGCCGCGTTCCGCTCCATCAGGCCGATGGTCGCCTTGACGGCGAGGTCATCTGCGCGGGTGTTCCAGTACATGCCCTTTTCGCCGGCGCGCCCGAAGGGGGTGCGCACTCCATCGACGAAGAAGACGTCCGAGATCTCGGCCACTCTGCCTCCAAGTTTGTGCGGTGGCCTCAGTCTATGAAGCGCCGGAAACCGGGAGGAATCGGTTGGATCGAACCTACGAAGCGGTCGCGGAGGGCTCGTCGGCGGGTTGCGCAGCCTCTACAAAGGCAGCGGCGATCTTCTGTGCAGTCTGTGCAATCTGCCACCGCCGGGCTCCGAGTGCCGCCAGGGCCTCGCCGATCGCCTCGGGGGTGGTGCCGGGGACATCCCACGCGATGCGGCGCAGGTGATCGGGGGTCAGGAGGTTCTCGGTCGGCATGCCGAGCTCCTCCGCGACGGCCTCGACGGCGGGACGTGCGGCCTTGAGTCGGGCGTCGGCCTCCGGGTTGCGGTCGGCCCAGGCCCGGGGAGGCGGGAGGGCATCGCTCGGCACGCGCTCGCGGGGCAGCTCCTCCGTGGTGCGGCCGTCGGCCATCGCCTGCCACCAGCGGTCGAGCTGGGTGCGGCTCGCGCGTCCCTGGAAGTCCTTGATGCCGGCCAGCGCCTGCTTGCTCTGCGGGTTCGCGAGGACAGCGGCGACGAGGGAGCGGTCGGGGACCAGGCGGCCGGGGGACACGTCCTGCTCCTGCGCGTAGGCCTCGCGCGCCTGCCAGAGCGAGCGAGCGACAGCGAGATTGCGTGCTCCACGGACCTGGTGGAGGCCGCTCAGACGGCGCCATGGGTCCTCTCGCGGGGGCTTGGGCAGGCGGGTGAGCGTTGCCGCGAACTCCTCGGCGGCGAACTCGACCTTGCCCTGCTCCTCGAGCTCGGCCTGGAGGATCTCCTGCACGTCGATCAGGTGCAGCACGTCGAGGGCTGCATAGTCGAGCCAGGAGGCCGGAAGTGGACGCGTCGACCAGTCGGCTGCCGAGTGCTCCTTCTTCAGCGTGATGCCGAGTGTCTCCTCGACAACGGCCGCGAGCCCGACCCGCTCGTGACCGAGCAGGCGGGACGCGAGCTCGGTGTCGAAGATCGACGACGGCGACAGCTCCAGCTCGCGGAGGGAGGGGAGGTCCTGGCTGGCCGCGTGGAAGACCCACTGCTCGTCGCCGATGGCCTCCTGCAGCGGGGAGAAGTCGCCGAGCGCCGGCGGATCGAAGAGGAAGACGCCCGCGCCGCGGCGGAACACCTGCACGAGGTAGGCCCGCTGCGAATAGCGGAAGCCGGACGCGCGCTCGACGTC
>JAZBLS010000137.1:0-8610 GCA_037033365.1 Actinomycetota bacterium | reverse complement strand
CTGGCGTGTCGGCCACCGGTGCGGCCCGGCACAGCGCGCTGTCAGAGAGAGAACTCCACCTCGCCCGCGGCGATGTCGGTGCTCACGACGCGCAGGTCGACGACGTCGCCCGGGGACGTGGCCTCGGGAACCGGAGCCGAGGCCGTCACCGCGGGATCCGCGACCTGCACGGTCGCCTTGTCGCCGCGCACCTCGATCGCGGTCGCCGAGACCGTGCGTCCGACGAGCGGCGACAGCAGCGCCGCCTCGACGCAGTTGACCGTCGCGGAATCGAGGCGGGACGCCCGCTGCCCGGACTCCTGCATGATCGCCGGGAGTTCCGGCAGGCTCTCGCGCGCCCACGACGGCACTGGGTTCCCCTCCGAGACGGCGAGGCAGATCGCGAGCACCCACCGGTCCACGAGACGCCGCAGCGGAGCGGTGGCGTGCGCGTACGGTGCCGCGATCGCGGCCTGCTGCGTGTCCTCCGGCGTCGAGCCGTCGAAGGTGACGTACCCGGCACCGCGGAACAGCGAGGCCGCGGCCTCCAGGATCGGAAGGGTCATCGGGTCGGCGCGGTCGAGGGCGCGGAGGTAGTCGCCGTACCGGCCCTCGGTCCACGGGCGTCCGAGTGCCGTCGTCTGCAGCCGGAACGCCTGGAAGGCCTTCTCATCGGGCTGCGGCATGGTGCGGAGGATGCCGACCTCCGCCTCGAGCATGAGGGATGCCGCGGCCATCCCGGTCATGAGGGAGAGCTGCGCGTTCCACTCCTCGACGGGGAGCGGATGCCGACGCTCGATCGCGTAGCCGCCGTCCTCGGTCCGGACGACCTCCTCATCGGGCAGGTTGAGGCTGGTGCCGCCGCGCATCTCCTCCTGCGCGATCCTCAGCGCGCCGATCTCCGGAAGCAGAGCCGCGGGACCGTCCTCTCCTCGGTCGAGCGCCCCCTGGACGGCCTCGTAGTCGAGCTGCGCGCGCGAGCGGATGAGCGCGCGCTCCAGGCGGAAGGTCTCGACCGCGCCCGCTGCGTCGAGGTCGAAGGTCCATACGAGAGCGGGGCGATCTACGTCGGGCAGCAGCGAGGCGCGATCCTCGCTCAGGATCGGCGGATGCAGGGGGATGGTGCCGTCCGCGGCATACAGCGTCTGCCCGCGGCGGCGGGCCTCGGCATCCACCCTCCCGCCGGGGGAGACCACGCCCGGCACGTCTGCGATCGCATAGCGGACGGTGAATCCGGAATCCCTGCGCTCGAGGTGGAACGCCTGGTCGAGGTCCCTCGCGCCCTTCGGATCGAGCGTGACGAACGGGATGTCACGGAGGTCCAGCTTCGGGGCGGCAGCGGTCGAGGATGCGGCTTCCGCCAGGACCTCGGCGGGAAAGTCGCCGGGGAGATCGAGGGACTCTCGAAGCTCCGCCAGAGCCTTGGCCAGCTCGGTCTGCGCGGCGGAGGGGGCGACGTGGGATCGACGCTGAGGCATACGCCCACACTATGCCGGGGCGGGCATGTGACGGATCGCGTCGAATCCCGTGTCCGTCCGGCCCCAGAGCCGACGCGGCGCGTTAGCGTGGGGGACATGACGACTGCTGCGAAGGCCAAGACCCTCATCGGACTGTATGAAGCACCGGAGATCCTCCGCGTCGTGAACGTGTGGGACGTCGTGTCCGCCCGCGCGGTCGCCGCGCTGCCCGAGACGAAGGCGATCGCGACCGCCGGTCATGGCGTCGCGGCCTCCTTCGGCTACGACGACGGCACCGTCCCTCGGGACATCATGATCGACATGGTCGGACGCATCGCCGCCGCGGTCCAGGTGCCCGTGACCGCCGACCTCGATGACGGATACGAGGACGCGGGGGAGACCACCCGGCTCGCGATCGCCGCCGGCGTCGTCGGCGCGAACGTCGAGGACCGGCTCAAGCCGTTCGACGAGTCCGTGGCGGTCGTGGAGGCCATCGTCAAGGCCGCCGAGGCAGAAGGCGTCCCGTTCGCGCTCAACGCGCGCACCGACGCGTTCGTGCGCGCCGGTCACCGCCCGGTCGCCGAGAGCGTGGCCGACGCGATCCAGCGCGGGCGTGCTTTCCTCGACGCGGGTGCCACCGCCGTGTTCATCCCCGGCCTGCTGGACGCGTCCGTGACGCGTCAGCTCGTCGAGGGCATCGGAGAGAACAAGATCAGCGTGATCGGCGTCCCCGGAGCGCTCGCGGCATCCGAGTACGAGAAGCTCGGCGTCGCCCGGATCTCCTACGGACCGCTCCCGCAGCGGGTCGCCCTGACCGCGGCGCAGGAGCTCGCGGCGAGCCTGTACGCGGGCGGCGTGATCCCGTCCGGTCTGCCCGCTCTGAACTGACGCCGCGAAATCGCGTGACCACGGGTCAGTAGACTTGGCCCGTGGTCACTCGTCTTTCGAACTTCTTCCTCCGCACGCTCCGTGAAGACCCTGCTGGCGCAGAGGTCGCGAGCCACAGGCTGTTGATCCGCGCCGGATACATCCGACCGCAGGCCGCCGGCATCTTCGCCTGGCTGCCGCTCGGACTCCGCGTGAAGTCCAAGATCGAGACCGTCGTCCGCGAGGAGATGGCCGCCGCCGGTGCGCAGGAGGTGCACTTCCCGGCCCTGATGCCGCGCGAGGCGTACGAGGCGACCGGTCGCTGGGAGGAGTACGGCGATCTGCTGTTCCGCCTCAACGACCGCAAGGGCGGCGACTACTTGCTCGCGCCCACGCACGAGGAGGCGTTCACGCTGCTCGTGAAGGACCTGTACTCCTCGTACAAGGACCTCCCGCTGACGATCTACCAGATCCAGGACAAGTACCGCGACGAGGCGCGGCCTCGCGCCGGCCTGCTCCGCGGCCGCGAGTTCACGATGAAGGACGCCTACTCGTTCGACTCGTCGGATGCCGGCCTCGAGGCCAGCTACCAGGCGCAGCGCGACGCGTACGAGCGCATCTTCCAGCGTCTCGGTCTCGAGTACGTGATCGTCCAGGCGGATGCCGGGGCGATGGGCGGCTCGCGCAGCGAGGAGTTCCTGCACCCCACGCCGGTCGGTGAGGACACGTTCGTGCGCAGCGCGGGCGGCTATGCGGCCAACGTCGAGGCGTTCACGACCGCTGTGCCCGACGCGATCGCCTTCGACGCCGACGCGTCTCCCGTGATCTTCGACTCTCCGAACACCCCGACCATCGAGACCCTGGTCGCCCACTCGAACGCGCACCTCGACGGGGAGTACACGGCAGCGGACACGCTCAAGAACGTCGTGCTCGCCCTCACGCACCTCGACGGCTCCCGTGAGCTCGTCGTCGTCGGCATCCCCGGCGACCGCGAGGTCGACGAGAAGCGCGCCGAGGTCGCGTTCGCGCCCGCTGAGGTGTCGACGGCGACGACCGAGGACTTCGAGAACAACCCGCTGCTGGTCAAGGGCTACATCGGCCCCTGGTCGCCCACCGGCGCCGTGCTCGGCGAGGAGTCGGCGACCGGCATCCGGTACCTGGTCGACCCCCGCGTGAGCGAGGGCACCAGCTGGATCACCGGTGCGAACATCGACCAGAAGCACGCGCACTCGGTGGTCGCGGGCCGTGACTTCTTCGCGGACGGTGTCGTGGAGATCGCGAACGTCCGCGCCGGCGACCCGGCACCTGACGGCTCCGGCCCCGTCGAACTCGCGCGCGGCATGGAGATCGGCCACGTGTTCCAGCTCGGACGCAAGTACGCGGAGGCTCTCGGTCTCAAGGTGCTCGACGAGAACGGCAAGCTGGTCACCGTCACGATGGGCTCGTACGGCATCGGCGTCACCCGCATCCTCGCGATCATCGCGGAGCTGAACAACGACGACAAGGGACTCATCTGGCCGGCATCCGTCGCGCCGTTCGACGTGCAGGTCGTCGCCGCGGGGCGCGACCAGGTCGCGTTCGACGTGGCGGCGGACCTCTCCGCCGAGCTCGAGTCCGCGGGCCTCGACGTGCTGTTCGACGACCGCCCCAAGGTGTCTCCCGGCGTGAAGTTCGGCGACGCCGAGCTCGTCGGCGTGCCGCGCATCGTCATCGTCGGGCGCGGAGCGGCCGAGGGTCAGGTAGAGCTGTGGGACCGCCGCAGCGGCGGCCGCGACGCGGTGTCGGTGGCCGAGGTCGTCCAGAGGCTCACGACCGGGCGGTGATCACCGCGTCGCGGGTGCGCGTCAGCAGACGATGTAGCCGTGGTGCATGGTGTCGTCGTCCGGGGTGTCGCGGGTCACGAGTGCCTTGAGTGCGCCCGCTGCCAGAGCGACCTTGCCCTTCGCGGGCTCCCAGAACTCCGCGACGACGGGTGTGACCTTCAGCAGCGCGATGCCCGGGGTCTCGAGTCCGTCGACGAACCAGATGTCGAGCGAGGGGGAGTAGAGCTCCTCCATCTTCGCCCGATCGTGGACGACGCTCGCGTTGCCCGCGACCGACACGTAGCGCATGCCCTTGGCGTCGCAGTAGGCAAGATTCACCTGATGGTGCTTCTTCGCCTCCTCGACCTTCTCGGTGTCCTCCGCCGTGAAGAACCAGATGTCTCCCGACTCGTCCATCTGCCTCGTGGACATGGGTCTGCTCACGAGATTGCCCGCGTCGTCGATCGTCGTCAGCATCGTGAAGTCGATGTCCTCGACCAGTTCTCCGACGCGGGTGAGGGCTTCTGTTCCGGTGATCTCCGTCATGGTCCGTATCGTCCCGCAGATGTGGGCGGAGCGCACGGGTGTTGACACCGTGCGCGCCCCGTGATCGGCGTTTCGACGATGACGACTCGACGCGCACGTGCGACGCTGGAGCCATGACCGAGGAACTGCTGCCGCACGCGCTGAGCGCCGAGATCAACGCGGTCCTGGACGAGGCGGGCGTGCGAACGGACCGACGACTGGTGATGCGCATCATGCGCACGGCCATCCTGCTGGGAGAGGACGGCACTGACCGGCTCGACCTCAAGATCGCCTCGGCGGCGCTGGCCGAGATGCGGGATGCGTTCCGCCTCTTCGCCCCGTTCGAGGGCGTTCCGAAGGTCACGGTGTTCGGGTCGGCGCGGACCAGGCAGGACGACCCGCTCTACGTGCAGGCGAAGGACGTGGCCGCAGCCCTCGCCGCGGACGGCTGGATGGTGGTGACCGGCGCAGGTCCCGGGATCATGCGGGCCGCGGCCGAGGGCGCGGGGCCGGCGCTGTCGCTCGGGGTGTCGATCCGGCTGCCCTTCGAGGAGAAGGCGAACAGCCTGATCGCGGGAAGCGACCACGTCGTCGCCATGAAGTACTTCTTCACCCGCAAGCTCATGCTGATCAAGGAGTCGAGCGGCTTCATCTGCCTCCCGGGCGGGTTCGGCACGCTCGACGAGATGTTCGAGCTGCTCACCCTCCAGCAGACGGGCAAGGCCGAGCCGACCCCCATCGTCCTTCTCGATCAGCAGGGCGGTACGTTCTGGAACGGACTCAAGCGCTTCATCGACGAGGATCTGGCGCCGACCGGGGTGATCTCGCCCGGTGACTTCGACCGCGTCGTGATCACCGACTCGGTCGAGGCCGCCCGAGCCGTGATCGCGGGATTCTGGCGGAACTACGACTCGCTGCGCTGGGTGGGGGAGACGCTCGTGCTCCGACTCCGCGCGACGCCCTCCGACGAGGAGTTGGCCGACCTCAACGAGCGCTTCGCCGGGATGCTGGCGAGCGGGCGCATCGAGCGGTCGGAGCCCCGTCAGCCCGAGATCGCGGACGACGAGCTCCTGCATCTCCCGCGGCTGGCGCTGCACCTCGACCAGTGGCAGGTGGGCGACCTGTTCCGCCTGATCGGCGCGATCAACGAACTGGGTTCTGCTCCCGCTCCCTGATGAGCGCCGCGAACTCGGCGAGGTCGACCGCTCGTCCGAGGATGCGCTCGGCAGCGCGGTGTCCCGAGTAGTAGGCCGCCCCTACGGTGGCGGGCTCGTCGCCCCACGTGGCCTCGCCGGCGAAGTGCAGCACGCCATCGGCCGGTCCGGCCAGGCTGTCGTGATCGTGGTGCGTCGAGCCGACGGCGAGGTGCGAGTACGAGCCGTCCGAGAACGGATCGTGCCCCCACCGCGTGACCCACTGCGCGATGGGGTCGCCGACCGCATCCCCGTACAGCGCGCGCAGCGCCGTCAGCGAATCGGCGACGATGTCGTCGTCCGACAGCTCCTGCATCCGTTGTCCGAAGGGGCCGGCCGCGAACGTGAGCAGCGTGGGGAGGCCGCTCACAGCCGAGACGTCGTACCAGGAGTGCCAGTGCTCGCCGGCCTCGCCCAGCGCGCGGATGACGTAGCTCTCGTCGTCCCAGAAGCGTTCGGGGAACTGGACGAAGACCTTGTTGAAGACGCCCATCCCGAGCCGTTCGATCGGCCCGTCGATCTCCTCGGGCAACGGCGGATCGAACGCGATCCTGCCGGACTTGAGGACGCCGAGCGGCACCGTGACGACGACGTCGCGAGCGTCGAACGTCTGCTGCGCGGCGGAGACGCGCACGCCCGTGGTCGAGCGCGCGACGCCCGTGACCACGTGCCCGAGCCGCACGTCGAGCCCGGCCGCCACGCGGCGGGGGATCTCGTCGTATCCGCGGGGGAAGATCACCTCGTCGCCCTCGATCGCGTCCTCGTCGAGTCCGTGCGCATCGAGGTCGCCGATCCACGCACCGCACTGCTCCTCGACCCGGTGTCGGAAGAACTCGCGGATCTCGTCGATCCGCTCGGGCTCGAGGCCGCTCCGGTCGAGTGCGCGCTCGGTGACGTCGAGGTACGTGTCGCCCGTGGCCGATGCGGCGATCTCCTCGGTCAGCAGCCGGTCGGCCAGCTCGACGTCGTCGACCCATCGGGCGGTCTGCGCGGCATCCATCCGCCTTCCGTCGCCGTCGAAGTTCTCGATCGGCCGTCCGCCCGCCTGGAAGCTCCCGACCGTGTACTCGATGGTCGGGATGTCGAGCGCCTGCACGAGGTCCCACAGCGGCGAGTCCGCGATACCGTGGATCCACGATGCGCCGAGGTCGACGGGGAACCCGGCCGAGCGGTCCGTGTTCATGCGCCCGCCGATCCGATCGCGGGCCTCGAGCACCAGCACGCTGCGGCCGGCATCCGCGAGCATCCGCGCCGCCGTCACCCCCGACATGCCCGCCCCGATCACGATGGTGTCGTACGTGCTCACTGGATCCTCCTCGGTCCCCGGTCCTGCCCTCACGGCCGCCGACGTGGCCGCGAGCGGTGGGCACAGGGTATCGTGGTACGGATGTCGCGCGGGCGAACCCGCGCGACGAGAGCTGAATAGGGAGCCGTCATGGATATCGAACTGAGTCTTTTGCGTGGAATCGAGAAGGAGAAGGCGATTCCCTTCGATGAACTCGTCTCGATCATCGAACAGGCCATCCTGACCGCCTACTCCAAGCACGTCTCGGCTGACGGCGCCACCCCCGAGGGTGTGCGCGTCGAGCTCGACCGTCGCACCGGCCATGTCGCCGTGCTGCAGGTCGTCAAGGACGAAGAGGGCGCCGTCATCGGCGAGGAGGATGCCACTCCGGACGACTTCGGTCGCATCGCCGCGTTCGCGGCCAAGCAGGTCATCAGCCAGCGGCTGCGCGACATCGCGGACGACGTGGTCCTCGGAGACTTCAAGGACAAGGAAGGCGACATCGTCGCCGGTGTGATCCAGCAGGGCCCGAACCCGCGCATGATCCACGTCGATCTGGGAACCGTCGAGGCGATCCTGCCTCCCGAGGAGCAGGTGCCGGGCGAGGAGTACTCGCACGGGTCGCGCCTCCGCGTGTACGTCACGAGCGTGGCCAAGGGCCTCAAGGGCCCGCAGATCACGGTCTCGCGCACCCACCCGGGTCTCGTCCGCAAGCTCTTCGCGCTCGAGGTGCCCGAGATCGCCGCCGGCCTCGTCGAGATCGTCTCGCTCGCGCGCGAAGCCGGACACCGCACGAAGATCGCCGTCAAGGCGAACGACCCGTCGATCAACGCCAAGGGCGCCTGCATCGGCGAGCTCGGCCGCCGCGTGCGCGCCGTGACCGAGGAGCTCGCGGGGGAGAAGATCGACATCGTCGACTACAACCCCGAGCTCGCGGCCTTCGTCGCGAACGCCCTCTCGCCCGCCAAGGTGACGAGCTCCTTCATCCTGGACGCGAACACCAAGGCCGTCCGTGCGCTCGTCCCGGACTACCAGCTCTCCCTCGCGATCGGCAAGGAGGGGCAGAACGCCCGACTCGCCGCGAAGCTCACCGGAGCCAAGATCGACATCCAGCCCGACAGCGTCCTGGACTGACTCATGTCACATCCGACTCGCCCTCCTCCGGCGAGTCGGATGTGAACACAGGTGTAAGATGGAACCCGTACGAACGTGCATCGGTTGTCGCACGCGTGCTTCCCGCTCCGCCCTGATCAGGGTGGTGTCCCAGAACGACATCCTCATCCTCGATGAGCGCGCCGTTCTGCCGGGTCGAGGCGCATGGCTGCATCCGACGCAGGAATGCATGGATGCCGCACTGCGGCGCCGCGCTTTCGGACGAGCTCTCCGCGTCTCCGCACTGGACACCGGGAGCATCGAACAACATCCGCTGAGAAACAAAGGCTGAACAGCTATGGAAACAAAGTGAACGGCTCGAAATGAGACCCGTCCGCGACTAGTGGTCT
>JAZBLS010000136.1:0-8730 GCA_037033365.1 Actinomycetota bacterium | reverse complement strand
CACCCCGACTCGACGGAGAGACCATGACCGCACTCGCGACGCCTTCGGGCACCCAGGCCCGACCACGAGGGACGAAGGGGATCAAGAGCTCCTACCCGACGTGGTTCTACATCCCCTCGGCGGTGCTCTACATCGTCCTGTTCGCCGTGCCGACGTTCGCCTCGTTCTACTTCAGCCTGACCCGCTGGTCGCTGTTCGACATCGAGTTCATCGGCTTCGACAACTACGTCCAGTTCTTCACCGAGCCCATGCTGGTGCAGGGCTTCGTGAACACCTTCGTCTACGGGTTCGTGACCTCGGCCCTCAAGGTCGTCCTCGGCCTCGGTCTCGCCCTCCTGCTCACGGGCTCGATCCTCGGGCGCGGCTACCTGCGCTCGACCATCTTCTTCCCGGTGCTCGTCTCGACGGTCGGCATCGGCATCACGTTCAAGGTGCTGATGGATCCGTTCGACGGGCTCATCAACCAGACGCTCGCCCTCGTCGGCATCGAGGGCCCCGGCTGGCTCACGGACCCCGCATGGGCTCTCATGTCCGTCGCGCTCGTGGACGTCTGGAAGGGCGTCGGCATCGCGACGCTCATCTTCATCGCCGGTCTCGTCGCGATCCCCCAGGAGTACTTCGAGGCGGCGAAGGTCGACGGCGCCAGCGCGTGGCAGCGCTTCCGGAACATCACGCTCCCCCTCGTGCAGCCGGCGACCGCGACCGTCATCCTGCTCTCGCTGATCGGCGGACTCCGGTCGTTCGAGCTGATCTGGGCCATGACCAAGGGCGGGCCCGGCTTCACGAGCGACGTGATCGCCTCGGTCATCTACAAGCAGTACCAGGCGGGCTTCTACGGCCTGTCGACCGCGGGCAACGTGGTGCTCTTCCTCGTGGTGACCGCGATCATCGTGCCGATCCAGTACATCCTCAACAAGCGGCAGGTGGAGTCATGACCCTCACGCGCACCATCACGACGGCCGGGGCATCGAAGGCGAAGATCGCCAGAGCCGACCGCCGGCCGTTGACCCCACGGCTGTTCGTCACGCGCTACCTGATCGGGATCGTCGCGATCCTCGCCTCGATCTTGGTGTTCATCGTCCCGTTCGCGTTCATCTTCCTCACCGCGGTCAAGAACCCGCAGGAGGCGTCGCTGTTCGAGTTCTCCCTCCCCGCGCAGGGCTGGTTCCTCTGGGAGAACATCGTCACGGTCCTGCAGACGCGGGACTGGATGCTGGTGACTGCGTTCATCAACTCGACGGTGCTGACCGTGGCGAGCGTCGCGATCATGGTCGTGTTCGCGGCGATGGTCGGCTACATCCTGCAGCGCCGCAAGTCGCGGTGGAACCACGTCATCAACGTGTTCGTGCTCGCCGGCCTCATCGTCCCGCCCGCCGTCGTCCCGACCATCTGGGTGCTGCAGGGCATCGGGCTGTTCAAGACCATGCCGGGCATGATCCTGATCGAGGCCACGTTCGGCCTGAGCTTCTGCATCCTGCTGTTCCGCGCCTTCATCTCGACCATCCCCCGGGAGCTCGACGAGGCGGCCGTGATCGACGGCGCAGGCCCCCTCCGCCTCTTCTTCACGGTCGTCATGCCGCTGCTGAAGCCCGTCGCGATCACGGTGATCGTTGTGCAGTCCGTCGCCGTGTTCAACGACTTCACCGGACCCCTGTACTTCCTGCCCGGCGACGCCAACGCGACCGTGCAGCTCACGCTCTACAACTTCCAGAGCCAGTCGCTGAACCAGTGGAACCTGCTGTTCATGAACATCCTGCTCATCACGATCCCGCCGCTCGTGATGTACATCTTCTTCAACAGGCAGATCGTCGCCGGCATGACCAGCGGAGCCGTGAAGGGCTGACGTGGAACATCAGGAACGCGCCCTCGCGGCGTACGTCGATCAGGTCGCGGCGGATGCCGATGTGATCGGCGTCGTGCTCGTCGGGTCGCTCGCGCGCGGATCCGAGCGGGAGGACTCCGATGTCGACGTCTATCTCGTCGTCACGGCGGAGGCCTTCGCCCGCTCGACGGCCGAGGATCGGTGGGCGTGGGTCGACCGCAGGGGGCTCGACTATCCCGGCTCGTACATCGACGTCAAGCTCGCCGACCTCGAGTACCTCCGGGCAGCGGTCGCGCGGGGCGACGACCCGACGCGGGCGTCCTTCGTCGGCGCCCGCGTCGCCTTCTCCCGCTCCGACGAGCTGGCCGCTCTCGTCGCCGCGGTCGCCGATCTCGATGGAGATGTCTGGGGCGAACGCATCCGCTCGCACGTCGCGCAGGCTCACCTGCACGGCGGGTACTTCCTCCGCCAGGCGGAGGAGCGCGGCGACCCGTTCCTCCTGCAGCATGCGTCAGTGCATCTCGCGCTCGCGGTGGCGCGAGCCGCCCTCGCCTCCGCGCACCGGCTCATGCCCGGCCCGAAGTACATCCGAAGACTCGTGCGCGAGGTGCCGAGCCCCGAGGGGTTCGTCGAGGCGTGGGATCGCGTGGTCGCCGATCCCGGCACGGAGTCGGCGAACGCGCTGATCGCTCTGACCGCCGACTGGCTCGGGAACGGCCAGACGCTCGATGAATCGCTCGCGGTCTTCATCCGCGACAACGAGCTGGCCTGGCTGCGCGGCACGGTCCCGGCCGAATACTTCTAGGGCCCGGCATCCGCCGCGTGCCTCGGGAGTTGCGCGATCCTCTGTTCCGGGCATACACTTTGAAACGATTCATTAACGGAGCACGGAGAGTCGGTCGACGATGACGAACCCCACCAGAGTGTGCTTCCGGCTGCAGGTGCGGCCGGAGCTGCTCGACGAGTACCTCGCCCGGCATTCGCCGGTCTGGCCGGAGATGCTCGCCGAGATCGCCGCCTCCGGCCGCCGCAACTACTCGCTGTTCCTCGCCGACGGCGGAACCCTCATCGGCTACTACGAGACCGATGACGACGCCGCCGCCCAGGCCTACCTCGCCGCCTCCGAGGTCGCAGGTCGATGGGAGGCCGAGATGGGCCGCTTCTTCGTCGACCTCGACGGCCGTCCTGATCAGGCGGCCACCGCACTCACCGAGGTCTTCAACCTCGAACGACAGCTGAACGACATCCCCGCAGAAAGTGACCGATCATGAGCATCCTCTCGTCCGACAACCTCGCCGCCCTCGAGAAGCAGGGCATCGAACTCCCCAGCTGGGCGTTCGGCAACTCCGGCACCCGCTTCAAGGTGTTCGGCACGCCGGGTACCCCGCGCGATCCGTGGGAGAAGATCGCGGATGCCGCGCAGGTCAATCGCTACACGGCGCTTGCGCCCTCCGTGGCACTGCACATCCCGTGGGACGTCGTCGACGACTACTCGAAGCTCCGGTCGTACGCCCAGGACCTCGGCGTCGAGCTGGGCACGATCAACTCCAACACGTTCCAGGACGACGACTACAAGTTCGGCGCGCTGACGCACGAGGACGCCGCGATCCGCCAGAAGGCGATCGACCACCACCTCGCCTGCATCGACATCATGGATGCCACGGGCAGCCGCGACCTCAAGATCTGGCTCGCCGAGGGCTCCAACTACCCGGGTCAGGCCGACATGCGCGGCCGCCAGGACCGCCTGCAGGAGTCGCTGCAGACCATCTACGCGCGCCTCGGCGACGAGCAGCGTCTGGTGCTCGAGTACAAGTTCTTCGAGCCGGCGTTCTACCACACCGATGTTCCGGACTGGGGCACGTCGTATGCCCAGGTCGTCTCGCTCGGCGACAAGGCGTCGGTGTGCCTCGACACGGGCCACCACGCCCCCGGCACGAACATCGAGTTCATCGTCATGCAGCTGCTGCGCCTCGGCAAGCTCGGCTCGTTCGACTTCAACTCGCGCTTCTACGCCGACGACGACCTCATCGTCGGCGCGGCCGACCCGTTCCAGCTGTTCCGCATCCTGTTCGAGGTCGTCCGAGGCGGCGGTCTGAACAACCCCGACGTGGCGTTCATGCTCGACCAGTGCCACAACGTCGAGGACAAGATCCCCGGCCAGATCCGCTCGGTGCTCAACGTGCAGGAGATGACGGCGCGCGCGCTGCTCGTCGACCGCGACGCGCTCACCGCCGCGCAGAAGTCGGGCGACGTGCTCGCGGCCAACGCCGTGTTCATGGACGCGTTCTACACCGACGTGCGTCCCGCCCTCGCCGAGTGGCGCGAGAGCCGCGGACTCGCCGCCGATCCGATGAAGGCCTACGCCGAGTCCGGCTACCAGCAGAAGATCGCCGCCGAGCGCGTCGGCGGCGTGCAGGCCGGCTGGGGCGCCTGACCCCCCTCCCGACCGTCTGTTTGTGCCGAATGACCGAAATGGACCGTCTGTTTCTGCCGTTCGGCATGAATAGACGGTCTGTAGGCAGGGAAGGATGATTCGAGTGAGTGACGACCGACTGCTCGACGGACCGCACGGCCCGCTGCGCGTGCGCGTGTACACGCCGGAGAACCCCGCGGGCCCCGGACTCGTCTGGGTCCACGGAGGAGGGTTCGCCGCAGGAGAGCTCGACATGCCGGAGGCCCACTGGGTCGGGCAGGCGTTCGCCGACCGCGGCATCGCCGTGGTCTCGGTCGACTACGCGCTCGCACCGTTCCCCCGCACGTGGACCGAGCAGGCGGACGCCCCCGAACGCGCGGGCGTGCACTACCCGGTCGCCTCCGACGAGGTCGAGGCCGTCTTCCGGTGGGCCGTCGACTCAGGTCTCGCCGAGGGCCCGTGGTCGATCGGCGGTGCGAGCGCCGGGGGCAACCTCGCGACCGGTGCGGCACTCCGGCTCAGCCACGTCGGCGGTCCCGTCCCCGCCCTCGCCGTGCTCGCGTATCCGACCCTGCACGCCGTGCAGGGAGAGCCGGACGCCGCCCTGCGCGCCGCACTCGATGCCGACCCCGAGGCCGACCTCTTCGGTCCCGATCCTGTGCGGGTCATGTACGAGAACTACCTCGGCGGCCCGGTCGAGAGCGCCGAGATCTACGCCGTCCCCGGCACGGCATCCGTCGACCAGCTCCGCGGCTTCCCCGCGACCATCATGATCAACGACGACGTCGACGAGTTGCGCGTCTCGGGTGAGGCGTACGCCGCCTCGCTGCGCGACGCCCGCGTCGACGTCGACGTCTCCACCGAGCCCGGCACCCGCCACGGCCACCTGAATCGCCCTGAGCACCAGGCGGCGACAGCATCCATCGACCGCTTCGCCGCACGCATCCTCGCCACTTCTCCAGAGAACAAGGAACAGCCATGACCAACCCCACCGCCGCCACCCTCATCGAGCGGTCGAACCGCCTCGGCGCCGACCCCAAGAACACGAACTACGCCGGGGGCAACACCTCGGCGAAGGGCACCGACACCGATCCCGTGACGGGGCAGCCGGTCGAGCTGATGTGGGTCAAGGGCTCCGGTGGAGACCTCGGCACACTGAAGGAGCAGGGCCTCGCGGTCCTCCGCCTCGACCGCATGCGCGCACTCGTCGACGTCTATCCGGGCGTGGACCGTGAGGACGAGATGGTCGCGGCGTTCGACTACACGCTGCACGGCAAGGGCGGCGCCGCTCCCTCGATCGACACGGCGATGCACGGGCTCGTGGATGCCGCGCACGTCGACCACCTGCACCCCGACTCGGGCATCGCGATCGCGACCGCGGCCGACGGCGAAGAGCTCACCTCGAAGATCTTCGGCGACAAGGTGGTCTGGGTGCCGTGGCGTCGCCCCGGCTTCCAGCTCGGGCTCGACATCGCCGCGATCAAGGAGAAGAACCCGCAGGCGATCGGCACCATCCTCGGCGGCCACGGCATCACCGCGTGGGGCGACACCTCGGAGGAGGCGGAGTCCAACTCCCTGTGGATCATCGACACCGCCGCCGCCTACATCGAGGCCAACGGCAAGGCGCAGCCCTTCGGCGGCGTGCGTGCGGGCTTCGAGGCCCTGCCCGAGGCCGAGCGCCGCGAGCGCGCGGCCGCACTCGCCGCGACCATCCGCGGCATCGCCTCGCAGGACCGCCCGCAGGTCGGCCACTTCACCGACGCCGATGTCGTCCTCGACTTCCTCGCCTCGGAGCGCGCACCGGAGCTGGCGGCCCTCGGCACCAGCTGCCCCGACCACTTCCTGCGGACCAAGGTCAAGCCGCTGATCCTCGACCTGCCCGTCACAGCCTCTGTCGACGAGCAGATCGCCCGCCTCCACGAGCTGCACGCCGAGTACCGCGCCGACTACCAGGCGTACTACGACGCGCACGCGACCGCGGAGTCGCCCGCGATCCGCGGTGCGGACCCGCTCATCGTGCTCATTCCCGGCGTCGGCATGTTCTCCTACGGTGCGAACAAGCAGACCGCCCGCGTCGCCGGAGAGTTCTACGTCAACGCCATCAACGTCATGCGCGGTGCCGAGGGGCTCTCGACCTACTCCCCCATCTCCGATGCCGAGAAGTTCCGCATCGAGTACTGGGCGCTGGAGGAGGCCAAGCTGCAGCGGATGCCGAAGCCGAAGTCGCACCAGGGCCGCATCGCCCTCGTGACGGGTGCCGCGAGCGGCATCGGCAAGGCGATCGCCGTGCGACTGGCCGCCGAGGGCGCGTGCGTCGTCGTCGCCGACCTCGACCTCGAGAAGGCCCAGGCAGCCGCAGCCGAGCTGGGGAGCACCGACGTCGCGATCGGCGTCGCCGCCAACGTCGCAGACGCGGATGCCGTGCAGGCCGCACTCAACGAGGCGGTCCTGGCGTTCGGCGGCGTCGACCTCGTCGTCAACAACGCCGGCCTCTCGCTGTCGAAGCCGCTGCTGGAGACCACCGAGAAGGACTGGGATCTGCAGCACGACGTCATGGCCAAGGGCTCGTTCCTCGTCTCGAAGGCCGCAGCGAAGGTCCTGATCGACCAGAAGCTCGGCGGAGACATCATCTACATCTCCTCGAAGAACTCCGTCTTCGCAGGCCCGAACAACATCGCCTACTCGGCGACCAAGGCCGACCAGGCTCACCAGGTGCGTCTGCTGGCCGTCGAGCTCGGCGAGTACGGCGTGCGCGTGAACGGCATCAACCCCGACGGCGTCGTCCGCGGCTCCGGCATCTTCGCCTCCGGCTGGGGCGCCAACCGCGCCGCGACCTACGGCGTCGCGGAGGAGGACCTCGGCCAGTTCTACGCGAACCGCACGATCCTCAAGCGCGAGGTCGTCCCCGAGAACGTCGCCGACGCGGTGTACGTGCTCACGGGCCCCGAGCTCAGCCGCACGACCGGACTGCACATCCCCGTCGACTCCGGTGTGGCGGCGGCGTTCCTGCGATGACGATCCGCGCATCCCGCTCACCCCGCCCGTTGAGCGAGCGGACCCCCCGCCCGTTGAGCGAGCGGAGCGAGACGAAACGCCCCGAGGTCTCCCGATGACCGTCCGCACGGTCGCCGCCGTCGACCTCGGTGCCACGAGCGGCCGGGTCATGATCGGGCGCATCGGCGATGGGCGGCTCGACCTCGAGCTCGTATCCCGCTTCCCGAACGGACCCGTCGAACGCGAGGACGGTCTGCACTGGGACTTCGGCGCGCTCTACGAGCACGTCGTCGAGGGTCTCGCCGAGGCCGTGCGACGCGAACCGGGCATCGAGAGCATCGGCATCGACTCCTGGGCCGTGGACTACGGCCTGCTCGCAGACGGGGAGCTGCTCACCGAGCCGTTCCACTACCGCGATGCCCGCAGCGAGCGCGGGGTCGACGAGGTGCACGCGATCTCGTCGTTCGCCGAGCTGTATCAGCGCAACGGGCTGCAGTTCCTGCCGTTCAACACGCTGTACCAGTACCGGGTCGACACGCGTCTCTCCGAGGCGGATGCCGCGCTGCTGATCCCCGACCTCATCGCGTTCCTCCTCACCGGCGTCGCCGTCGCCGAGCGCACCAACGCCTCGACGACCGGACTCCTCGGAGTCACGAGCGGGGAGTGGGATGCGGACCTGGCCGACAGCCTCGGCATCCCGTCGCGGATCCTCCCGACGCTCGTCGACCCGGGTGCCGTGATCGGGAAGCTCCGCTCCGAGCTTGTGGAGCGCATCGGCGCCGAGCTGCCGGTGATCGCGGTCGGCTCGCACGACACGGCATCCGCCGTCGTCGCTGTGCCGCTGTCGACGCCGCACTCCGCGTATATCTCGTGCGGCACCTGGGGGCTCGTGGGCGTCGAGCTCACGGACCCGGTGCTGACGGATGCCGCGCGCGAGGCGAACTTCACGCACGAGCTCGGCGTGGACGGACGCTACCGCTTCCTCCACAACGTCACGGGGCTGTGGTTGCTCAGTGAGACCGTGCGCGAGTGGGAGCAGGAGGACGGCTCGTCGATCGACCTCCCCACCCTGCTCGCCCAGGCTGCGGCCGTCACGGACGAGGCGCCGCTGTTCGACGCGAACGACCCGAGTCTCGCTGCTCCCGGCGACATGCCGGCGCGGATCTCGGCCCTCCTCGGAGACGCGGCGCCCTCGACCCGGCCCGCGTTCGCCCGGGCGATCGTCGAGTCGATCGCCGCGGCATTCGCGAGAGCGGTGCAGACGGCGGCCGACCTCTCCGGACGCGAGCTCGACAGCATCCATCTGGTCGGAGGAGGCTCTCTCAATCGCCTCCTCTGCCAGGCGACGGCCGACCGCACGGGTCTTCCCGTGCTTGCCGGCCCCGTCGAGGCCACCGCACTGGGGAACGTGCTCGTGCAGGCGCGAGCGCTCGGCGCGGCACCCGCGACGCTCGAGGAGCTGCGCGCCCTCGTCGCCGCGACCCACGCCCCGGAGCGCTTC
>JAZBLS010000135.1:0-9096 GCA_037033365.1 Actinomycetota bacterium | reverse complement strand
GCTCGCGTCAGGCGAACGCCTCGATGGGCGGGCACGCGCACACCAGGTTGCGGTCGCCGTAGGCCTGATCGATGCGGCGGACCGGCGGCCAGTACTTCCCGGCGACCAGGGCGTGCACCGGGTAGGCGGCCTCCTCGCGCGTGTAGGCGTGCGTCCACTCCCCCGCGATCAGTGAGACCGCGGTGTGCGGGGCGTTGACCAGCGGGTTGTCGTCCGTCGGCCAACGGCCTGCGGCCACGGCATCCGCCTCGGCCTTGATCATGATCATGGCCTCGATGAACCGCTCGATCTCGCCGAGGTCCTCCGACTCGGTCGGCTCGACCATGAGGGTGCCCGCGACGGGGAACGACATGGTCGGCGCGTGGAATCCGTAGTCGATGAGGCGCTTCGCGACGTCGTCGACCGTGATCCCCGTGGCCTCCTTGAGCGGGCGGAGGTCGAGGATGCACTCGTGCGCGACCCGACCGTTCTCGCCGGTGTAGAGCACCGGGTAGTGCTCGCCCAGGCGCGCCGCGATGTAGTTCGCCGACAGGACCGCCGCCGCCGTGGCGCGACGGAGTCCGTCTGCGCCCATCATGCGCACGTACGCCCACGAGATCGGCAGGACCCCGGCCGAGCCGTAGGGCGCGGCCGACACCGGGCCGCCCTCGAACACGAACCCGCCCGCGTGCTCGGCGCGCTGCGCGAGCGGGTGCGAGGGCAGGAAGGGTGCGAGGTGCGCCTTGGCCGCGACCGGCCCGATGCCGGGCCCGCCGCCACCGTGCGGGATCGCGAAGGTCTTGTGCAGGTTGAGGTGCGAGACGTCTCCGCCGAGGTCCCCGAACCGGGCGTAGCCGAGGAGCGCGTTGAGGTTCGCGCCGTCGACGTAGACCTGTCCTCCCGCGTCGTGCACGGCGCTCGTGATCTCGATCACGTCGTGCTCGTAGACGCCGTGGGTCGACGGGTACGTGATCATCAGCGCCGACAGGTCGTCGGCGTGCAGGGCGATCTTCGCCCGCAGGTCGTCGAGGTCGACGTTGCCGAGCTCATCGCACGCCACCACGACGACCTTCATGCCGGCGAGCACGGCGGAGGCCGCGTTCGTACCGTGCGCCGAGGAGGGGATCAGGCAGATCGTCCGCTGCGCATCGCCGTTCGCGAGGTGGTAGCCGCGGATCGCGAGGAGGCCGGCGAGCTCGCCCTGCGAACCGGCGTTCGGCTGCAGCGACACCGCGTCGTAGCCGGTGACCTCGGCGAGCCAGGCCTCGAGCTGGTCGATCAGCTCGAGATAGCCGCCCACGTCGGAGCGCGGAGCGAACGGGTGGATGCCGGCGAACTCCGGCCACGTGATCGCCGCCATCTCGGTGGCCGCGTTGAGCTTCATCGTGCAGGACCCGAGCGGGATCATGCCGCGGTCGAGCGCGTAGTCGCGATCCGCGAGGCTCTTCAGATAGCGCATCATCGCGGTCTCGCTGCGGTGCGCGTGGAAGACCGGATGCGTCAAGTACTCGTCCTGACGCAGGAGCGCCTCGGGGAGAGCGCCGTGCGAGCCGGATGCGAAGAAGCCGAACGCGCGCTGCCCCTTGCCGCCGAACAGCTGGGCGACCTGGTGCAGCTCGCCCAGCGTCGTGGTCTCGTCGACCGAGATGCCGATCGTGTCGGCGTCCGCGACCCGGAGCAGGATGCCGAGGTCGTCGTGGGCCTGTGCGGCGAGCTCAGCCGCCCGTCCGGGTACGCGCACCTGCACGGTGTCGAAGAAGTCGGCGTGCACGGTCTCCGCGCCCGCGTCGGCGAGCCAGTCGCGCAGCAGCACGGCCTTCGCGGCCACCTCCGCCGCGATCGCCCGCAGACCGTCGGGTCCGTGATAGACCGCGTACATCGAGGCCATGACGGCGAGGAGCACCTGGGCTGTGCAGATGTTGCTCGTCGCCTTCTCGCGACGGATGTGCTGCTCGCGGGTCTGCAGCGACAGGCGGTAGGCGGGCCGGCCGTCGGCATCGACCGAGACTCCGACCAGACGTCCGGGCAGCTGCCGCTCGAGCCCCGCCCGCACGGCCATATAGCCGGCGTGCGGGCCGCCGAAGCCCATCGGGACTCCGAACCGCTGCGTCGTCCCGACCGCGACGTCCGCGCCCAGCGAGCCGGGCGACGCGATGAGGGTGAGGGCGAGGAGGTCGGCCGCGACGACCGCGATCGCGCCGGCGAGGTGCGCCGCATCGATCACGGCGGTGGGGTCCCAGACCCGGCCCGACGCACCGGGGTACTGCACGAACACGCCGAACAGCTCGGAGGGGAGCTCCTCCCCCGCGGCGAAGTCGACCGATACGAGCTCGATGCCGACGGCATCCGCCCTGGTCTCGAGCAGGGCCTTGGTCTGCGGGAGGGCATCGGCGTCGACGACGAACACGTTCGTGGTCGTCTTCGACGCGCGGCGCGCCAGCAGCATCCCCTCGACGACCGCCGTGGACTCGTCGAGCATCGACGCGTTGGCCGTCGTCAGCCCGGTGAGCTCGGCCACCATCGTCTGGAAGTTGATCAGGGCCTCGAGCCGGCCCTGCGAGATCTCGGGCTGGTAGGGCGTGTACGCGGTGTACCAGGACGGGTTCTCGAGCACGTTGCGCTGGATCACCTGGGGCGTGATCGTGCCGTAGTACCCGAGGCCGATCATCGGGCGGCTCACCGTGTTCCGCGCGGCGAGAGCACGGAGATCAGCGAGCGCCTCCGTCTCGCTCGCGGCCCGCGGGATCACGGACTCCGCGGACTCGGCCGTGAAGATCGAGCGCGGCACGGCCTGGCGCATGAGCGATTCGACGTGATGCGCGTCCTCGAGGTCGAGGTCGATCCCGAGCGCGTCGAGCATCTGACGCTGCGCGGACTCGGTGGTTCCGATGTGACGATCGGCGAAGGAGACCACGGGTCGATCAGCCCTCCGTGTGCGCGACGTAGGCGTCGCGGTCGAGCAGACCGTCGAGCGCGCCGTCGACGATCTCGACCTTGATCAGCCACGCGTCCTCGAACGGCGAGGAGTTCAGCAGCGCCGGGTCGTCGACCACGGTCTGGTTGATCTCCGTCACCGTGCCGGCGACCGGGGCGTAGAGCTCGGAGACCGACTTGGTCGACTCCGCCTCGCCGAACACGTCGCCGCGGCCGAAGGTCGCGCCGACGGCGGGGAGCTCGACGAACACGATGTCACCGAGGGCGTCGGCCGCGAAGTCGGTGATCCCGACGGTCGCCACGGCGCCGTCGACGGCGACCCACTCGTGCTCTTCGCTGTACTTGAGGGTGGTCAGGTCGGTCATGCGGTCCTCCGATAGAAAGGCAGGGCGGTCACGGTCGCGGGGATCCTGGTCCCCCGCACATCAAGGAATACTGCGGTTCCGGCTTCCGCGGAAAACGGGGTCAGGTAGGCCATCGCGATCGGATGGCCGAGCGTGGGGCTGAGAGCGCCGCTCGTGATCTCGCCGAGCGTCGCGCCGTCTGCGTCGACGACCGCGTAGCCCGCGCGACCCGCGCGCTTGCCCTCGGCGACGAGTCCGACCAGGACGGGAGCGTCGGATGCCGGCTCCACCGCGTCCTGGCCGACGAAGCTCTCCTTCGCGGTCACCACGACACGGCCGAGACCGGCCTGAGCCGGCTTCGTGTCGAGGTTCAGCTCGTGGCCGTAGAGCGGCATGCCGGCCTCGAGGCGGAGCGTGTCACGCGCGGCGAGGCCCGCGGGGATGAGACCCGACGGCTGACCCGCGACGAGCACGGCGTCCCACAGGGCCCCGGCGAACGCCGACGGGACGAGGAGCTCGAACCCGTCCTCGCCGGTGTACCCGGTGCGGGCGAGGAGCAGCGGAGCGCCCTCGAACGTCGCGGACGCCCACGCGTAGTAGCGCTGCTCGGCCCACGGGATGCTGACGTCGTCGATGCCCTCGGTGGCGGAGAGGATGGCCTCGGCGTGCGGACCCTGCACCGCGATCAGCGCGTAGTCGTCGGACACGTCCGAGACGACGACGTCGTGGCCGGTCGTGCGCTCGAGCAGCGCCTCGCGCACGGCATCCCGGTTCCCGGCGTTGGAGATGACCAGGTAGTCGTCGTCCTGCAGGCGGTAGACGATCACGTCGTCGATGATCCCGCCGGTCTCGGCGAGGAGCAGCGAGTACTTCGCCTTGCCTACCGCGAGAGCCGAGAGCCTGCCGGCGAGCGCGTGGTCGAGGTAGGCGGCCGCAGCGGCGCCGCGCACCGTGAACTCCGCCATGTGCGAGATGTCGAAGATGCCCGCGGACTGCCGGACGGCGTGGTGCTCGGCGAGGTCGGACGTGTAGCGGACCGGCATCTGCCATCCGCCGAAGTCGGTGAAGGATGCGCCGAGCGCCTCGTGGCGATCGCGGAGCGGGGTGTAGCGGGGGTCGGACATGGAGTTCTCCCGGGCTGGACGGGCGGAACGGCGGCATCGCCGCTCCTCGGAACTCCCCCTCTGTCATGGGCCTGAGAGCTTCACCCTTGTGAGGGGGCTTTCACCGTCGGCGGATTTCGGAACTCGGGTCGTCGGGCTTCGCCGACGGGACCGGGACTCGGTCGTCGGGCTTCGCTCGACGGACCTTCGAGAACGGAGAGACACGCGGAGCCTGCCTCACCAGGGTTTCGACTCGGGCGCGGACGCCCTCGCTCAACCCGATTTCTCGCTTCGCTCGAAATCGCTTTTCAGAGTGGCCGGGCCCTCGCGGTACGCGTACCTGAGAGATTGGCGGGGAGGCTTGCTCCTTCGGTGCCCGGCTGCGTTCGCCGGAGCTCTCCCGCATCGATCATGGGGCCGGTGTGGACTTGTGGGGTCAGCCTAGCGGAGCTTCGGCGGGCGCCGTGAGATGTTCAGCCGTTGTCCTGCTTGCGCATCTCGGCGGCGTCGCCGGGGACGCAGAGGGAGGTGCCGGCGATGTGGTAATCCCCGGGACCCGTGGAGAATGAAAGCCCTTCGACGGGCCCACCTGTTGCATAGACCACAACCACCGGCTTCTCCACCGTCCGGACGTCCATCCCCAGCGAGCGCCAATGATCGGCAACCTTCTTCGCGTCGGCAGCTCGGTCTCCATCGGGCGGCGGGGCGCCATAGCCGTAGGTGTAGTTCACGCGCTCGCCGCTGCGCTGCCCGCAGTTTCCGACCTCCGGCGCCCCGTCCCAGGTCCAACCGTCAACGTCGAGGATCTTGGAGGTGTTCTCGACAGTCGATACGAGCGCGCCACGGGCCTGATCAGGGCTCAACGAGGAAGCCTGCCCGGCCGCGCAGCCGGACGCCGAGATGGCGGCGATGCACAACGTCACTCCAACGGCGACACGTGTGAAAGTGGCTGCGCGCACAACGTGACCCTCCCTCGAGTGCGAAGAAAATCGGGAACAGTTCGTCACGCGTTGTCCTGCTTGCGAAGCTCGGCGGCGTCGCCGGGGACGCAGAGGGACTCGCCGGCGATGAAGTACCTGCCCGGACCAGTCGAGAAGGTAAGCCCCTCAACGGGACCGCCGCTGCCGTACACCACGTATGCAGGGCCTTCGACCAGACGGACTTCCATGCCCAGTGAGCGCCAATAGTCGGCGACCCTCCGCGCGTCCGCCTCGCGATCACTGTCGGGCGCGGGGGCACCGTAGGTATAGGAGTAGTTCGCTTTGTCGCCGCTCCCCGGGCCGCAGTCGCCCACCTCGGGGGCGTGGCTTCGAGACCATCCCGCAACATCGAGCTGCGCGGCGCTGTCCTCGACCGTGCTGACGAGAGAGTCGCGCGCTTCATCCGCGCTCACGGTGGCCTCGAGCGAGGCCACGCAGGACGTCAAAAGGAGACCGGCGACCAGGACGGTGACGGATGAGGCCGCGCCACGGACTGCGAGGGATGCCCTAAACGACGTCACGTACGCCCATCTTTCTGCGCTACCAGGGCGCCGGTTGAAAGCTCAGCCGTTGTCTTTTTTGCGCAGTTCTGAGGCGTCACCCGGAACACACAGCGAGGTACCGAAGATGTAGTAATTACCGGGCCCAGTCGAGAAGGACAAACCCTCAACGGGTCCGCCCGTTGCATACACGACGACCGACGGGCTGTCTACAACGCGAACCTCCATGCCGAGTGACTTCCAGTGCTCTGCGACCTTCTGCGCGTCTGCCGCAAAGTCCCGGGACTGCGGTGGCGCGCTGTAACCGTAGTTGTAGTTCGCGCGTTCACCCGGCCGGTCTCCACAGTTGCCGACTTCGGGGGCCCCTGTCCATGCCCAGCCTGAAACATCGAGCACGGTCGAAGTCTCCTCCACGGTGGATACAAGCGTGTCGCGGGCTTGTTCAGGACTCATAGTGTCTCCCTCAGAAGTCGCACACGACGACAACATGATCACCATCGAGCTCGCCAGAACCGCGCAAACGGCACGGCCTGCATGTCCTCGCGTGCGCCTATCCACTGGTCAACCCTTCGATGATCGCTCGCTGAAGCGGGGTGGGCCCGGGCGCCACATAAGAGGACACCTGATCGCCCTGCCCAGTGGTGGTCAGCCGTTGTCCTGCTTGCGAATGTCGGCGGCATCACCGGGGACGCAGAGGGAGGTGCCGGCGATGTAGTAATCACCGGGAGCCGTCGAAAAGGACAGACCCGCTACGGGGCCGCCGGACGCGTACACGACGTACAGGGGGGTATCGACGACTCGCACCTGCATACCGAGAGACGTCCAATAGTCCGCGATGATCTTCGCGTCCGCACCTCGATCGCTATCGGGAGCAGGCGCGCCGTAGCCGTAGGTGAAATTGGCGCGCTCGCCCTGCTGGCCGTCGCAATCGCCGACCTCGGGCGCGTGATCGCGGTTCCATCCCGTGGCATCGAGTTTGGCTGCGCTGTCTTCGATGGTGGTGACGAGAGCGTCACGCGCTTCGGCAGGAGTCATTTTGTCTTCTTTCAATTGCGCACATCCGGGCAGGCCAACCAGCGAGAGCGCCACAAGCACCCCCAGGGCGGGGAGAAGTACCGGGCGACTAGTCCGCAACACCATTCGTCATTCCTTCGATCAATGCCTTCTGCAGCGGGGTCGGAGCCGGCGGCATGTAGGGAGACACGAGGTTCCCGTGGCCGGTCGTCGCGAGGGCCACGTTTCGAAGCGCCTCCGTCTGCTTGTCAAGATAACCCCCCTCGTCGGACGTGACCGCGCCATGGTCGGTGACCGCACGCAACGTCCCATCACCGGCGACGCTGAACGAATGCGAGCCGAACTCGGGGTCAATCGGATTGATCGGGTGTTCAGGAGACAGGCGGCCGGTCCAAGCCCATTGATCCCCGTGAGCTGGGTCAATTGCCCAGACATCCTGAGCCTGTCCTGAGAACACCAAGCCCGCGTGCACGTCCGCAGCCGAATCGACGTTCGCGGGCAGACCCGCTGAGCCCAGCGTTACGAAGGCATCGACGTGAACGTCATCTCGCGTAAGCGCCAAAGATGCCGTGGTCGTCCCGTAGGAATGCGCCACCACGCTGACCTGAGCCGCGGAATTAACGCTGTCGAGAGAACGCAGGTCTCTGGCAAGATTCGACGCGCCCGCGTCGGCAAGGTCGTTGTGCATCACCTCAAAACCGCCCTCCGCGATCGGGATGGGCGGTGTCTGGTACCCGATCCACGCGACCGTCGCGTGAGTCCGACCTGAATCAGCACGGTCTTGTTGGTCGACGAGGTTCTGAGCGGCACGCGCCCATCCCCCCATACCTTCAGTCGTGGTACCCATCCCCGGAATCGCGTAGGTGATGTTGTCGGCTGTGTCGAGGTCGCCGATGGAGACCGCGGCGAGAGGGGGCGAGTCCGCCGTGAGGGTGATGAGGTGTCGAGGGGTACCCCCGTCGGGCGACGCCAGCGACGATTCGATGTCCTCCAAACCCTTCACCCGGGAACGTACCTGGTCGAGCCGCTCGGCATATGCCTGGGCCGCGGCGTAGCCGCCGAGGATCTCGTCGTACGTCGGGGGCCTTTCCGCCTCCGCCAACGCCGCGCGGGCGGCGGCCAGCTGGTCCTCGAGCCAGATGCGGTTCGCCTCGTCGCGAGCCGCATAGGCCACTCCCCCGAGGTTGCCGATGATCGCAGGAGCCGCGTGGATGAGAGCGTCCCTCTGAGAGTCGTCGAGTTGCGCCCACCACGGTGCGACGGTGGCGGGCTCCGCCTGGGCGAGGACTCCGGCGAGACTCGGTCGCGCCCGAAGAAGGGCCGCAAGGCTGGCGGCATCCGCACCCGCGAGCGCATCGAGCACTTGGCTGGAGTTCGCGCAGCCGGTCAAAATGGCCGCCCATTCATCCGCACCGAGCCCGGGCGCGGCGATCGCGGCACGAAGCGCCGCCGCGGCCTTCTGCGTCGCAATGCTCAGCGCGGTGCGCGCATCGGCGAGGACCGCCCGCGCTTCGGCCCGCGGCGCGGACCCCAGGAAAGCTCGCCGGTCGGGCCCGAGCCAGCCGGTCGATTCAGCAGGCGCGTCCTGGAACGCTGCCGCATCGAGGGCTTCAGCCTGGTCCCAGAGATCGATCGCGTCTCCCGCCTTGGCGCGCGCGGCGTCAATCGCGGCCGCGACGTCCTCGAGCGCGGACTGGCCGGCGCGGAAGACCGTTGCCATGGCGGTCCACCCGGATGCCACCGTGCCCGCGCGGGTCTCGTACGCATCGGCCGCTTCCCCGGCCCAGTCGGGAACCGTTCGCATCGAGTGAAGCGCCGAACCCACATCCTGCGCGCTCTCAGCGCGCGCCCGCCACGCGGCTGCGGCACCATGAAGCTCGCCGACGTCACCGGGGATCAACAGGGACGGGTCCCGAGTGCTTCCGAGTTCGGCGGTCACTCGACGGTCCACCCCTCGACGGCACCCAGCGCTCTCACGTCGGCCTGGGCGTCGGCATCCATGCTCTCGAACATGTCCGCCACCTCACGGAGTCCGGTCACGAGCGCGTCGACACCGCGCTGACGCTCCGCGGTGCAGTCGTTCATGCACCCGACGAACTCCGCCACAGCAAGACTCAGGTCGGGCTGGTCGGCAACGGAAAAGTCCCGCAGTTGCGACAGGTCCGGCACGACATCGCTCATCTTCGTCGCCACCCGCCGCACCTCGTCGACGGAAATTGAAATGTCCCCCACGCGCAAGAGA
>JAZBLS010000134.1:0-9097 GCA_037033365.1 Actinomycetota bacterium | reverse complement strand
CACCGAGATGATCCCTGCGGCGTGCGCGGTGTCGAGTCCCTGCGCCGCCGTGAGGAACGGCATGCCCCACAACAGGATGAACGCGGTGCCGGCGAACGGGGTGGTGAAGTGCGACCAGAATGCGAGGCGGGTGCCGGGATGCGCCCAGGCCGCACGGATGCCGACACCGGTGTCGATCGAGGAGGTGACGACCCGGATCACTCCCGTGTCGGTGTCGACGGTGACGTCGGCACCGCGTTCAGCGGGGTGGTTGCGGATGACGAGTGCGACGAGCAGGGTGAACAGCACGCCGAGCCCTGCGACGCTCCCGAACGTGATGGTCCAGGTGGTGGCGTGCAGGAGAGCGGCGAGAGGGACGAGTGCGATGAGCTGACCCGCCTGGCCGATGATCCCCGTGAACTGCACCATGAGCGGCCCGCGTTGGGCAGGGAACCAGGTGGCCACGAGACGCAGCACGGCAGGGAAGATCGCGGCATCGCCGGCGCCGAGGAGGATGCGGGCGAAGATCGCCACGCCGATGCTGGGGGAGAGGGCCATCGTCAGCTGGCCGGCCGCCATCAGGAACATGCCGACGGTCATGATCGGGCGTGACCCGTAGCGGTCGAGCAGGATGCCGATCGGGATCTGCATTCCGCCGTAGACGGCGAGCTGCACCACCGCGAAGAGGGCGAGGGTCGAGGCATCCGCCTGGAAGCGGTCCGCCGCGTCGACGCCGACCGCACCGAGCGACGTACGGTTCGTGATGGCGAGGACGTACGCGGCGACACCCACCGACCAGATCGTCCAGGCCTTCCACCCGGGGTTCGCCGCGGGGGAGAGGGGAACCTGGGTCACCCTTCCACGCTACTCCTGCTCGAGGACCTGCTCCGTCGCGAGCCGCACGGAGGCCCGGAGCTCGGCGTGCGCATCGGCGGGATCCTGCACCGTGCGTCCGCGCCAATGCTCGAACAGGATGTCTCTCACCGCAGAGCGGGAGACGGCCGTGGGGAGAGGGAACGAGTGGACGTCGAGGTCGCGCTCGTCCGCATCCGGCACGTGCTCTCGGATCCGCGCGAGCGCGGGGTCGTCGGACGCGAGGTGGAGGTGGGTGCGGAGCTCGGGGTCATAGGACGTCGCGCCCACGTAGACGACCGAACCGTCGCGCTCGTCGACCCAGAGGTACACCCAGGAGCCCGTGGGTTCGACCTTCCCTCCGCGGACGCGCACGATCCTCGAGTCGGTCATGCGACCAGGGTACGAGACGGATGTCGGATGCTCGCGCTACCGTGTCGACATGACGCCCTCACCCGTTCATCATTCCCTCGACTACGTCGAACTCACCGTGACCGATCTCGATGCGGCCAAGCGCTTCTACAGCAGCGCTTTCGATTGGAGCTTCGTCGATTACGGTCCGAGCTATGCGGGGATAGCCTCTCCGCACGCCGATGGGTCGGAGGTCGGCGGTCTGGCCCTGGCCGACGAGCCACGCCCGTCCGGCGGACCCCTCGTGCTGCTGTACTCGGACGATCTCGACGCGACGGCCGCGCGGATCGTCGACGCCGGGGGAGCGGTGGTCCTCGGCCCGTACGAGTTCCCCGGCGGCCGTCGGCTGCACTTCACCGACCCCAGCGGCAACGAGCTCGGGGTGTGGTCGACGCACTGACCGCGCGTCTGGTGAGATGGAGGCATGACTTCGCCGGACAACGCCATCTCCCTGACGCTCGTGGATGTGCGGGAGCTGCCCGCTGACACCCTGAAGGCGCTGTACCGGATCACCGGGCGATCGACCGTCGAGCTCCGCGAGTCGATCCACGCGGGGGAGCCCGTCTACACGGTGTCGCTGTTCGGGGATGAGCACATCACCGTGGTGCCGAGGCTGGAGAAGGCGATCGAGTATCTCGACTCGCTTCACCTTGCGCTGCGTCTCGAGGAATGGGCAGACGGTCAGCGCGAGATGATCTCGCGTGACGTCCTGCGGCAGATCTTGGATGGCGGAGGCGAGGAGGTCCTCTGACTCAGCGAGTCGGAGACTCGCCGGGACCCGCCACGGACCGGCGACCGACGAACAGCCATGACAGGGGACCGAGGACCGGGACGAACACGACGACGACGACCCAGACGACTGCTTGAGTCGTCGTCAGACGTCGTGCGATCCGCATCAGGCTCACGATCGCCACCACGGTGAGCGCGAACGTCACGAACGCGATGAGCGACCACGCGATGTCGTAGCCGGCGGGAATCAGCGGGTTGTGTTCGCTCATGGCTCCACACTAGGGGTGGAGCCGCGGAGGAGTAGGGAAGAGCCGCCTCATCCAACCGTGAGGGCCACCTCGCAGGTCCGAGGGCAGGCCCAGAACGGTGCGAGATCGTCAACGCGACCGAGCAGGACTAGACCGACATCCGATGGAGCTACGCCATCGCTGAGCAGGACATAGACGGATGAGTCATCGGCCCGGTACGCGACGTCGCCGGCGGTGTACTCGGCAATAGTGTCGAGAACCGGCGTGTCGAGTGAGACGCGGATGCTCGCGACAGCTGCGCCACCCAGCCGATCGGAGAACGCGAACGTCTGCGGGAGGAGCTGCGCGAATTGCGTGGCAGTGGGGGAGTCGTCGAGATGAACCGGAACACTCGGCGAGGAGGCTCCGCCGCATCCGGACAGGGCGATGGCGAGGGCGAGAACCGCAGCGGATGCTGCGGTCGCGAGCCGGGAGAAGTTCATTGCCCCAGCAGAGCGTGCCGACGGGATCACGCGGGAGACCCGGCTCTGACACGCCCTCGCAGGGCATCCCACTCGCCGCCCCCGCGGTCATATCGTGGATGCATGAATCGCCAGTCGGAGGTGCGGGACTTCCTCATCTCGCGTCGAGCCCGCGTCGAGCCGGAGCGGGTCGGACTCCCGCGCGGCAGCGACCGTCGCGTGCCGGGTCTCCGTCGAGGCGAGGTCGCAGCGCTCGCGGGAGTGAGCGTCGAGTACTACGCGCGCCTCGAGAGGGGCGCGATCGGGGGAGCGTCGGAGGCCGTTCTCGAGGGGCTCGTGCGTGCGCTGATGCTGGACGATGCCGAGCGCGATCACCTTCGTCACCTCGCCGCTCAGGCCGGAGCAGGGGACAGGCCGAAACGGGCGGGCAGGGATGCGCAAGCATGGCGACCGTCCCAGAGCCTGCAATGGCTGCTCGACTCGATGGCGGATGCGGCTGCGCTCATCGGCAACGGCAGGACCGATCTTCTTGCATGGAACGATCTCGGTGGCGCACTCATGTCCGAGCTCATTTCGACCTCGACGACTGCTCAGCCGAACTACGCCCGGTTCATCTTCCTGGAGCCTGTGGCGCGCCGGTTCTACCCGGAGTGGGACGCGATCGCTCGGATCAATGTCGCGCAGCTGCGCACGGAAGCAGGGCGGGACCCGCACTCCAAGCCCTTGCATGACCTCGTGGGGGAGCTGTCCACCCGCAGCGATCACTTCCGCAGGCTCTGGGGTGAGCATGATGTTTGGCAGCACACCTCTGGTGTGAAGCGCTTCCACCACCACGTCGTGGGAGATCTCACGCTGCATTACGACGGACTCGATGTGGTGGGTGGCGGCACGGCACAGCTCACCGCGCTCACGGCCGAACCCGGTAGCTCGAGCCATGACGCGCTGCAGCTGCTCAAGACGATGGCTGCCACGACCCAGACCGTGCTCGTCAGCGGACAGGTCGGCGACCGAGCGTTGCCTGGAACCGGATGAGGTACCCGTCAGGGTCAGCCACCAGGAACTGCTCGACCCCTGCGTCCTCGGCGTCTCCGACGCGATACCACTTGCGTTCCGGCTCCATGAACAGAGCATGACCCGCCCGGTCGAGCTCCTCGAGGATCGGCGAGAGAGATGGCACCGAGACCTGGAAGTTGATGCCGCGGCCGAGCGGGGGAGTGAGCGGCCCCGTGACCCAGTTTCTCCCGGCACCGATCTCTTCGAGCATGACGTGCGCGTTGTTGCGCGCGATGTACGCGAAACGTTCCTGCTCGCGCTGGTACAGGATGTCGAAGCCGCACAGGTCGCACCAGAACTCGATGCTCCGCTGCACATCGGTCACGAGGAGTTCCGGGACCAGCATCGGTTCAAGGGAGTTCATCTGGCTATCCTCCCAGGGGAGCCGACGGATGGACTGGCCGGTCAGATTCACTTGATCTGACATAATGTGCATTATCGGTTACAAATCGATTCTCCCGATCGGGGCTGTCGATAGGCTCAGACCGTGAACGGACGCAACATCGAGATCGGCTGGGATGCCGCGCGGGGCGCGAATCTGGAGAACTGGAACGACCGCGTACCGCTGCACGAGCAGGCGTACGGCCTGGATGCGTTCGACGAGCCGACGCATATCAGCGACGTCGTGAGCGACGACCTGCCGGTGCTCACGCGCTTCCTTCCGAACGAGAGCCTGTCAGGACTCGACCTGTGCCACCTGCAGTGCCACATCGGCACTGACACCGTCTCCCTGGCGCGTTCAGGCGCCACCGTCACCGGTGTCGACTTCTCACGGCCTGCGTTGGCCGTCGCAGAGACTCTGGCACGACGGACCGGTGTCGATGCCACCTGGGTCGAGACAGACGTCCTGGATGCGCGAGCCGCCGTCGCCGGCGATTTCGACGTCGTCTACACGAGTATCGGAACGATCACGTGGCTGGAGGATCTCGATCGCTGGGCCGCTCAGATAGCTGCCTTGCTCCGGGCAGGCGGAACCTTCTTCATCCGCGATGGTCATCCGGCGCTCTACGCGCTCGATGAGGACTCGTCGACGCTCACGATCCGGTATCCGTACTTCGGAGACGGACGCGCCCAGCAGTGGGACGATGAGTCGACGTACGTAGGAAATGGATCGGTCGCGCATCCGCGAACCTACGAGTGGCCGCATCCGCTATCGGAGATCATCGGCGCTCTCCTGAAAGCAGGATTGCATCTCGTCCATTTCGACGAGGGCCGTACCCTTCCGTGGCAGTTCAGCCCACGCATGGTCGAAGTCCCGCGCGGGTACGCCTGGCCCGAAGCGGAGCGCAACCTCGTTCCCTGCACCTTCACGATCGTGGCCCGCAAGGACTGAGACGCCACTCCCCTTCTGAGGGCGGCTAGGCGCCGACGTACGCCGCCAGGTGCTCTCCGGTGAGCGTGGACTTCTCCGCGACGAGGTCGGCCGGTGTGCCTTCGTACACCACACGACCTCCGTCGTGACCCGCACCGGGCCCGATGTCGATGATCCAGTCGGCGTGCGCCATGACCGCCTGGTGGTGCTCGATCACGACCACCGTCTTGCCCGATTCGACGAGCCGGTCCAGCAGCCCGAGGATGTTCTGCACATCGGCCAGGTGGAGACCCGTGGTGGGCTCGTCGAGCACGTAGATGTCCCCCTTCTCCCCCATCTGGATGGCGAGCTTGATGCGCTGACGCTCGCCGCCGGACAGGGTCGAGAGCGGCTGCCCCAGCGACAGATAGCCCAGCCCGACATCCTCGAGGCGTCCGAGGATCGCCGCCGCGGCCGGGAGCTTCGCCTCGCCCTCGGAGAAGAACGTGCGCGCCTCCGAGACCGGAAGGTCGAGCACCTGCGTGATGTCCTTGCCGGCGAGCGTGTACTCGAGCACCGCCGCCTGGAAGCGCTTGCCGCCGCAGTCCTCACACGGGGTCTCGATCGTGTCCATGAATCCGAGTTCGGTGATGATCACACCGGCTCCCTTGCACGTGGGGCACGCGCCTTCGGAGTTCGCGCTGAACAGTGCGGGCTTGACGCCGTTGGCCTTCGCGAACGCCTTGCGAATCGGCTCCAGCAGCCCCGTATACGTGGCGGGGTTGCTGCGGCGCGAGCCCTTGATCGCGCCCTGGTCGATCGACACGACGCCGTCGAGCTTCGAGACCGAACCGTGGATCAGCGAGCTCTTGCCTGACCCCGCGACGCCGGTGACGACGGTGAGGACTCCGGTCGGGATGTCGACGTCGACGTTCTGCAAGTTGTTCGCCGTCGCTCCCCTGACCTCGATCGCGCCGGTCCGATCACGGACCGTGGTCTTCAGCGTCGCGCGGTCGTCGAGATGCGTGCCGGTCTTCGTGCCGCTGGACTTGAGCCCGTCGACCGTGCCCTCGAAGCAGATCTCTCCCCCGGCACTTCCCGCTCCCGGTCCGAGGTCCACGACGTGGTCGCCGATAGCGATCGTCTCGGGCTTGTGCTCGACGACGAGCACCGTGTTCCCCTTGTCGCGGAGCTTCAGCAGCAGCGAGTTCATCCGCTGGATGTCGTGCGGGTGCAGACCGATCGTCGGCTCGTCGAAGACGTAGGTGACATCGGTGAGAGAGGAGCCGAGATGCCGGAGCATCTTGATGCGCTGCGCCTCTCCCCCGGACAGCGTGCCGGACGGCCGCTCCAGGCTGAGGTAGCCCAGGCCCAGGGTGACGAACGCGTCGAGGTTCGCGCTGAGAGCCTCGAGCAGCGGCCCGGCGCCGGGCAGGTCGAGCCTGCGCACCCAGGCGGCGAGGTCGGTGACCTGCATGCGGCACGCGTCTGCGATGCTGATGCCCTCGATCTTCGACGACCGGGCGCCCTCGGTGAGCCGCGTGCCGTCGCACTCGGGACACGTCGCGAACGTGGCGACCCGCTCGACGAAGGCCCGGATGTGCGGCTGCAGGGCATCGAGGTCCTTCGAGAGCATCGCCTTGGTGATCTTCGGGATCAGCCCCTCGTAGGTCATGTTGATGCCGGAGATCTTCACCTTCGTGACCTCGCCGTAGAGGAAGAGCTGACGCTGCTTCTCGGTGAACTCCGCGATCGGCTTGTCGGCCGGGTAGAAGCCCGACGCCGAGAAGCCCTTCACCATCCAGCCGTCTGCCGTGTAGCCGGGGACCATGATGGCGCCCTCGTCGAGGGACTTCGACTCGTCGACGATCTGCGACAGGTCGAGATCGGAGACTGCTCCCCTGCCCTCGCAACGCGGGCACATGCCACCGAGATAGATCGCGTCCTTGACGATCTTCTTCTCGCCGCCCGGACCGGTCATGACGCCGCTGGCCTTCTGGGTGGGGATGTTGAAGGAGAACGCGGTCGGCCCGCCGATGTACGGCTGTCCGAGCTTGCTGAACAGGATGCGCAGCATCGCGTTGGCATCCGTCACCGTCCCGACCGTCGAGCGCGGGTTGGCTCCCAGACGCTCCTGGTCGACGATGATCGCCGTCGTGAGCCCCTCGAGCACGTCGACGTCCGGCCGCGGCACGGAGGGCATGAAGCCCTGCACGAACGCGCTGTACGTCTCGTCGATCATCCGTCGGGATTCGGCGGCGATCGTGTCGAACACGAGCGAGCTCTTCCCCGAGCCGGAGACGCCGGTGAAGACCGTCAGCCGGCGCTTCGGGATGTCGACGCTGACGTCCTTGAGGTTGTTCTCGCGGGCGCCCTGGACGCGGATCAGGTCGTGGCCGTCGGCGACATGGGTCATGGTGGTCCTCGGAGTTCGTGGCTGAGTGTCAGCCGGCCTGGTTGATACGGAGGAGATTGCCCGCAGGATCGCGGAATGCGCAGTCGCGCACGCCGTACGGCTGGTCCATCGGCTCCTGGACGACGTCCGCGCCCGCTTCCGCCAGCCGGTCGAAGAGAGCGTCGAGATCGTCGCTCGCGAGAGTGAGTGCGCCGTAGCTGCCCTTCGCGATGAGCTCCAGGATGGTCTGTCGCTCGGCATCCGTGATGCCGGGATCCGTCGCGGGCGGATGCAGGACGACGGACGTCTCGGGCTGTCCGACCGGCCCGACCGTGAGCCAGCGGAGACCGCCGTAGCCGACGTCATTGCGCACCTCGAAGCCGAGCGCGTCACGGTAGAAGCCGAGCGCGGCATCCGCGTCGGTGTGCGGGAGGAAGGCGTAGTGGATGCTGATCTTCATGGGTTCAGAGTAGGTGTGCGTCCGGGCGGGGCGCTTCTCGATTCCTGATCGGTCGGAGGACGTGCTTGGCCTGGAACGTCGGGATCCCCTCGGCGTCCGCTGCGCGTTCACGGTACACGCGGGGTGAGACACCCACGAGCTCGGTGAAGCGGGTGCTGAATGTTCCGAGGGAGGAACAGCCGACTTCGAAGCACACCTCCGTGACCGAGAGGTCTCCGCGCCGCAGCAGAGCCATCGCCCTCTCGATGCGTCTCGTCATCAGATAGGAGTACGGGGACTCGCCGTAGGCGTCCTTGAAACGCCTGCTGAGGTGTCCTGCCGACATGTGCGCACCGCGGGCGAGCGCCTCGACGTCCAGAGGTCTGGCGTACTCGCGATCGATGCGGTCGCGGACCCGACGCATGGCGACCAGCTCCTGCAGCCTGGCCTCGTCGTCGGGAGTCACGTGTCGATAGTGCCATGACGCTGCATCTCACCGCGTGAACTCATGCGACGCCGTCCACGGGTCATCCCCCGCTGGCGACCTTTGAGCGCTACCCTGAGGGCAGCCTCACAGGTTACTCCCAGAAAGGACTCCCCCAATGTCCGAAGCACTGAGCGAGGCAAAGTCGCTCTTCAAGTCCATCCGAATCACTCTCGCGGTGTCGGGCGTCCTCGCGCTGATCGCGGGCATCGTCCTGCTCGTCTGGCCGGTGAAGTCCGCCGTGATCGTCACCGGGATCTTCGCGGCGTACCTCGTCATCGCAGGTCTCGTCTACATCGGGCTCGGCATCTTCTCGCCCAAGGGCGGCGGCTGGGCACGCGTCGGCCACATCGCGCTCGGCCTGTTCTACATCGTCGCCGGTGTCATCGCGTTCGCGAACCTCGGTGCCGCAGCGGCGACGCTGGCGCTCGTGGTCGTCATCTTCATCGGCATCAGCTGGATCATCGACGGCGTGGTCGCGCTCAGCCTCCTCGGTCAGGACGGCTCCCGCGTCTGGACGCTCCTCTACGCGATCCTCAGCATCATCGCCGGCATCTACGTGCTCTTCAACGTGCTGGCGGCGGGAATCGTGCTGTGGGTGTTCCTCGGCATCTCGCTCGTGGTGCTCGGCATCGTGCAGATCGTCCGCGCCATCACGATCGGCAAGGACGCCAAGAGCTTCACGTCGACGTCCACCGCGAGCTGAAACGCGGCGAAACGAGAGAGGGCCCCGTCCCTACGGACGGGGCCCGCTC
>JAZBLS010000133.1:0-9137 GCA_037033365.1 Actinomycetota bacterium | reverse complement strand
ACCGATCAGCCCCGTGGTCCTTCTCTCGAAGGAGCCGCTGTCACTCTGTGGATTTATCACCTCGGCCACCGAAGTGCCCGAGCATCACAGACTACAACGTCTGAGCGCCCCACGCCATTCCACGACGGCTCAGCAGGCTGGCGTAGAGTCGCCGCATGAGCGAAGTCACCGTCACCGTCCGGGGCGAGCACGAGCAGCGCATCACCCCCGAGCGCGCGTCCATCCGTGTCAGCGTCCGCGCCGAGGGCCCGGAACGCGCTGCCGTCGTCGAGCAGGCCATGCGGCTCGCCGAGCCGGTGCGGCAGGGCATCGTCGAACGCTCCGAGGCGGGCACGGTCCTCGACTGGAACAGCACCCGGATGGCGGTGCGCGCCGAGCGCCCGTGGAACAACGAGGGCAAGCAGCTGGCCCCTGTCCTTTACGCCAGCATCGACCTGACCGCGACCTTCGGCGACGCGTCCGAGCTATCGACCTGGGTGTCCGAGATCTCCGCATGGGACGGCGTCGAGGTCGGCGTCGTCGACTGGCACCTGACGCCCGAGACGGCCGCTCGTGTCGAACGCGAGGTCGCGGCCCGAGCCGTGGGCGTGGCGGTCGCGCGCGCCGAAGCGTACGCCGCCGCTCTCGGCCTCGCCACCGTGGAACCCGTGGAGATCGCGGATGCCGGGCTGATCACGCCCGCACCGCAGCCCTACCCGGTGATGGCCAAGGGCCGCGGAGCCGCTTTCGCCACGAGCATGGACGCCGGTGCCTCTATGCAGTACGAGCCCGACGAGATCGTCGTCTCGGCCACGGTCGAGGCGCGCTTCCTGGCGCGCTGACGTCAGGCGGAGACGGCGTACTCGGCCAGATCCGCTCCGAGCCGTTCGGACACGCGCGCGTGGACGAACGTGCCGTCCTCGCGATGCTCCACCGAGAGCAGCATCCCCGTCTCGTGGATGGCCGCGACGAGGTCGCCCCGGTCATAAGGGATCACGGCGCTGACCTCGACCGCTGGCTTCGGAAGAGCCTCCTCGATCGCCGCCCGCAGCTCGTCGATGCCCTCGCCGCTCCGCGAGGAGACGAAGTGCGCCTTCGGCTCCAGACCGCGCAGCACGAGACGCTCGTCGGGATCGATCAGGTCTGCCTTGTTGAAGACGACGAGCTCCGGCATGTCGCGGACTCCCACGTCGCCCATGACATCGCGGACGGTCTGCAGCTGACCGGCGGGGTCGGGGTGGGAGCCGTCGACGACGTGCAGCACGACGTCGGCATCTCCCACCTCTTCCAGGGTCGAGCGGAAGGCCTCCACGAGCTGATGCGGCAGGTTGCGCACGAAGCCGACAGTGTCGGTCAGCGTGTACACGCGGCCGTCCGAGGTCTCGGAGCGCCGCACGGTCGCATCCAGCGTCGCGAACAGGGCGTTCTCGACGAGCACTCCTGCGCTCGTGAGGGCGTTCAGAAGGCTCGACTTGCCCGCGTTGGTGTAGCCGGCAATCGCCACGGACGGGATCGTGTTGCGCTTGCGCTCGGCGCGCTTGGCCTCGCGGGCAGGGCCGAAGTCGCGGATCTGACGCCGCAGCAGCGCCATCTTCGTGCGAATGCGTCGACGGTCGAGCTCGATCTTGGTCTCACCGGGGCCTCGCGAGCCCATACCGGCCCCGCCGGCACCGACCTGGCCACCCGCCTGGCGACTCATGGAGTCACCCCATCCGCGCAGACGCGGCAGTAGGTACTCGAGCTGGGCGAGTTCGACCTGCGCCTTGCCCTCGCGGCTCTTCGCATGCTGGCTGAAGATGTCGAGGATCACGGTCGTCCGGTCGATGACCTTGACCTTGACGACGTCCTCGAGCGCACGCCGCTGGCTCGGAGCAAGCTCGGTGTCCGCGATCACGGTGTCCGCACCGGTCGCCGCCACGATGCCCTTGAGCTCCTGCGCCTTGCCGCGCCCGATGTAGGTCGCAGCGTCCGGGTGGGGCCGACGCTGCAGTACGCCGTCGAGCACGACCGCACCCGCGGTCTCAGCGAGGGCGGCGAGCTCGCGCAGCGAGTTCTCCGCATCCTCCTGGGCACCCTGCGGGTACACACCGACGAGGACCACGTTCTCGAGCCGCAGCTGCCGATACTCGACCTCGGTGACGTCTTCGAGCTCGGTCGACAGCCCGCCGACACGCCGCAGCGCGTGCCGATCGTCGAGATCCCACTGGTCGCCGTCGGAGGAGGCGTGAGCCGCCGTCGCTTCGTCCTGCAGGGCCTGCGCTGCACCGAAGATCCGCGCTTCGGTGCGCTTCTCCGCGTTGGCGAGCACGCGCTCGACTGCTCCGTCGTCCGTGGAAGGTGTCGTGGTATCCGTCATCCGGTCCTTGTCTCTGGGTTTTGTTGCGAGCCTTAACCTTAGCCCGGGGTGTCCGCTACGCTCGCGGTATGGGGTCTGATCACTACTTCACTGCGGCCCCGGCAAGCCCCGAGAACCTGCGGACGATCCATGTGTCGCTCGCGGGCCGCGAGCTGGACGTCACCACCGCCGGAGGCGTCTTCAGCCCGGATCGTCTGGATGCCGGAACTGTTGTGCTTCTGAACAACATGCCTCCCGTGCCGCCGGGAGGCAATCTTCTCGACCTCGGCAGCGGCTGGGGGCCCATCTCGCTCTCCATGGCGCTCGCTGCTCCGCACGCGACCGTGTGGGCGGTCGATGTGAATGAGCGGGCCCTGGATCTGGTCCGACGCAATGCGAAGGCTCTGGGACTCACCAATGTCAACGCATCGCTGCCCGGAGATGTTCCCGCGGACGTCATGTTCCGCACGATCCGCTCCAACCCGCCGATCCGCGTGGGCAAGGACGAACTCCACGGTCTTCTCGAGAAGTGGATCCCCCGACTGGACGAGCGCAGCGACGCCTGGCTCGTCGTCCAGCGCAACCTCGGCGCCGATTCGCTGCAGCGATGGATCGCGTCGACCTTCCACCCGGGGTTCAGCGTCTTCCGCACCGCGACCGCCAAGGGCTATCGCGTGCTGAAGGTGCGCAAGCACGGAACTCCGCCGACGGAGCCCATCAACCTCGTCTAGCGCGCGATCAGATCAGATCGATCTCTCCCGTGTAGACCAGCTGAGCCGGGCCCGAGAGCGCGACGTGCTCGCCGTCCTCGGCGGGGAACATGCGGACGCCGAGCGTTCCGCCCGGCACCTCGACGCGCCAGTTGTCCGGAGCCTTCTCCCCCGCCCAGTAGCGCACCGCGAGCGCCGTGGCCGCGACGCCCGTACCGCAGCTGAGGGTCTCGCCGACCCCGCGCTCGGAGACGCGCATGCGGACGTGCCCGATGCCGTCGCGCACGAGCGGCTCCTCAGGTACGACGAACTCCACGTTCGCGCCTGCGGGGAGGACGGGGTCGAGCTCGGGCGCGCGATGCAGCTCGAGCGAAGCCAGTTCGACATCGGATGCCAGCGCCACGACGACGTGCGGATTGCCGACGTCGATCCCCAGCCCCGGTCGCGTGACCGCGAGCCCCTCGGCGTTCACCAGCGGGTCATCGCCCGAGAGCTTCCAGAGTCCCAGGTCGACCTGGTAGCCGGTCTCGCTGCGGGTGACGTCGCGGACACCCGCGCGCGTTCCGATCGGAAGCGTCGAGCCCGGCTCGATCGCGGCGAGACCCGAGCGAACGAGGTAGTGCGCGAAGACGCGGATGCCGTTGCCGCACATCTCGGCGATCGATCCGTCGGCATTGCGATAGTCCATGAACCACTCGGCGTCAGGCTCCTCCGCGAGGGATGCGGCTCCCTCGGCGATGGCGGAGGAGCGGACGACGCGGAGGATGCCATCGGCTCCGATGCCGAAGTTCCGGTCACAGAGGACGGCGACCTGTTCCGCGCTCAACTCGAGCGCGCCGTCGGGGTCGGCGATGATGACGAAGTCGTTGCCGGTGCCGTGACCTTTGGTGAATGCGACCATGCGACCAGTCTAGGGATCGAGGCTATGCGTCGACGATGAGCCGCTTGCCCGTGTTGGAGACACTGAAGCGCTCATAGCCGAGGCTGTCGTAAAGGCCCAGCACCCCCTCGTTGCCCTCCCTGACCATGAGCTGCACCTTGGGGCACCCCATCCCCAGAAGAAGCGTCTCGACCTCCTCGATCAGGCTGCGTGCCACCCCCTGGCCGCGATGAGAGAGCGCGGTGGCGAGGTAGTACAGCGAGCCCCGGTGACCGTCGTAGCCGGCCATCGCGGTGCCGACGATGCCCGCTTCGGAGTCGTCGTCGTCCGCGACGAGGAAGAGCTCAGGCTGGACAGCCAGCTTGCGCTCGATGTCGAGCAGCGGGTCGTTCCACGGGCGGGTCAGCCCCGCCTCGTTCCACAGCGCTACGACCGCCTCGGTGTCACGCCTCTCGAAGGGGCGGATGGTCCAGGTCATGCTGTCGAGCCTAGGGCGCTCCTATGCCTGCGAAGCGCCGAGCACCCGGTAGCGACCGCAGAGGAAGTTGCGGTTGCGGGCGACCTCAAGGAGCTCCAGGTCCAGCGATCGCGGCAGCAGAGGAGCACCTGAGCCCAACGTGACGGGCGCGTACTGTACCCACACCTCGTCGAGCAGACCTGCGTCGGCGAACTGTCCGGCGAGGTCTCCCCCACCCACCACCCAGAGGTCCTTCTCGCCTGCCGCGTCGACCATCTGCGCGTGCACCGCGGCGACGTCATCCTGAGTGATGCGGACGTCCCCTCCCTCGGGAGCCTCGAGAGCCCGATGCGAGAAGACCCAGGTCGGCTGGGAGTAGCCCCACTTGCCGTCTTCGTGACGCATGACCCACTCGTAGGTCGACGCGCCCATGGCCAGCGCACCGATGGAGGCTTCGAAGAGCGGATACGCCATAGGCCCGTCCTCATCGATCTCCTGCTTCAGGAGCCAGTCGAGCGAGTGGTCGGTCGTCGCGATGAAGCCGTCGAGGCTGGATGCGGTGTAGTAGTGGGTCGCCATGGGCCCAGCATCTCAGAGGGCACCGACATCGACCGAGGTCTCAGGCGTCGAGCAGCGCCTCCGGCGCGACGGACGGATCGTGCCAGGTGAGCTCCGCATAGCGCTTGAACCACGACACCTGGCGACGGGCGTACCGCCTCGTGAGCGCTTGAGTCTCGGCCACCGCCTCGTCCCTCGTGAGTCGCCCGTCCAGTTCACCCAGCGCCTGCGCGTAGCCGATGGCGCGCTGCGCGGTCACCCCGCGCTCGAGACCGTGCTCTCGGAGCCGGGCGACCTCGCTCGGCAGTCCCGCCTCCCACATGCGGTCCACGCGGCGGTCCAGACGCTCCACGAGCTCGGGCCTGTCGACGTGGAGTCCGACGATCCGCGTGTCCGCATGCCACAGGACCGGCTTCTCGGGCAGCACGGCGCCGTGCGTCGCGCTCCCCTGCTCCAGCACCTCGAGCGCTCGGATCACGCGGCGAGCGTTGCGCGGATCGACCCGCTGAGCCGTCGTCGGGTCGAGGGATTCGAGCCGGGCGACGAGCGCCTCGAGACCCTGCTCCTCGAGGTCGCGCTCGATACGGTCGCGAACAGCGGAGTCCCGCGGAGGGAAGGCGAAGTCGTAGATCACGCTCGAGACGTACAGACCGGATCCGCCGACGAGGATCGCATCCCCTCCCCGCTCGTGGATGTCAGTGATCGCCGCGCGTGCTCTGGGCTGATACCAGGCGACAGCGGCCTCCTCGTCGACGTCCAGGACGTCGAGGAGGTGGTGAGGGATCCCCCTGCGCTCGGCGACGGACAGCTTGGCCGTGCCGATGTCCATGCCGCGGTACAGCTGCATCGCGTCGGCGTTCACGATCTCCGCGTGTCGTCCGCGGTGCGCCAGCGCCTCGGCGAGCCCGAGCGCGAGGTCGCTCTTCCCGGTCCCGGTGGCGCCGACGATCGCCCACAGGCGCGGTGCCGTGGCGTGTGCGTCGGCCGTCGAGTGGTTCACACCCCGATGCGCAGCGAAGGAAGACCGAGCGACACCGCGCGCGGCGCTCCGTCGCTCACGGGCGACGGGACGGCGCAGGAGTCGGCCTGGGCACGATCCCACGCGTCTCCGCCGCGCGTGCGGCGGATGCGCAACGGTGCCCCGGTCGGGTCGTCCGCGAGCAGGTGGAAGGGTGCTGCGTGCGTGATGGTCACGGTGACGACGTCTCCCGGGCGGGGAATCGCCGAGCCCGGGGTGACTTCGAAGTGCACGAGACGGTTGTCCTCGCCGCGTCCGGTCAGTCGATGCGTCTCGGCATCCTTCTTGCCCTCGCCGGTGGAGACGAGCACGTCGATCTCGCGACCGACCTGCTTCCGGTTCTCCTCGAGCGAGATCTGCTCCTGGAGCGCGATGAGCCGGTTGTAGCGCTCCTGGACGACAACCTTGGGGACCTGGTCCTCCATGGTCGCCGCGGGTGTGCCCTCGCGGATCGAGTACTGGAACGTGAAGGCGCTCGAGAAGCGGGCCTGCTCGACGACCCGCATGGTGTCTTCGAAGTCCTCGTCGGTCTCCCCGGGGAACCCGACGATGATGTCGGTCGTGATCGCGGCGTGCGGGATGCGCTCGCGGACGCGGTCGAGGATGCCGAGGAACCTCTCGCTGCGGTAGGACCGGCGCATGGCCTTGAGGATCCGGTCGCTGCCCGACTGCAGCGGCATGTGCAGCTGCGGCATGACGCTCGGCGTCTCGGCCATGGCATCGATCACGTCGTCCGTGAAGGCCGCGGGGTGGGGGCTGGTGAAGCGGATGCGCTCGAGACCGGGGATCTCTCCCGCAGCGCGCAGCAGCTTGCCGAACGCTTGGCGGTCGCCGAACTCGACGCCGTAGGAGTTCACGTTCTGTCCGAGGAGAGTGACCTCGATCGCGCCGTCCTCCACGAGGAGCCGGATCTCATTGAGGATGTCGCCCGGCCGGCGATCCTTCTCCTTGCCGCGGAGGCTCGGGACGATGCAGAAGGTGCAGGTGTTGTTGCAGCCGACCGAGATCGACACCCAGCCGCTGTGGGCCGAGTCGCGCTTGGTCGGGAGCGTCGACGGGAACACCTCGAGCGACTCGAGGATCTCGAGCTCCGCCTCTCCGTTGTGCTTGGCGCGTTCGAGCAGCCCGGGAAGCGAGCCCATGTTGTGCGTGCCGAACACGACGTCGACCCAGGGCGCCTTGTCGAGGACGGCCTGCTGATCCATCTGGGCGAGGCAGCCGCCGACGGCGATCTGCATCCCGTCCTTGCGGCGCTTGACGGCCGCGAGCTGGCCGAGGGTTCCGTACAGCTTGTCGGAGGCGTTGTCACGTACCGCGCAGGTGTTGATGATCACGACGTCGGGCTCGTCGCCGGCGCCCGCTCGGACGTAGCCCGCGCTCTCGAGCGAACCGGACAGACGCTCGGAATCGTGCACGTTCATCTGGCACCCGAAGGTGCGGACTTCATACGAGCGCTGGCGCCCGTCGAGATCGATTGCCGCCGACGACGAGGTGATGATCGTCGGCTCACTGCGCGGGATAGTCATGATCACCCCATTCTACGAGCGCGGCCGCTCCTGGCCAGGCAGAGCGAGGATGCAGACCGGCACGCGGTCAGTCGGAGTCGACGAACCGCACACCCGAGACCGGCCGGCGGTACGAGACCTCCGCCAGAGCGGCCTTCGCAGCCTTCATCGCCACGGCGCCGTTGTACCCCCGACGAGAGAGCTGACCGACGAGACGACGGAGGGCCGTGTCGGCGTCGAGACGGGACATCGAGGTCGCCTTCGTGCGCGCGAAGTCGAGGGCTCGCTCGTCGTCGTCGTCGGGAAGCTCGTCGAGAGCCGCGTCGATCACGTGGCTGGGCACTCCGCGCTGGGCGAGAGCTCGTGCGAGAGCCACGCGCCCCTGCCCCTTGCGCTCGACGCCCGACGTGACGAGGTGGCCTGCGAGGACGGCATCATCGAGGTAACCCCGCCGTTCGAAGTCGTCGAGGATGTCGTCGACCTGACCTGCGTCCAGCCTCTGACCGTCGCGCTCGAATCCTTTCAGGATGAGACGCGACTCGGATATCGACAGCGAGCGCGTGCGCAGCTTCCGCACAAGCAGCTCTTCCGCAGCCTCGCGCAGCTCTTCCACGCTCACGGCAGGCGCCCCCGTATCGGGGCCGCCGTCAGCCGCCTCGGCGTGGAGTGCTCGCAGGCGAGGAGTCTTCGCGGATGCGGTGCCCCGCGCAGGATGCTGCGGGCTCAGACGCGCAGTTCTCTCGGAGTCTCGACCGGATGCCGTCGAGGACGCACCCCGCTCCGGTCCGCCGCTCCACGTCGATCGCCAGACTGCGGCATCCGATGCCGAGGTCGGATGATCCGAATCCGACCCTGTCGACGGGTCGGTGGGCGCAGCCGTCCGTGGTGCTCGCGAATCCGCGCTCGACGGCGCGGCGTTCGCGGACTTCTTCCCGAAGAGCGGGATGACGGGGGCGAGCCGGTCAGCGTCGCCCCCGTCGTCACGTGCGGTCATGCTCAGGCCGGGCGACGCTCGGCGAGCTCGTCAGCGGGAGCCTCGGAGGCGCCGCCGATGCCGAGCTTCTGCTTGATCTGCGTCTCGATCGCCAGAGCCACGTCGGGGTTCTTGAGGAGGAACGAGCGTGCGTTCTCCTTGCCCTGACCGAGCTGGTCGCCGTCGTAGGTGTACCAGGAGCCGGACTTCTTGACGATCCCGTGGTCGACACCGAAGTCGATCAGGCTGCCCTCGCGCGAGATGCCGACTCCGTAGAGGATGTCGAACTCGGCCTGCTTGAAGGGCGGGGCCATCTTGTTCTTCACGACCTTGACCCTGGTGCGGTTACCGACCGCGTCGGTGCCGTCCTTCAGCGTCTCGATGCGGCGGATGTCCATGCGGACGGACGCATAGAACTTGAGCGCCTTACCACCGGCGGTGGTCTCGGGAGAGCCGAAGAACACGCCGATCTTCTCGCGCAGCTGGTTGATGAAGATCATCGTGGTGTTGGTCTGGTTGAGCCCACCGGTGAGCTTTCGCAGTGCCTGCGACATCAGACGGGCCTGGAGACCGACATGCGAGTCACCCATCTCACCCTCGATCTCGGCCCGAGGGACCAGAGCCGCCACGGAGTCGATCACGATCAGGTCGATGGCGCCGGAGCGCACGAGCATGTCGGCGATCTCGAGCGCCTGCTCACCCGTGTCGGGCTGGGAGACGAG
>JAZBLS010000132.1:0-9200 GCA_037033365.1 Actinomycetota bacterium | reverse complement strand
ACAGCCGAGTGGCATTCCTGGCGACAGACGGATTCGAGGACAGCGAGCTGACCAGCCCGTGGGAGGCTGTGCAGGCCGAAGGGGCGGCCGCGACGCTGATCGCCCCCGAGGGCTTGCAGATCACCGGCAAGAACGGTCACGTGCAGCACGTCGACCTCACCTCCGGCGACGCGAAGGCCGACGAGTTCGACGCGCTCGTCCTCCCCGGCGGCGTCGTCAACGCCGATCACCTGCGACTGGACCAGGACTCGATCGCGCTCGCGCGCACGTTCTTCGAGCAGCACAAGCCCGTCGCCGTGATCTGCCACGGCGCATGGATCCTCATCGAGGCAGGCGTCGTCGACGGACGCACGCTCACGAGCTACCCGAGCCTGGCCACCGACCTCCGCAACGCCGGAGCGACCTGGGTCGACGAGGAGGTGGTCGTCGACGAGGGCCTCGTCTCCAGCCGCACGCCCGACGACCTGCCGGCGTTCAACTCCAAGCTCGTGGAGGAGATCGCGGAAGGCCGGCACTCCGGCCAGACGGCCTGATCCTCGGCATCCGCCTCAGACCCGGCGGTCCGACGTCACGCGTGGGTGCGCGCTCTATGACGTCGGACCGCCGCTCTGTTCGCGCACCGCACCGAGCAGAAGCGCTGGCGTCCGTTGCGCGTCACGTCGACCACGACGTTCGTGCACGGTGAGGCCTCGCATCGGCCGAGACGGTCCATGCCGCGAGTGACGAGGTGCAACGACGTGCCGACGCTGATGATCGCCCTCAGCACGTACGGCAGGGATTGCACGTCGTCGCGATAGTGCAGGTGCCACCCCTCCCCGTCGTGGTTCGTGAGGCGCGGATACGCCGCGACCTGCGCCATCTGCGCGTTCAGCAAGCGCGCGCGCTCATCGGCGTCGGGCGCGTCGACGATTGCCAACCAGTCGTCGATGACCTCGCGCACACGTTGATGGTCGTCGACCTCGGGCGGGAAGGTCATCGTCATGCCCATCTCGAGGGTCCGCGCCTCGATGCCCGCACGGTCGGCGGGCCAGTCGTCGGCGAGTGACGCAGCCAGCAGGATCGCGTACTCGCCGTAAGGGTTGAGATGCATAAGGCCATTACATCACGCTGGATGCATGACCTTCCTGCATACCCTGCCGATCCCCCATCCGACGGCGAGAACCCACGAGCACGCCTGGGTCGCCGACTCCCGTCATCCGACCAGCGAGGGCGTCGTCGTGTACGTCCGCTGCGTGGGATGCGGCACGTACCGCGTCGATCTGGAGACCCATCCGCAGCGTCCCGCCACGGCGATCAGCGCGGAGATCGCCGGGTCAGCTCGATGAGCTTCCGCACGGTGCGCACATTGCGCGCGGTGCCGGCGACGCCGAGCAGCCGATCGAGCACCGCCTTGGTGAGCTTCGAGGTGTGCACGCCGCCCTCGGCGTAGTCGATCCACAGGTCTTCGTCGACCAGCGCGATCCGCTCCCCCGGCACGAGCCGCTCCCGCAGGGCGTCGACCGCGCCCGCCGACGTAGGGCCCTCGAGGAACATGGCGTGCAGCAGCTTCTCGGATGCCCCGTGGAAGGGCTGGTTCGCATGCGACCGCACGAGCTGGTCGTGCGTGCGGTGGACGACCGGCGTGTCGACGCCGAACTCGGTCGCGATCAATGCGCGCACCTCGGCACAGGCCGATCGCGGATCTTTCGGCTGTTCGCAGATGATGTTGCCACTCGCGATGTAGGTCGAGACCTCACCCAGCGCGGGCGCGATCAGTTCGCGCAGCCTCGCCATCGGTACCCTGTTGCGGCCCGAGACGTTGACCGCACGTAGGAGCAGGACGCTGCGGGTCACGCAGCGTCGCTCACGATGAGCTCGGCGCCGGCGTGAGCCAGTTCCGCGAGGGCTGCTGTGCTCGGCTCCGGCGCGACACCCGCGACCAGGTCGGTGAGGATCCGCACGCGGACTCCGTGCGCGATCGCGTCGAGCGCGGAGGCGCGCACGCAATGGTCGGTGGCGATGCCGACGACGTCGGCCGTCACGACACCTGCGGCGGTGAGGATCGCACCGACCGTCTCCCCCGACTCTGTCGCGCCCTCGAACATCGAGTACGCCGGGCGGCCCTGCCCTTTGTGCACGTGATGAGTCACGGCATCCGTCACCAGCAGAGCGTCGTACTCCGCGCCGGGCGTACCCGCGACGCAGTGCACGGGCCATGTATCGACGAAATCCGGGACCGCACCGAAGTGGCCGCCGTTGTCGCCCTCGGCGTCGTGCCAGTCGCGTGACGCGATGATGACGTCGTACTCGGCTGCACGTGCCGCGAGAAAGGCTGAGACGCCGGATGCCACGCCGTCGCCGCCTGTCACGGCCAACGCCCCGCCCTCGGTGAAGTCGTTCTGGACGTCGACGATCAGAAGCGCTCTGCTCATGATCCGAGGGTACGCCGCCGGTGCTCCCCCGCCCAACCTCCCGGGAAACCAAAAGGCCCCGGGATGTTGTTCACATCACGGGGCCTGCTGGAGCCGCTTGTCAGAATCGAACTGACGACCTTTTCATTACGAGTGAAATGCTCTGCCGACTGAGCTAAAGCGGCGCGATCATCGATATTACCCGAGCCGGGGCCGCATCGCGAATCGAGCGGATCTCACTCGCACCGGAGGCCGTCTTCGGGCACGGTGTCGTCGAGGAAGAAGGCCTCCACGGCGTCATCCACGCACACGTTTCCCTTGTTGTAGCCGGTGTGCCCCTCCCCCACGCGGGTGATCAGGACGCCCTCCTGGAGCTGCGCGGCGAGCGACTCGGACCACTCGTACGGGGTCGCGGGGTCGTTGGTGGTTCCGATCACGAGGATCGGCCCCGCGCCCTCCGCGGTGATCTCGCCTCGGGTGCCGGTCGGCGGGTACGGCCACACCGAGCACGAGTCGGGACCGTTCCAGTACGGAGCCACGGTGGGAGCGCCCTCGGCGATCTTCGCCTCACTCGCGGCCTCGGCAGCCGGATCATCCTCCACCGGATAGTCCATGCAGTTGTACGCGCGGAACGCCTCGCTCGAGTTGTCGATGTAGGCGCCGCCCTCGCGGCCGTTGTAGAAGTCGGCGAGGAAGAACGCCGTGGTGGGGTCGCCCTGCAGCGTCTCGTCGAACGCCTGCGTCAGGTACGGCCAGCTGTCGGCGGAGTAGAGCGCCGCGATGATCGCGGTCATGAGCGCGTCGGCTCCGAGCATCCGTCCGTCGCCGTTCTCCAGAGGCGTCGCGTCGACGCTCGCCAGGAGCGCGCCGAGGTCGGCCATCGCCTGGTCGACGGTGCCGCTGAACGGGCACTCGCCCGAGTCGAGGCAGTCCTGCATGTAGGCGCGCAGCGCGGACTCGAATCCGATGGCCTGAGTCGCGCCGACGTCGAGCCCGGAGACGGCGGGGTCGATCGCGCCGTCGAGCACCAGGCGTCCGGCCTTCTCGGGATAGAGCGAGGCGTAGGTCGCCCCCAGGAACGTGCCGTAGGAGTAGCCGAGGTAGTTCAGCTGCGTGTCGCCGAGCACCGCGCGGATGAGGTCCATGTCCCGCGCCGAGTTGATGGTGGTGATGTAGGGCAGGATGCCGCCGCTGTTCGCCTCGCACGCGTCGGCGAACTCCTTGTGCGCCTCGAGGAGCTCGGCCTCCCACTCCGCGCTGCCGCGAGGGGCGCTCGGGATCGAGTAGAGGTAGTCGTCCATGCCCGCGGCGTCGAAGCACGCCACGGCCGAAGACTCCCCGACTCCGCGCGGGTCGAAGCCGATCACGTCGTAGTTCTCGATCAGGTCGGCCCCGACCGCGAAGTCGAGGCTGTCACGGATGAGCTCGACGCCGCTCGCGCCCGGTCCGCCGGGGTTCGTGAGCAGCGAGCCCTGGGCGGTGCCGGTCGCCTGGTGCCGCACGACCGAGAGCGTGATCTCGCCGTCGCCCGGATTCTCCCAGTCCAGCGGTGCGGTGACGTCGGTGCAGTCGAAGCCCGTGCCGCAGCTCGTCCACGAGAGGGTCTGGCCGTAGAACGGCAGGAGGTCCTCGGCGACGCCCTCGGTGTCCGGCGCGTTCGTGGTGGACGGCCGCGGCTCTGCGGCCTCGGGGATCATCGCGTAGAGGCATCCCGAGAGTGCGACGGAGGCGGCGGCGAGACCCGCGATCGCCACGAAGGCGCGACGGATGCGGGATGTCGATCTGTTGTTCACGGTGTCCTCCCGCTCGTGACTGTCACGAGCAAGCTCTCCAGGGCGAGCAGCGGAGCGACGTTGCGCTCCAGCGACTGCCGGGTCTCGGCAAGGTGGTCGAGTACGACAAGGGTACGGGTCTCGGGCCAGGCGGCGGCGAGGGCGGCGAGCTCGTCCCGGAGCTCACTGTTGATCAGCGCATCGTCTCTGCCGAACTGCAGCATGACGACATCTCGGAACAGCGACTGCAGGTCGGTGAGCACCCGGTCGATGCCGTCCCGGAGGCTGCGCGTCGCCCGCTTCTTCTGGTCGTCCTCCAGGGCGGAGATCTGACTGCGCAGCGCGGGCGGAACGGCCTGCCCTTCGGCGATGCCCACCGTGCGGAGCAGGGTCGCGCGCTCGGTCGCGTCGCGCTCGGCGGTGAGTGCCTTGGCGTCGTCGGTCGCGGCCTGGATGATGCGACCGGCGACCTCGACAGCGTCGTTCACGCCGCGGACGCCGAGCACCGACCGCAGCGTCTCATCGCGGCGGCGACGAGCCGCGTCGTCGGTGGCGAGGCGCTGAGCCATGCCGATATGGCGTTGGGCATGCCGGGCCGCCTGTTCGGCCACCTCGTGGTCGACGCCGGTGCGGAGCGAGATCAGCCGGGCGACGTCGTCGACATCGGGTTCGCGGAGCCGCAGGGAGCGCACGCGCGAGCGGATCGTCGGCAGCAGGTCGGCCTCACTCGGAGCGCAGAGGATCCAGACGGTCTGCTCCGGCGGCTCCTCGAGCGCCTTGAGCAGCACGTTGGACGTGCGCTCGACCATGCGATCGGCGTCCTCGACGACGATCACGCGGTAGCGGCCGGCGGACGGCGCGAAGTACGACCGCTCGACCAGCGCCCTCGCCTCGGCGATCGTGATGATCACCTTGTCGGTGCGGAGCGCCGTGACATCCGGGTGCGTACCGGCCAGCACCTGCCGCATGGCGGCCTCGTCATCAGGGTGGTCGGCGATCAGAGCGGCCGCGAACGCATAGGCGAGCGTCGAGCGACCGGAGCCCGGAGGGCCGGTGATGAGCCAGGCGTGCGAGAGCGCCGCCGGATCGGATGCCGCGGTGCGCAGCGTCTCGACAGCGGAGTCCTGCCCCCAGACATCGGCCCACGGGAAAGGGGCGGCGACGGTCTGGGTCATGCACTCAGCCTAATCGGGAGCACCGACAGCAGCGGCACCTACCCGAGGAGCGCGCCCACGCGATCGCGGATGAGGGTCGCGATCTCGTCGGCGGACGCCGCAGCGTCGAGGACGAGGAAGCGGTCGGGCTCGGCCGCGGCGAGCGCCAGATACGCCTCCCGCACACGCGCATGGAACTCGGTCTTCTCGGCTTCGAGGCGATCGAACGGCTTGTCCGCCGAGTCGAGACGCACGCGTGCGGCCTCGGGATCCAGGTCGAGCAGCACCGTCAGGTCGGGCAGCGCGCCTTCGGCAGCCCAGAGTGAGAGGTTCCGGATCTCGTCGCCGTCCAGCACCCGGCCGGCGCCCTGATAGGCCACGGACGAGTCGAGGTAGCGGTCCTGCAGGACGACCTCTCCGCGGGCGAGGGCCGGTCGCACCACCGTCGCGACGTGGTGCGCGCGATCGGCCGCGTACAGCAGCGCCTCCGCGCGCGGCGCGATGTCACCTCGGTGGTGCAGCACGATGTCGCGGATGAGCTGCCCCACCTCGGAGCCACCCGGTTCTCGGGTGCGGACGACGGTGCGCCCCGCATCCGCGAGCCAGTCGGCGAGGAGATTCGACTGCGTGGTCTTGCCTGAGCCGTCTCCGCCCTCGAGGGTGATCCAGACACCGGAGCCTTCGGTCACGAACCGGCCTTCGCCGCGGCGTTGGCCGCGCGGGTGGCGGCGGCCTTCTTTGCTGCGGCCGAACGGGCGGCGGCCTTCTCGGCATCCGTCTTCGCCGGAGCCTTCGAAGCCGTGGTCTTCGCAGCCGCCTTCTTGGCAGGAGCCTTCTTCGCCGGAGCCTTCTTGGCCGGCGCCTTCTTGGCAGGAGCCTTCTTGGCGGCCGCACCCCGGGCGCCGCGCTTGGGCGCAGGCCCCTTGGCGCGCTTGTCGGCGAGCATCTGCACGGCGGTCTCGAAGTTGATGTCCTCGGGCTTCTGCCCGCGCGGGATCGTCACGTTGGTCTCGCCGTCCGTGACGTACGCGCCGAAGCGGCCGTCACGGATGCGGATCGGCTTGCCGCTCACCGGGTCTGCCTCGAACTCGGCGAGCGCGCTGGACGCACGACGAGCACCGTACTTGGGCTGCTTGTAGATCTCGAGCGCCTGATCGAGCGTGACCTCGAAGATCTGCGATTCGCTCTCGAGGGAGCGCGAATCGGTGCCCTTCTTGAGGTACGGACCGAATCGACCGTTCTGCGCCGTGATCTCGTCGCCGGTCTCGGGATCGGTGCCCACGACGCGCGGCAGGCTCAACAGCTGCAGCGCGGTGTCGAGGTCGATCGTGTCGACCGACATCGAGCGGAACAGCGAGCCGGTGCGCGGCTTGGGAGCCGTCTCCTTCTTCGCGCCCCGCTTGGGCTTCGGCTTCTCGACGACCTCACCGGTCGCCTCGTCGACGGCGGCATCCTCGGACACCGGGTCGTTCTCCTGGACGTACGGGCCGAAGCGACCGTCCTTGACGACGATCACCTTCCCGTTCTCGGGGTTCACACCCAGAACGCGGTCGCCCGCAACGGGGGCGTCGATGAGCTCCTGAGCCTTCTCGGGCGTGAGCTCGTCCGGTGCGAGGTCTTCGGGGACGTTCACGATGCGCGGCTTCTCGTCGGGCGCCTCGGGGTTCGCGACCTCGAGGTAGGGACCGTACTTGCCGAAGCGGAGCGTCGCGGTGTCGGTGATCGGCGTCGAGTTCAGGGCCCGGGCGTCAATCTCGCCGAGGTTGTCGACGACCTGACGCAGACCCACGTGCGAGTCCGAGCCGAAGTAGAAGGACTTCAGCCATTCGACGCGATTCTGCTCACCGCGGGCGATCGTATCGAGGTCGTCCTCGAGCGCTGCGGTGAAGTCGTAGTCGACGAGCTCGCCGAAGTGCTCCTCCAGCAGACGGACGACGCTGAACGCCAGCCACGTCGGCACGAGAGCCTGACCGCGCTTGACCGCATAGCCTCGGTCGAGGATCGTCTCGGGGATCGTGGCGAACGTCGACGGACGACCGATGCCCTTCTCCTCGAGCACCTTCACGAGCGACGCCTCGGTGTACCGCGGCTTCGGAGTCGTGCGGTGGCCCTTCGCCTCAGCATCCGAGATGTCCAGCTGGTCGCCCACGGCGACGGCCGGGAGTGACTGGTTCTCGGCGGCGTCGGCATCGCCGCGCTTCTCGTCGCGACCCTCTTCATACGCCTCGAGGAAGCCCTTGAAGGTGTAGACGGTGCCGGATGCCGTGAACTCGGCGTTCTGTCCGTCGGCGTCTACCACGATGGTCACGGTCGTGGTCTCATACTTGGCGTCGGCCATCTGGCTCGCGACCGTGCGCTTCCAGATGAGGTCGTAGAGGCGCTGCTCGTCGCGGTCGAGCTGGGAGGCGAGCGACGCGGGCGTGCGGAAGGTGTCACCCGAGGGGCGGATGGCCTCGTGCGCCTCCTGCGCGTTCTTGCTCTTCGACTTGTAGACGCGGGGCTTGAGGGGGACGGCGGAGTCGCCGTAGAGCGCGACCGCCTGGTTCCGCGCCGCCTGCACCGCCTGGGTGCTGAGCGAGACGGAGTCGGTTCGCATATAGGTGATATACCCCTTCTCATAGAGGCGCTGGGCGACGCTCATCGCCTGCTTCGCCCCCATCGAGAGTTTGCGGCCCGCCTCCTGCTGCATCGTCGAGGTCGTGAAGGGCGCGTAGGGGCTGCGGGTTCCGGGCTTCGCCTCGACCTTGGAGACCGTGCCGGAGCCTGCGGCGTCGACCGCCTGAGCGAGGGCGATCGCCTTCTTCTCGTCGAGGATGACGACGGCCTTCTTGAGCTTGCCCTGGTCGTCGAAGTCGGTGCCTCGGGCGAGCTGTCCTCCGTCGACGCGGACGAGGCGGATGCGGAACCGGCTGCCGGTCGCGGCGGCGGCGGCATCGACATCCCAGTAGTCCGCCGAGACGAACGCCATGCGCTCACGCTCGCGGTCGACGATCAGTCGCGTCGCGGCGGACTGCACGCGTCCGGCGGAGATGCCGGTCTTCACCTTGTACCAGAGGACCGGCGAGACGTCCCAGCCGTACAGGCGGTCGAGGATGCGTCGGGTCTCCTGCGCGTCGACCAGAGCGTGGTCGAGCTCACGGGTGTTGCCGACGGCGGCCTGGATGGCGTCCTTGGTGATCTCGTGGAAGACCATGCGCTTGACCGGGACCTTGGGCTTGAGGGTCTCGAGCAGATGCCAGGCGATGGCCTCGCCTTCGCGGTCCTCATCAGTGGCGAGCAGGAGCTCGTCGGCGGTCTTCAGGGCGCGCTTGAGCTCGGCGACGGTCTTCGTCTTGCGATCGGAGACGACGTAGTACGGGTCGAAGCCGTTCTCCACGTCGATCGAGTACTTCCCGTACGCCTGCTTGTCGTCGGCGGGGATGTCCTTCTTGTCGGCGAGGTCGCGGATGTGGCCGACAGAGCTGAGCACCTCGTAGCCGTCGCCGAGATACCCCTGAATCGACCTCATCTTCGTCGGAGACTCGACGATGACGAGCTTCTTGCCTTCAGCCAAGGGTGCGTCCTTTCTTCGAAGCACACCATACACACCGCCGTGATGCGTTGGTCGCAGCGGGGAGTCCCCGCGCTGTCGCGGAGCAGTGCCTCCTGCCACCGTCAGGTCCCCTCGGGTGGCCCTGCGCGGGCTCGGGAGACGGCAGCGAGTCCAGCGTACGCCGCTCGCACCTGCACGGTCGCCACGAGGCCATCGATCGCGCACTCCGTCAGCACCGCTTCGGATGCCGCGGCGACCCGCTCCGCGAGAGCGCAGGGCTCCTCCGCCGTGGCGATCGCGCCCGAGACCGCATCGGCCGCGGCGAGCGCTGCGGCGTCCGCGGCGCCGGCGA
>JAZBLS010000131.1:0-9207 GCA_037033365.1 Actinomycetota bacterium | reverse complement strand
CAGCCGATCGACGGCGCGGGCGACGCGACGGACGGCGGTGAGAGCCGGCGGCGCCGAGGCGTGCCCACCGTCGCCGCGCGCCGAGAGCGTGAGGGTCATGACGCCCTTCTCCCCCACACCGATCATCGCGGCACGGCCGGGCACGAACGGCAGCGGCGCGTCGACGACTGCACCACCCTCGTCGACCACGAGCCAGGGCGTGATGCCGCGCTCACGGAAGACCCGGGCGATCTCCTGAGCCGCTTTCCCGTAGGTCTCCTCGTTGCCGCCGAACGAGAGATACACGTCACGCGCCGGGACGAAGTCCTCGGCGAGCAGGTTCTCGACGGCCTCGAGCACGACGATCAGCGGTCCCTTGTCGTCGAGCGCTCCTCGCCCGTAGACGATCCCGTCCTCGATCACGCCCGCGAACGGCGGATGCGTCCACGCGTCGCTCTCGTCCACAGGGACGACGTCGTAGTGCGCCATCAGCACGAGCGGACCATCGGATGCCGGGCGCGCACCCGCCCAGCGGAACAGCAGCCCGAACTCCGTATGGCGCTCGAGCTCGAGCTTCTCGTGCACGAGGGGGTACTGCTCGGCGATAAGGGCCACGAAGTCCTCGAACGGCTGCGATCCGCGCTCCTCCAGCTCGGCCGAGACGGTGGGCAGCTGGATCATGCGGGAGAGCCGTTCGGCGATGCCGGCGCGGGGTTCGGTCACGAGCGTCATCGTATCGCCGACGCGTCGCTGCGACGCCTCGCAGGTCATCTCCTGCAGACGGGCGCGAGAGAATGGAGAGGTGAGCCTGTTCGCCTTCGCCCCCGCCCGTGGCCCGCGGTGGCCGATCGCGACGCAGGCGGCGCTCGGGATCGCCCTGCCGATCGCCGTCATGACGCTGCTCGGGCAGGCGCCGCTCGGATACATCGCCGCCTCCGGCGCATTCACCGTCCTGTTCGTCGGCTCGGCTCCCGTCGTCGAGCGTGCGAGGGTCCTGCCGTTCGTGGCCCTCGCGCTCATCGCGAGCGCCGCACTCGGCGTCGCGGCCTCGGTGAATCCCTGGCTCGTGAGCATCGGCGTCGTCGTCATCGCGGTCGGCAGCGCCGCGGCATCCTTCGCCTTCCGTCTCGGGCCGCCGGGGCCGCTCTTCTTCGTCCTCGTCTTCGGGCTCTCGGCACACGTCGTGTCCGGTGGGACGATCGACCCCTTCGTGTACATCGCCGCTCTCGCGGCGGGATGCGCGTTCTCCTACCTCGTCGCGATGACCGCGCTCCTGCTGCCGCGGGTGCGCCGGACCCCGTCCCGACCGCTGCGCGAGCTCCTGCCCGGCCCCGCCCTCGACGCGGCGTCGCGGGTCCTGCTGCTGCGTGTCGCGATCGTCGCCGTCGTCGGCGTGCTGCTCGGCCTCGTCATCGACCCGACCCGCACGTACTGGATCGTGGGCTCGGCCGTGGCGGTGGTCGGCATCGCCGCCGCACGACGAGCCGCCTTCCAGCGCGGCCTGCACCGCATGCTCGGCACCGTGGTCGGCGCCGGGCTCTACGCGGCGCTCGCGCTCCTGCATCCGTCCGGCCTGTGGCTCGCCCTCCTGCTCGGCGCCCTGCAGTTCGCGATCGAGCTCGTCGTCGTGCGGCACTACGCCCTGGCACTCGTGTTCATCACGCCGCTCGTCCTGCTGCTCACCGGTGCGGCGACCGGCGAGATCGGCGCGATGGACGTCGCGTGGGAGCGGATCGTCGACACCGTCGTCGGCGCCGCGCTCGGCGCAGCATCCGGTCTCCTCCACCCCCGCGCGTCGTCCGACCGGCACTGAGGCTCGACCGCGCGAGCCGCGCCGGGCATACTCTCCCCATGACCCGCGCCGCCGAGATCGATGACTACAACCACGCACTGTCGGAGGAGGATCGCGAACTCTGCGATCTCCTCGCGAGCGGGATCGAACGCGGTCTCCCCGAGGCGACGGGCAGGATCTGGCACGCGCATCCGGTGTGGTTCCTCGACGGCAACCCCATCGTGGGCTACCACCGCCTGAAGGACAGCGTGCGCCTGATGTTCTGGAGCGGCCAGTCGTTCCGGAGCCCGGGCCTCGCCCCCTCGGGCACCTTCCAGGCCGCCGAGCTGCGTCTCCCCGACCGCTCGGCCGTCGACACCGAGGCCCTCGCCGGCTGGCTCGCGGAGTCCAGGGAGATCCAGTGGGACTACGAGCACATCCGCACGAACCGCGGCCTCGTGAAGCGCACCTCGTTCTGACTCTCGGGAACAGCGCCGACGCTGACGCCGTTGCATCTCAGAGGAGATGAAGATGAGGAGGCGGCGTGGAGCTGACCCTGGTGACGTCCGCGTTCTGCGGCGCGTGCGCCCGTACGCGGAGCGTGCTGACCGAGGCGACCCGCTACCTTCCGGATGCGACCGTCACCGAGATCGACGTCGCCCGCGACCCGGATGCCGCAGAGGCGCTCGACATCTCCTTCACCCCCACCGTGATCATCCGCGACGCCGCGGGACTCGAGGTGTTCCGCGCCGAAGGAGTGCCGACCGTGCCCCAGGTGCTGACCGCGGCGGTGAAGGCTCTCCCCGCCTGATCGACCGCTCTTGCGGATGTCGGAACCCCGGCGCACAATGAGCGTCATCGGGGCCGGCCGACATCACTCATCGACGTCTGGGGCAGATCATGGCGAATCTCAATCCGTACCTCTCCTTCCGCACCGAAGCGCGACAGGCGATGGAGTTCTATCAGAGCGTGCTCGGCGGCGAGCTCGAGATCAACGTGTTCGGGGAGTTCCCCGACATGGTGCAGGATCCGAGCCAGGCCGACCTCGTGATGCACGCGCAGCTGACGACCGAAGACGGCCTCGTCCTCATGGCGTCGGACAGTCCCGACGGCATGCCCTACGAGCCGCCGCAGGGGTTCTCGGTGTCGCTGAGCGGAAACAGCGAGGCGACCACCCAGGCCGTGTGGGACAAGCTCGCCGACGGCGCGTCGATCACGATGCCCCTCGATACACCGCCGTGGGGCGGCACGTTCGGGATGCTGGTCGACCGGTTCGGCGTGCCCTGGATGCTGCACGGCGACCCCGAGTGAACCCCGAGAGCGAGCCCGGGTGGCGACCTCAGCGGAGCGCGTGCTCCTCGATGAACGCGCGGAGGACGGCCTCGTCGTCCGGGAGCTCGGTCACCTGCTGCGGCGCCTCGAGCATCTCGCGGAGCTCGGGAGAGTAGTCCAGGTCGACGCCGATGGCCTCGTGGATGGTCTCGGCGAACTTCTCGGGCTTCGCGGTCTCGAGCACGAGCATCGGCACACCCGGCTCGAGGTAGTCACGGGCGACCTTGATTCCGTCCGCGGTGTGCGGGTCGATGATGTCTCCGGACGCCTCGTACACCGAGCGGATCGTCTCGAGACGGTCGGCGTGGGTCGAGGTGCCGCTGACGATCCCGTACTCCTCGACGAAGCGGGCGAGATCGGCGGTGAAGTCGAAGTACCCCTGGGTGTCGAGATCCTGCCAGGCGCTGACCACGCGAGCCGCGTCGCGACCGACGAGCTCGAAGATGAACCGCTCGAGGTTCGAGGCCTTCGAGATGTCCATCGACGGGCTGGAGGTCGCGAGCGTCTGCGCGGCGTCGCGAGGCCGGTAGACACCGGTGCGGAAGAACTCGTCGAGCACGTTGTTCTCGTTCGCGGCCAGGACGAGGCGGCGGATCGGCAGGCCCATCTCCTTGGCGAAGAACCCCGAGAGGATGTTGCCGAAGTTGCCCGACGGCACGGTGAACGACAGCTCCGTCCAGCCGCCGGCATCCGTCGCCCGCAGCCACGCCCAGAAGTAGTAGACGACCTGCGCGGTGATGCGCGCGAGGTTGATCGAGTTCACCGCGCCGAGGTTCATGGCCCGCTTGAACTCGAGGTCGCCCGCGAGCGACTTGACGAGGTTCTGGCAGTCGTCGAAGACGCCCTCGACGGCGATGTTGTGGATGTTGTCGTCCTGCAGCGAGAACATCTGCGCACGCTGGAAGGCGCTCATGCGCCCCTGCGGCGAGAGCATGAAGACCGAGATGCGGTCCTTGCCGCGGAGGGCGTGCTCGGCGGCCGATCCGGTGTCGCCCGAGGTGGCCCCGAGGATGTTCAGCACCGATCCCTTGCGCTCGAGGGCGTACTCGACGACCTGGCCGAGGAACTGCATCGCCATGTCCTTGAACGCGAGCGTCGGGCCCTCCGAGAGGCCGACCAGCGTGATGCCGTCGCCCGCCGGACGCAGGGGCACGACCTCTTCGGGGAAGGGCTCGTACGCGGCCGCCGTCATCCGGGCGAGGTCCTCGCGGGGGATGTCGGTCGCGAAGAGAGCGAGGACCTCGGTCGCCAACTGCGGGTAGGTCAGGGCACGCCAGCGCTCCAGCGTCTCGCCGTCGACCGTGGGCATGACCTCCGGGACGGCGAGCCCGCCATCGGGAGCGAGCCCCTCGAGCAGCGTCTCGCAGTACGGCAGCGGCTGCATGCCGCCTCGGGTGGAGATGTACTGCACGGGTGCTCCTCGGTTCGGGGATCGACACGGACCTCCATTCTCGCAGGTGCGCGGAGGCCGATGACACGAGGGCGATCGGCCCGGCATCCGCGGCGATATACCGCCTGTGTCCCCGCATGGCAACGGGATATCCAGACTTCGTCCGATCTCCTAGCGTGGGGACCACCAAGAGAAGAAGGAGCCATCATGAACGCGAAGATCCATACCGCGCATGACCTGCCCACGGGCGGAGAGGCTCCCGCGGCGGCACCCGACCCCGTAGAGCCTCTGTACGAGCGCGTCGATCTCGACCGCTACGTCGTGCTGCACAACGGACCCGTCGGCTACGTCGAGCACGTGCCTCCGGTGTTCGTCTGCTACGTCGGACATCCCTACCCACGAGCTGCCGAGGTGGCTCAGGTCCACGGGTTCCACGACGCGGTGCAGACGGTGCTCCACCGCGCCGTCACGATGCGGCGTTCTCTGTGAGCCTCGAGGTCTGGCCCGGGTCCCCCTATCCGCTGGGCGCGACCTTCGACGGCCAGGGCACGAACTTCGCGCTCTTCAGCGAGGCCGCCGAGAAGGTCGAGCTGTGCCTGTTCGACGATGACGGCGTCGAGACGCGCATCCCGCTCGAAGAGGTCGACGCCTTCGTCTGGCACGGATACCTCCCGTCGATCCAGCCCGGTCAGGAGTACGGGTACCGCGTGCACGGACCGTTCGACTCCGCGAACGGTCAGCGGTTCAACCCGAACAAGCTCGTGCTCGACCCCTACGCCAAGGCCGTCGCCGGTCGCCTCGACTGGGGCCAGTCGCTCTTCGGATACGACTTCGGTGACCCCGAATCGCGCAACGACGAGGACTCCGCCGCCGCGATGGTGAAGGGCGTCGTCATCAACCCGTTCTTCGAGTGGGCGGGCGACCGTCTGCCGAAGACCCCCTATGCGCAGACCGTGATCTACGAGGCGCATGTGAAGGGGCTCACGGTGAGCCACCCGGAGATCCCCGAGGATCTGCGCGGCACCTACGCCGGCATCGCGCACCCCGCGATCATCGAGCACCTCGTGCGTCTGGGTGTGACGGCCATCGAGCTCATGCCCGTGCACCAGTTCGTCCACGACTCCGTGCTGGAGGAGAAGGGACTCTCGAACTACTGGGGCTACAACACCCTGGCCTTCTTCGCTCCGCACAACGGCTACACGTCGAGCGGACAGCGGGGCCAGCAGGTCCAGGAGTTCAAGGCCATGGTGCGCGCGCTCCACGCGGCGGGCATCGAGGTCATCCTCGACGTCGTCTACAACCACACCGCAGAGGGCAATCACCTCGGTCCCACACTCTCGATGCGCGGCATCGACAACGAGGCGTACTACCGCCTCGAGGAGGACCGTCGGTACTACACCGACTACACCGGCACGGGCAACAGCCTGAACGCGGGGAACCCCCACGCTCTGCAGCTCCTCATGGACTCGCTGCGCTACTGGGTGACCGAGATGCACGTCGACGGGTTCCGGTTCGACCTCGCCTCGACCCTGGCCCGCGAGTTCTACGACGTGGACCGCCTGGCGGCGTTCTTCGAGCTCGTGCAGCAGGACCCGATCGTCTCCCAGGTGAAGCTCATCGCCGAGCCGTGGGACGTGGGTCCCGGTGGCTACCAGGTCGGCAACTTCCCCCCGCAGTGGACGGAGTGGAACGGCAAGTACCGCGACACCGTGCGGGACTTCTGGCGCGGCGAGCCGCAGGCGCTGGGAGAGTTCGCCTCGCGCCTCACGGGATCGGCCGACCTCTACGAGCACTCCGGTCGACGACCGGTCGCCTCGATCAACTTCGTCACGGCGCACGACGGCTTCACCCTGCGCGACCTCGTGTCGTACAACGAGAAGCACAACGACGCGAACGGCGAGGACAACAACGACGGAGAATCGCACAACCGCTCCGACAACCTCGGGGTGGAGGGGCCGACGGACGACGAGGAGATCAACCGCGCACGCGCCCGTCAGCAGAGGAACTTCCTCGCGACGCTGCTGCTCTCGCAGGGTGTGCCGATGATCGCGCACGGCGACGAGCTGGGGCGCACGCAGGGCGGCAACAACAACGGCTACGCGCAGGACAACGAGATCACCTGGGTGGACTGGGCATCGGCCGACCACCCGCTGATCGAGTTCACGGCTGCCGTCGCTCGGCTGCGCAAGGCGCATCCGACCTTCCGTCGCAGCCGCTTCTTCGACGGCCGCCCCGTGCGGTCGGAGGACGGCGAGCGCGTGCCCGACGTGGTCTGGCTGCGTCCGGACGGCCGGCGGATGGAGCCGGAGGACTGGGATTCCGGTTTCGGTCTCGCGATCGGCATGTTCCTGAACGGGCGCGGCATCCGCGAGAAGGACCGCCGCGGGCGCCCCGTGACCGACGTGAACTTCCTCGTGTACTTCCACAGTGGGACGGATGCCGTCGACGCCGTGCTCCCGGACGATCGGCACGGCCCCTCATGGGAGATCGTTGTCGACACCGCGGGTGAGCGCGCCAACCAGACGGATCTGGCCCCCGGGAGCCCGTTCGTCCTCGAGCCGCGCTCGCTGCTCGTCTTCCGGGAGGTCGACGGCACCGACGAGCCGACCGACGACTCGGTGGAGGCGTCGCTGCGCATCCAGGTCGAGCACTCCGAGACGCCGGCGCCCGCGCCGACCGCGGAGCTGCCTCGATGACCCGGCGACCCCTGTCGACGTACCGGCTGCAGATCAGAGCCGGATTCACGCTCGACGACGCGGCCGCCGTGGCGCCGTACCTCGCGGAACTCGGGGCGTCGTGGGCGTACCTCTCCCCGCTGCTCGAGGCCGTACCCGGCTCCGACCACGGATACGACGTCGTCGACCACTCCCGCATCGACGAGAGCCGCGGCGGGGCCGAGGGCCTGGAGCGCTTCGCCGCGGCAGCGCGTGCCGCAGCCCTCGGCATCCTGATCGACATCGTGCCGAACCACATGGGTGTCGCGGTGCCCCGGGCGAACCGCTGGTGGTGGGAGGCGCTGCGACTGGGCACGTCGTCTCGCCATGCCCGCGCCTTCGACGTCGACCTACGGCTCGGCGACGGCCGCATCCGCCTGCCGATCCTGGGCGCGGCCGTGTCGGAGGTCATCGCGAGCGGCGACCTCGTGATCGATCCCACGCCGAGCGAGGACGCGCCGGACGGCACGCTCGCGTACTTCGAGCACGTGCTGCCGCTGGCGCCGGGGACGGCGGAGCTCGCGAGCGATCTGCCGGCGCTCCTGGACGCACAGAACTACGAGCTGCGGTACTGGGAGGATCAGAACACCGAGCTCAACTACCGCCGCTTCTTCGCGGTCTCCGAGCTGGCCGGCATCCGGGTGGAGCTCCCCGACGTCTTCGAGGAGTCGCATCGCGAGATCGCTCGGTGGGTGACCGACGGCCTGGCCGACGGGCTGCGGGTCGACCACCCCGACGGACTGGCCGACCCGGGCGGCTACCTCGAGCGGCTCGCGGACGCCACCGGTGCCGCGTACACGCTCGTCGAGAAGATCCTCGAACCGGGCGAGAAGCTCCCGTCCTGGTGGCGGACCGACGGCACCACCGGATACGACGCGCTCGGCGAGATCGACCGCGTGCTCATCGACGGCGAGGGTGTCGATCGGCTCGACGAGCTCGACGCTCGACTCCGCGAGGACTCCGGCCTGGAGCCTGCGCAGTCGTGGCACGACCTCATCCGCACCACGAAGCTGATGGTGGCCGAGCAGCTGCTGCAGTCCGAGGTCCGCCGACTCGTGCGCTCGCTTCCGCATGGCGTCGTCAACGCGGTCTACGCCCTGGCCGAGATCGTGGCCAACGTGCCCGTGTACCGCTCGTACCTCCCCGCGGGGCGCGAGGGCCTGCAGCTCGCGCTCGACGAGGCCGCACGCCGTCGGCCGGACCTCGCGACCGCGATCTCCGAGCTCGCTCCCCTGCTCGCCGACCCCGACCTGGAGGTCGCCGAGCGCTTCCCCCAGGTGAGCGGTGCGGTCATGGCCAAGGGCGTCGAGGACACGGCGTTCTACCGTTACACACGCCTGGGGACACTGACCGAGGTGGGTGGCGATCCCTCGATCGCCTCGACGACGGTGGAGCAGTTCCACGACGCCCAGGCCGAACGTCTCGCATCCTGGCCGTACTCGATGACGACGCTCTCGACGCACGACACCAAGCGCTCGGAGGATGTGCGGGCGCGCCTGTCGGTGCTCGCCGAGGTCCCCGAGCGCTGGGCCGAGGTCCTGACGGAACTCCAGGACGTCGCGTCCACCGGCCACGGCCCGCTCGACTCCCTGCTGTGGCAGGCCGCCGTCGGCGCCTGGCCGATCTCCTCGGAGCGGCTGAGCGCCTACGGGCTGAAGGCCGCGAGGGAGGCGGCCGAGTCCACCGGCTGGCAGAAGCCGGACGAGGAGTTCGAGAAAGGCGTCCTCGCGATCGCCGATGCGGTCGACGGACCCGCGCGCGGCATCCTCGACGCCTTCGTCGCCGAGATCGACCGGTTCGGGCGTTCGAACTCCCTGTCCGCGAAGCTCCTCCAGCTCGCGGCCCCCGGCGTTCCCGACGTCTATCAGGGCACCGAGCTGTGGGACCACTCGCTCGTGGACCCCGACAACCGCCGGCCCGTCGACTTCGACGCGCGCGCACGGCTGCTGAGAGAGCTCGACGCGGAGCACGCCCGCGGCATCCTTCCCCCGATCGACGACTCGGGGCGCGCCAAGCTCCTC
>JAZBLS010000130.1:0-9273 GCA_037033365.1 Actinomycetota bacterium | reverse complement strand
GTCGAGGGCCCGAGCACCCGCGCATCCGCCGTCGCCGTTCTGATCCCGCCCGACACCGCGGCTTGCGGCGCGACGGCTGCGTGGATCCACGGTGCCGGCTCCATGCCTCCCGCGGTCCATCACGTCCGCCGCGCAGTCCCGCGACGCATCCGGCCGTCTCTGCCTCCGCGAGTCGTGCTGCACGACACCTCGGTATCGGCCGATGACCTCGTGCTGCTCGGAGGGATCGCGGTCGTGTCGCCGCTGCGCACCGTGCTGGACATCTCGCTCGCCCTGCATCGCGACGAGTCCCTGCGCTTCTGGCTCGTCCGGCTCGCCGAGGTCTCGCCCGAGCTCGTCCCCCTCGCCATCGACGCCCTGGAGGGCATGACGAGGGTGCCGGGCACGCGCACGGCCCGGGCCGTCCTCCAGCGGCTGGACCTCAGGAGGAGGTGACGCGGTAGACGTCGTAGACCGCGTCGATACGCCGCACGGCGTTGAGGATGCGGTCGAGGTGCACCGCATCGCCCATCTCGAAGACGAATCGGCTGATCGCGAGGCGTTCGTCCGTCGTCGAGACGGTCGCCGAGAGGATGTTGACGTGGTGCTCGCTGAGCACGCGCGTCACATCGGAAAGAAGACCGGAGCGATCGAGCGCTTCGACCTGGATCTGCACGCGGAACACGCTCTTGGTCGTCGGAGCCCAGGAGACGTCGACGAAGCGATCCTCCTCGCTTGCGAGGGCCTTCACGTTCACGCAGTCCGAACGGTGCACGGACACGCCGCTGCCGCGGGTGACGAATCCGACGATGTCGTCGCCGGGAACCGGCGTGCAGCACTTGGCGAGCTTCACGAGGATGTCGGCCGCGCCGCGGACGAGCACGCCCGAGTCGCCGGAGCGAGGCTCGCGCGTCGGCATGCTGCCGGGAAGATCGATGGGCCCGGTGACGGGATCCGTAGCCGCGACCAGGGCGGTGACCTTCTCGAGAACCGACTGCGTGGAGACGTGTCCCTCGCCGACGGCTGCGTAGAGGGCCGAGACGTCCTCATAGCGGAGCTGATGCGCCACCTCGGCGAACGAATCCTGGCTCATGAGCCTCTGCAGCGGCATGTTCTGGCGGCGCATCGCACGTGCGATGGCCTCCTTGCCCTGCTCGACGGCCTCCTCGCGACGCTCCTTCGTGAACCACCCGCGGATCTTGTTGCGCGCGCGAGTGCTCTTGACGAAGCCCAGCCAGTCCTGACTGGGACCGGCATCCGGGTTCTTGGAGGTGAAGACCTCGACCACGTCGCCGCTCTTGAGCTCGGACTCGAGCGGCACGAGGCGCCCGTTGACCTTCGAGCCCATCGTGCGGTGACCGATCTCGGTATGCACGGCGTACGCGAAGTCGACCGGCGTCGCGCCCGCGGGCAGGCCGATCACGCGCCCCTTCGGCGTGAAGACGTAGACCTCCTTCGCACCGATCTCGAAGCGGAGGGAGTCGAGGAACTCCCCCGGGTCCGCCGTCTCTGCCTGCCAGTCCGAGATGTGGGCGAGCCACGCCATGTCGGCATCCGCCGCACGCATCTCGGCCTTGCCGCCGTTCATCCGCTCCTTGTACATCCAGTGCGCCGCGACGCCGTACTCGGCCTGCTGATGCATCTCGTGCGTGCGGATCTGGATCTCGACCGTGCGGCCGGACGGACCGATGACGGTCGTGTGCAGCGACTGGTAGAGGTTGAACTTCGGGGTCGCGATGTAGTCCTTGAAGCGGCCGGGGAGCGGCGTCCAGCGGGCGTGGATCGCACCGAGCACGGCGTAGCAGTCGCGCACCGACGCCACGAGCACGCGGATGCCGATGAGGTCGTAGATGTCATCGAACTCACGACCGCGGACGACCATCTTCTGATACACCGAGTACAGCTGCTTCGGTCGACCGACCACCTTGCCGCGGATCCGGAGATCGCGCAGGTCCTCGTCGATCTCTTCGACGACCTGGGTCAGGTACTTCTCGCGCTGCGGCGTGCGCTGCGCGATGAGGTTGTGGATCTCGTTGTAGATCTTCGGGTGCAGCACCGCGAACGACAGATCCTCGAGCTCCGACTTGATGGCCTGGATACCGAGTCGGTTCGCCAGCGGAGCATAGATCTCCAGCGTCTCCTTGGCCTTCTTCGCCGCCTTCTCGGGCGGGACGAAGCCCCAGGTGCGGGCGTTGTGCAGCCGGTCGGCGAGCTTGATCAGAAGAACGCGGATGTCCTTCGACATCGCGACGATCATCTTGCGGACCGTCTCGGCCTGCGCGCTTTCTCCGTACTTCACCTTGTCGAGCTTGGTGACCCCGTCGACGAGCATCGCGACCTCGTCGCCGAACTCCGCCGTGAGATCGGCCAGGGCGTACCCGGTGTCCTCCACGGTGTCGTGCAGGAGCGCTGCGGCGATGGCGCGAGGGCCGAGGCCCATCTCGGCGAGGATCTGCGCCACCGCGAGCGGGTGCGTGATGTAGGGCTCGCCGCTCTGACGCTGCTGGCCCGCGTGCTTCTCTTTCGCGACCGCGTACGCCCGCTCGATGACCGAGAGATCGCCCTTGGGGTGGTTCGCCCGGACGGTGCGGGTGAGGTTGTCGAGATCGTTGATCCTGGGCGCACGGGAGAAGATGCGGGGAACGAGTCGTCTCAGGCTCGATCCCTGCGACGCCGTCTGCGGTTCCGCCATCCGCGCACCTCCCGAATCACAACATCTTACGCGTGCTCAGCAGGGTGCGGCCCCGCCGAGCGGGACGATCAGGCCTCGACGGCCGCCTTCTCGCGGCTCTCGCGGATGCGGGCGTCGCGGGCGGCGAGCTGCGGCTCGTTCTCGCGGAACAGCGAGTAGAGCGGAGCCGCGACGAACAGCGTCGAGTACGTCGCCACCAGGATGCCGACGAAGATCGACAGCGAGATGTCGGTGAGCGACTCGGCACCCAGCCAGAAGGCTCCGATGAAGAGCACCGCGCCCACGGGCAGAGCCGCGACGACAGAGGTGTTGATCGATCGGACCAGCGTCTGGTTCACGGCCAGGTTGACCGACTCTCCGAACAGGCGAGACGACTTCTCGCCGTCCTCCGTGGTGTTCTCCCTGATCTTGTCGAACACGACGGTGGTGTCGTACAGCGAGTACGCGAGGATCGTCAGGAAGCCGATGACGGCCGCGGGCGAGATCTCGAAACCGGCGAGGGCGTAGACGCCCACCGTGATGACGAGCACGTCGAGCAGACCGATGATGGCCGCGGCGGACATCTTCCAGGTGCGGAAGTAGATCGCGAGGATCAGGAAGGTCAGCGCGAGGAAGATCGCCAGACCCCACAGGGACTGCCGCGTCACGCTCTCACCCCAGGCCGGGCCGATGAAGGACGACGTGACGCTGTCGGGCTCGACGCCGTAGGCATCGGCCAGGGCGTTGCCTACCTGCTGGGTCTCTGCGGCGCTCATCTGGTCGGTCTGGACGCGGATGTCCGTCTCGTTCACCACGACGACCTTGGTGGCCGCTCCCGGCACGACCGACTGCACGGCATCCGTCGCCGTCTGCTGGTCGGTCGAATCCGGCGCCTGCACCGTGAACTGGGATCCGCCGGTGAACTCGATGGAGAACTGGATCGGACGGATCAGCGGCACCAGGGCAGAGCCCGCCACGAGGATGATCGCGATGATGAACCACAGGCGGCGCTTGCCGACGAACGGGAAGGAGGTCTTTCCCGTGTAGAGGTTGTTTCCGAACTCGTTCATGGAAGCCATCACGCGTCCCCCTCACTTCCGGTGCTGGTGGATCTGTCACCGGCGAGTGCTTCGGCGCGCTTGCGCTCTGCGATGGTCTGGCGGCGGTCGGCCTCACCGCGAGACCGGGCGTTCTTCGCGCCGCGCCCCGCGGTGGCGGTCGAGACCTCGCGGAACTGCGAACGGCTGCGGTAGACCGCACCGAGCGAGTCGGGGTCGAGTCCGGAGAGCTTGTGCCCGCCGCCGAAGAACTTCGTGCGCGCGAGGAGCTGCATGACCGGGTGCGTGAAGATCACGAAGATGAAGACGTCGATGACGGTCGTGAGGCCGAGCGTGAACGCGAAGCCCTTCACCGTGGCATCCGCGAGGATGTACAGCACGACAGCGGCGAGGATGTTGATCGACTTCGAGATGTAGATCGTGCGCTTCGCGCGACCCCAGCCGTCCTCGACGGCGGAGGTGATCGACTTCCCGTCTCGGAGCTCGTCTCGGATGCGCTCGAAGTAGACGATGAACGAGTCTGCAGTGAATCCGATCGACACGATCAGACCCGCGACACCGGCGAGCGACAGGCGGAAGCCGAGACGCCACGCCAGGATGCAGATGATCACGTAGGTCAGGATCGCCATCACCGCGATCGATGCGATGATCACCGTCCCGAGCGCTCGATACACGATCAGCGAGTAGATGGCCACGAGCACGAGTCCGATGAGACCCGCGATCAGACCGATCTGCAGCTGCTGCGTGCCGAGGGTCGCCGAGACCGTGTCGGAGGACTGCACCACGAAGCTCAGCGGCAGCGCACCGAACTTCAGCTGGTCGGCGAGGGTCGTCGCCGTCTCCTGCGTGAAGCTGCCGGAGATGCTCGGACGGCCGTCGAGGATCTGGCCGTTCATGCGCGGTGCGCTGATGACGGAGCCGTCGAGCACGAACGCGAACTGGTCGCGAGGCGTCAAGTTGTTGATGCGGTTCTGGTTCAGGCGCGTGCTGACCTTGCCGAACGCGTCGGTGCCGTCGGCGTTCATCGTCAGCTGCACGATCCAGGCGCCGGACTGCGGGTCGCGGCCCGCCGTGGCATCCGTGATCGCCTCACCCGTGAGCTCGGTCGGTCCGAGGATGAACTTCGCCTGGCCCGTCGGGTCGCACGCGATGATCGGCTGGTCCTGTGGCTGGTTCGCGGAGTCGTTGTCCGGGTTCGCGCAGTCGTACGCCATGTACTCGGCCGCGAGCTTCTCGGACACCCAGGACAGGTCGCTGGCGTCGGTCGGCTCGGCGGTCGGGGTGTCGCTCAGCGACTCGTCCGGCGTCGGATACGCGGTGGGGTTGCCGTCCTCGCCCACGAACTGGTTGGTCCCGGCCGTCGTCGCGAGGACGGGGCGGAACTCGAGCTGCGCGCTCGACTGGATGCGCTCCAGCGTCTGCTCGTCGGCCTTGCCCGGGATCTGGACGACGATGTTGCGTCCGCCCTCGGTCGTGATGTCAGCCTCGGCCACGCCCGACGCGTCGACGCGCTGGCGGATGATCGCCGCGGCCTGGTCGAGCTGCTCCTGCGAGGGCGCGGCGCCGTCTTCGGTCTCGGCGCTCAGGACGATCTGCGTGCCGCCCTGCAGGTCGAGCGCGAGCTCGGGAGTCCACGAGCTCTGCTGGAACACGTTCACGCCCAGCGCGTTGATGCCGAAGAGGACGCCCGTCACGACGACGAGTCCGATGAGGACCCGCCAGGCGTGACGGACCGGAGTGGAAGAAGCCACGTGAGATCAGCTTTCTGCGATGCCCGAGGGCCGAGGTGGTGCGGAAGAGGTTACTTGTCGTCGGCGTCGCGCTCGAGACGGCGACGCGTCTCCTCGGGCGTCTCGATCGCCGGAGCCTCGACAACCGGCGTCTCCTCGACGACCGCGATGTGGTCGGCGTCGACGCCGGCCTCGTACTCGTCCACCGCCGGCTCCGTGGGCTCGACGATGCGCAGGATCGCCTGGCTGTGCACCTCGATGACGGTGCCGGGGGCGATCTCGATCAGCGCCGGAGCGTCGAGGTCCTCGGAGTCGTAGGAGACGACGGTTCCGAAGATGCCGCCCTGGAGGAGGACCTTGGCGCCGGGAACGGTCTTGCTCGCCTTCTCCTCCTGCTCGGCCTTCATCTGCTTCTGGCGCTTGCGGCCGTTGATGAACATGAAGATGACGAGGACGGCCAGGAGGCCGAAGAGCAGGATTTCCATTGCGGGCAAGCGCCTTTCTCAGGTGCACGCACCAGCCAGACGGGCGCACAGTCGTATCGGGGGAAGTCTTCAGTGATTATAGGTCATCGAGACGAAGCGCCCCGTCCGGGTGGGGCGCGCCGAGATGCGCGTACGCCTCCGGCATCGCCACACGTCCGCGCGGGGTGCGGCCGAGGAATCCGATCCGCACGAGGTACGGCTCGACCACGCTCTCGACGGTCTCCGCCTCTTCGCCCACGGCGACGGCCAGCGTGCTGAGTCCGACGGGCCCGCCACGGAAGCGACGCACCAGGGCCTCCAGCACGGCCCGGTCGAGCCGGTCCAGCCCGATCGGATCGACGTCGTACAAGTCGAGAGCCGCCCGCACACCGTCCAGGGAGGCCTCTCCCCCGCCGTGCACGAGGGCGTAGTCGCGCACGCGTCGCAGCAGGCGGTTCGCGATGCGGGGTGTGCCGCGCGAGCGACGCGCGATCTCGGAGAGCGAGTCGCGGGGCAGGTCGACGCCGAGCACGAGCGCCGATCGGGCGATCACCTGCTCGAGCTCGGGCTCGTCATAGAACTCGAGGTGGCCGGTGAAGCCGAAGCGGTCGCGGAGCGGGTTGGGCAGCAGGCCGGATCGCGTCGTCGCACCCACGAGGGTGAACGGTGCCAGCTCGAGCGGGATGCTCGTGGCGCCTGCTCCCTTGCCGACCATGATGTCGATGCGGAAGTCCTCCATCGCGAGATACAGCATCTCCTCGGCCGAGCGGGCCATGCGGTGGATCTCGTCGATGAACAGCACCTCGCCCGGAACGAGGCTCGACAGCAGCGCCGCGAGGTCGCCGGCGTGCTGGATGGCCGGACCGCTGGAGAGGCGCAGCGGGCGCTCGCTCTCGTGCGCGACGATCATGGCGAGGGTGGTCTTGCCGAGTCCGGGAGGGCCCGCCAGGAGGATGTGGTCGGGCGGGCGGTTCTGTATGCGTGCGGCGTCGAGCAGCAGCTGCAGCTGTCCGCGGACCTTCTGCTGCCCGACGAACTCGCCGAGGCTCGACGGGCGGAGAGCCCCCTCGATCGCCAGTTCGACGTCGTCGACCGGCTCGGTGGCGTCGCGGGCGTCAGACACGCGCCGGACCCAGGAGAGCGAGAGTGCGGCGCAGCAGCGGCGCCACGGCGGCGCGCTCGGCATCCGATGCTTCGGCCGCAGTCTGCGCTGCCGCCTCGGCGGCGACCTTCTCGGACCACCCGAGTCCGACGAGCGCCGCGGCGACCTGATCCACCACGTCGGCGGATTCGGAAGCGGTCGACTTCGGCGCCGCACCGACCGGGTGCACCTTGCCGGCGAGCTGCAGGACGATGAGCTTGGCGGTCTTCGGGCCGATGCCGGAGACTCGACGGAACGGCGCGTCGTCCTCGCCCGTCACCGCCTCGGCGATCTGGTCGACCGTCAGGTGCGACAGGACGCCGAGCGCGGACTTCGGGCCGACACCGGTCACGCTGATCAGCAGACCGAAGATCTCGAGCTCGCTGCGGTCAGCGAACCCGTAGAGCGACAGGGCGTCCTCGCGGACGATGAGGCTCGTGTGGAGCATCAGCCTCTCGCCCACCGTCGCGGTGTGCGCGACATCTGCCGGCACAGCGACGGAGAATCCGACTCCCCCGACATCGATCACGACCTGATCCGATGACGAGTGCAGCACGGTGCCATGCAGGGAGGAGATCATCCTCCCAGACTACGCACCGGATCGTAGGTATGTTCGAGCGACACGCTCCGCGTCGGCCCACGCGCGCTGGGCGGGCGTCAGCGCCTCCTTACCCGGCGTACCGGCCGCACCGCGCCGCCAGGCGTGGCAGAGCGCGATCGCGAGAGCATCCGCGGCATCCGCCGGCTGTGGCGGAGCATCGAGACGCAGGATCCGCGCGATCATCGACTGCACCTGCTTCTTGTCGGCCGAGCCGTAGCCGGTCACTGCGGCCTTGACCTCGCTCGGCGTATGCGTCGCCGCCGGGAGCCCCGCCTCGGCCGCGAGAAGCAGCGCGACGCCGCTCGCCTGCGCGGTACCCATCACCGTGTGGGTGTTCTGCTGCGCGAACACGCGCTCGACCGCGACTGCGTCGGGTCGGTGGGCCTCGAGGACCTTGCGGATCCCCGCGGCCACAAGGGCGAGCCGCTCGCCGATCGGCATGTTGGGGTCGGAGCGGATCACTCCGACGTGGACGAGCGTGCCACGCCGGGAGCGATCGACGTCGACGACACCGACACCGCAGCGGGTGAGGCCGGGGTCGATGCCGAGCACGCGGAGCGAGGAGGAGGTCACTCCCCCAGGCTATGCGCGGCTGCCGGGGTCGGTAGTTCGGCGCGCCTAGGCGTCGTCGTTCTCGAGCTCGGCCTGCACCTCGGGGGTGAGGTCGAAGTTCGTGAAGACGTTCTGCACGTCCTCGCTGTCCTCCAGCGCGTCGATCAGACGGAAGACCTTGCGCGCGGTGTCGGCGTCGATCTCGACCTTGAGGTTCGGCACGAACTCCACATCGGCGGACTCGTAGTCGATCCCGGCATCCTGCAGCGCACTGCGGACGGACACGAGGTCGGTCGCCTCGGTGATGATCTCGAAGCCCTCGGCGTGCGGCTCGATCTCCTCGGCGCCCGCCTCGAGCGCCGCCATCATGACGTCGTCCTCGGTCGTGCCCTCGGAGCCGACGACGATGACGCCCTTGCGGCTGAAGTTGTACGCGACGCTGCCGGGGTCGGCCAGAGTGCCGCCGTTACGGCTGAGCGCCGTGCGCACCTCGGCGGCCGCACGGTTCTTGTTGTCGGTCAGACACTCGATCATGAGGGCGACGCCGTTGGGTCCGTAGCCTTCGTACATGATCGAGGTGTACTCGACGACATCGCCGCCGATGCCCGCACCGCGCTTCACCGCGCGGTCGATGTTGTCCTTCGGGACCGAGGTCTTCTTCGCCTTCTGCACCGCGTCGAACAGGGTCGGGTTGCCCGCGAGGTCGGCGCCGCCGAGCTTGGCCGCGACCTCGATGTTCTTGATGAGCTTCGCCCACGACTTCGCGCGACGCGAGTCGATGACGGCCTTCTTGTGCTTGGTGGTGGCCCACTTGGAATGCCCGGACATAACTCTCCGCTCGTCTCTGCACAGGGGCTCGCGCCCAGCGCGTCGTCCATTCTATCGAATGACGCCGTCGACCTCCCCCGGTACCCGCTGCTGCCGGGGCGCACCGGCGGATGCGGTCCCGGTTCCTGCCGTGTCGGAGCGGGTGCCCGAGGTTCCCGTCGCAGTTGGTGCCGCCTCGCAGCCGGGGCCCGAGGTTCCCGTCGCATTTCGTGCCGCCTGGAAGCGTTTCTGGCGGCACGAAGTGCGACG
>JAZBLS010000129.1:1150-9380 GCA_037033365.1 Actinomycetota bacterium | reverse complement strand
TGATCAGCAGACCGAGCACCGGGCCGAGGAAGAAGCTGAGCCGCCACCCGATGTCGGCGGGCAGGATGTCGGTGTTCAGGAAGAACAGGTTCGCCACGGCACCGAGCGCCGCGCCGCCCCAGTAGGTGCCGTTGATCGCGATGTCGACCCGGCCGCGGTACTTCGCGGGGATGATCTCGTCGATCGCCGAGTTGATCGCGGCGTACTCGCCACCGATCCCGGCGCCGGCCACGAAGCGCCAGATGTAGAAGAACCAGGGCGCGAAGGCGAGGCCTGCGACCGCCGAACCGATCAGATAGATAGCGAGCGACAGGATGAAGAGCTTCTTGCGGCCGAGCCTGTCCGTCAGCCGCCCGAACACGAGCGCGCCGAAGACCTGGCCGAGCAGGTAGCAGGTGCCGGCGAGACCGACCTCGGCGGGCCCCATCCCGAGCGTCGCGGCATAGCCGTTCGCGGCGACGATCTGCACCTCGAGCCCGTCGAGGATCCACGAGAACCCGAGCCCGACGACGATCATCCAGTGGAACCGCGACCAGGGCAGTCGGTCCATCCTCGCGGGGACGAGGGATCGCACTTCCTTGACGGGAGCATCGGATGCGGACATGAGGCCTCCTCCTCGGGGGCGCGCGGCTGCGCCCAGCATCCGTCTTACTCCGACGGATCGGAGCCCGCACCGCCTTGACCCCGCCCGACGCCCGCGCTAAGCCCCGCCCCCGCCCCCGCCCGTCTATTTCTGCCGTATGACCGAAACAGACCGTCTATTCCTGCCGTTCGGCATAAATAGACGGTCTGTGAGGCCTGCGGGCGGCGTCAGCTCACGTGCCGCTCGTCGACGCCGTCGTAGTGCGAGAGCGGACGGATCAGCGCGTTCGCCCCCGCCTGCTCGATCACGTGCGCCGTCCAGCCGGTGACCCGCGCCGCGACGAACAGCGGCGTGAACGTGAGCGTGTCGAAGCCGATGAGGTTGTACGCCGGACCCGACGGGTAGTCGAGGTTCGGGTAGATGCCCTTGCGCGCCACGAACTCCGACTCGAGGGCGTCGTACAGCGCCGCGACCTCCGGCCGGTCGTAGTGCTCGACGAGGGTGTCGAGCGCGGCCTTCATGGTCGGCACCCGCGAATCGCCCTTCTTGTAGACGCGGTGCCCGAAGCCCATGATCTTGCGCTTCTCGGCGAGCGCCTTGTCGAGCCACGGCACGACGTTCGAGGCGTCTCCGATGTCGTCGAAGATGTGCAGCACGGCCTCGTTCGCCCCGCCGTGCAGCGGCCCCTTGAGCGCGCCGATCGCTCCGACCACGGCCGAGTACAGATCGCTGAGCGTCGATGTGATCACGCGGGCGGTGAACGTCGAGGCGTTGAAGGAGTGCTCCGCGTACAGGATCATCGAGCGGTTGAAGGCGTCGACCACGACCGGGTCCGCCTCCTCCCCGAACGTCATCCAGAGGAAGTTCGCGGAGTAGTCGAGGTCGTCCCGCGGCGGGATCGGTTCCTGGCCACGACGACGGCGCTGACCGTACGCCACGATCGCGGGAAGGGCGGCGAAGAGACGGATGCTGCGCTCGAGGTTCTCCTCGGGGCTGCCCCCGGCATCCAGCACCGACCCTCCTGCCTTCGTGTCGGCGGCGCCGATCACGCTGACCGCGGTGCGGACCTCGTCCATCGGATGCGCGTCGAGCGGGATCAGGTCGATCACGGCCTTGACCTCGTCCGTGAGCGCGCGATGCGGGCGCTCGGCCGCGCGGAAGGCGGCGAGCTCCTCGAACGTCGGCAGCTCGCCGTGCCAGAGCAGGTAGGCGACGGCTTCGAAGGGCTGCGTGTCGGCGAGCTCCTGCACCGGGTAGCCGCGGTACAGCAGGCTGTTCGTCTCGGGGTTGACCTTCGAGATCGCGGTGGTGTCGACGACGACCCCCGCGAGACCCTTCTTGATGTCCGGCTCCGTCATGCTCACTCCTTCGTGAAGTCCCGCTCGACGCGGAAGTTGAAGACCCCGGAGTCGAAGTGGTTGTACGACTCGTAGTCGATCAGGTCGTAGAGGTCCGCGCGGTGCTGCATCTCCCCGAGCTTCGAGGTCAGATGCCCCTCGTCGTTCAGCGTATCGAGTGCGCGGCCGGCGGCGCCCATCGCGATCCGCAGCAGGGAGACCGGCCAGATGACCATGTTCACGCCCGCGTCCCGCAGCTGATCGACCGAGAACAGGTCGCTCTTGCCGAACTCCGTCATGTTCGCGAGGATCGGCACGTCGAGCGCCGTCGCCATCGCCTCGAACTCCGACAGGTCGCGCATCGCCTCGGGGAAGATCGCGTCGGCTCCGGCATCCACCAGCGCCTTCGCGCGATCGATCGCGGCGTCCAGGCCCTCGATCGCGCGGATGTCGGTCCGCGCCATGATGAGGAAGTTCGGGTCCCGGCGCGCGTCGGCGGCGGCGCGGATGCGCTTGATCGCCGTGCTCTCGTCGACGACGCTCTTGCCGTCGAGGTGACCGCAGCGCTTGGGGTTGATCTGGTCCTCGATGTGGGTGCCGGCGAGGCCGGCGTCCTCGAGTTCCTGGATGGTGCGGGCGACATTCATGGGCTCGCCGAAGCCGGTGTCGGCGTCGACGATCGCGGGGATGTCGGTCATGCGCGCGATCTGCTTCGCTCGCCCGGCGACCTCGGTCAGGGTCGTGAGGCCGATGTCGGGGAGTCCGAGATCGGCGGAGAGGACCGCACCGGAGATGTAGACGCCGTCGAAGCCCTTCTGCTCGATCAGACGCGCACTGAGCGGGTTGAACGCCCCGGGGAAGCGCAGCAGCTCGCCGCTCGCGAGGCGCTCGCGGAAGACGCGGCGCTTCTCGGCGGGCGTGGTGGTGGAGTAGAGCATGTGCAAGTCCTTTCTCACACCGGTCGTTGAGCGAGGGAGCGAAGCGACCGAGACGAAACGCGTCTGGTCGACACGAGGCGTTTCGTCTCGCTACGCTCGCTCAACGACCGGAATCCGTCATCCTCAGAACAGCCCCTTCGGAGCATCCGCCGCGTCGAGCAGGCCGGGCTTCGCGATGATCGACAGCTCGCCGACCTCGGCAGCCGTGAGCTCGGGCAGGCGCTGCACGAGCTCGAGGAAGCGCTCGATCTCGGCGGGCTCCAGCACGGGCTCGGCGAGCAGGCGGAACTTGGCGATGTAGTTGTCGCGGGCGAACGGACGTGCTCCGAGCGGGTGCGCGTCGGCGACGGCGATCTCGTCGACGACGGTCGAGCCGTCGGCGAGGCGGAACTCGACGCGACCGCCGAACGCCTTCACGTCGGGATCCTCGGAGTGGTAGCGGCGGGTCCACTCGTCATCCTCCGCCGTGGTGATCTTGTGCCACAGCGCGACCGTGTCCGGGCGACCCGCGCGCTCGGGCGTGTAGGAGTCGTCGTGGTGCCAGCCGCCGTCCTGCAGCGCGACCGCGAAGATGTACGGGATCGAGTGGTCGAGCGTCTCACGCGATGCCGTCGGGTCGTACTTCTGCGGGTCGTTGGCGCCCGAGCCGATCACGTAGTGCGTGTGGTGGCTGGTGTGCAGCACGATCGCCTCGATGTTCGCGGGGTCGCGCAGCGCCGGGTTCTCGATGCCGAGCTTTCGGGCGAGGTCGATCCACGCCTGCGCCTGGTACTCGGCCGAGTGCTCCTTCGTGTACGAGTCGAGGATCGCCCGCTTCGCCTCGCCCGCGGCGGGCAGCGGCACCTCGTAGGCGGCATCCTTGCCGTCGAGCATCCACGCGATCACGCCGTCTTCGCCCTCGTAGATCGGGGCCGGGCTCGTCTGACCGCGCATCGCCCGGTCGACCGCTTCGACGGCGAGCTTGCCGGCGAAGGCCGGAGCATGGGCCTTCCAGGTCGAGATCTCGCCCTTGCGGCTCTGACGCGTGGCGGTGGTGGTGTGGAGCGCCTGGCCGACGGCCTGGTAGATCGTCTCGACGTCGAGGCCGAGCAGGGTGCCGATGCCGGCGGCGGCCGACGGGCCGAGGTGTGCCACGTGATCGATCTTGTGCTTGTGCAGGCAGATCGCGCGCACGAGGTCCATCTGGATCTCGTAGCCCGTCGCGATACCGCGCAGCAGCGCCCGTCCGTCGGCCTGCACGTGCTGGGCGACCGCGAGGATCGGCGGGATGTTGTCGCCCGGGTGCGAGTACTCGGCCGCGAGGAACGTGTCGTGGTAGTCCAGCTCGCGCACGGCCACGCCGTTGGCCCAGGCCGCCCACTCGGGGCTGGTGCGGTGATCGAGCGCCGCGCCGAAGACCGTGGCGCCGATGCCGCCGGTCGAGACGGGGTGACTGAACGCCTGGGCGCGGGCCGCATTGATGGGCCCGCGGGTGAGGGATGCCGCGGCGACCGACGCGTTGTCGATGATGCGGTTGATGATCATGTCGGTGACGTCCTGCCCGACCTCGACGGAGTCGGCGGCGACCTCGGCGATCTTCCAGGCGAGCTGGTCTTCACGGGCGAGGTTCTCATCGCTGCGGTGCACGCGGACGTGGTGGGTGACGGTCATTTCACACCTTCAGGGTCGGGGGTCAGGGAGTCGAGGATGCCGGTGAGGGCATTGTGCAGATGGACGTGCGTCGCGTGAGCGGCGAGGTCGCCATCGCGGGCGGCGAGAGCCTGCGCGATCGTGCGGTGCTCGGCGGCCGAGGCGGCGAGGCGTGCGGGCTTGTCGCGGGCCATGCGCCGCACGCGCACGAGGTGGGTGCGCACGGTGCGCAGCGCCGAGGCGATGTAGTCGTTGGCCACGGCGGCGTCGAGGGCCGCGTCGAACCGCGCGATCAACGCGTAGTAGGCGTCGCGACCTTCGTCCGCGGCGAGGTCGACACCGGCGAACTCCTCGGCGAGCGCGGCGAAGACCGAGGCGTCGCCGCGCTGGGCGGCGAGACGGGCCGAGGCCTCTTCGAGCGCTCGGCGGATCTCGAACAGCTCGCGGATGTCGTCGGCATCCAGATCGGCGACGACCGTCACGCGAGGCGACTGCTGCACGACCAGGCCGTCGGCCGTCAGCCGTCGCAGAGCCTCGCGGAGAGGCGTGCGGCTGACGCCGAGACGTGCGGCCTGCTCGACCTCGCCCAAGACGAAACCTGCCGGAAGGGCGCCGGACTGGATGTCGTCGAGCAGCGTCGCGTAGGCGCGATCACTCGCAGAGATCCGCTCGCTCGCCATCAAGGTCATGGGCCTAGTGTATACACAAACGGCCCGCCCAGTGCCCTTCTCTCTGCCCATGCCACCCCGCGTATACATTGACCGTGAGGTTCACCCTCACCCGCATACCCGACCACGCCCCGGTGCGGGGCCGATTCGGCATCCGCACATCGGTGCGAGGCCGATGAACCACCCGAAACGGCGATCGGCGCTGCGTTTTCGACCCCGCACGGAGCGCAAGGTGCGATTTCGACCCCGCACCGAGGGCAAGGTGCGATCCCGACCCCGCACCGAGCAGGGCGCCCGCGGGAACGCCGCTATATCGGAGACGGTGCCGCGGCATCCGGCACGGGTTCGACGAATTCCTCGGGCCGCGGCTCACCGAGCTTGACGACCACGACCCCCACGAGCACCAGTACTCCCCCCAGCGCCTGCAGCAGGTCGGGGAGCTGCCCGAGCAGCAGCCAGCCGAACAGCAGCGCCGCCACCACCTCGGAGAGGGCGACGAACGACGCGAGGCGCGACCCCAGCATCCGCGTCGAAGCGATGCCGAGCAGGTACGCGAGGGCGGTGGCGAAGAGGCCGATCGCCAGCACCGGCACGAACCACGGCACGGTGCCGAAGCGGTAGGTGATGTCATCCGTCGTCCAGGCGAGAGGGAGGATGCCGACCACGCCCGCGACCGTGAGTCCGACCGCTCCGAGAAGCAGCCCGCCTCCGGCGAGCGCGATCGGCGGGAGTCCAGTGTCGGCCTTGGCGGAGAGGAGGAAGTACGAGGCCGCTCCGACCATCGCGGCGAGCGCCCACAGGATGCCGGGGACGTTGACCTCGGCGCCGGTGACGATGTCGAGCATGAGGACGAGCCCGACGAAGGCGACCGCGGCTCCGATCACGCTGCGGCGACTCGGCCGTTCGCCCCGGCGCAGCCAGAGCCACAGGATGACGGCGATCGGCGCGGTGTACTCGATGAGCAGGGCGATGCCGACGTCCATCACGGCGACCGCCTGGAAGTAGCAGAGCTGTGTCGCGGCGACGGCGAGCAGTCCGTAGGCGGCGACCATCCCGGCGTTGCGTCGCAGCGCCCTCCATCGCCCGCGCAGCGCGATGAGCGTCGGCACCAGCAGCACGATCGCCGCGACCCAGACGCGCGCCGTCACGGCGGCACCGGGCGACCAGCCCGCATCGATGAGACCGCGCGCCCAGGCACCGGACATGCCGAACGAGAAGGCCGCAGCGATCGCGAGCGGCAGGCCCAGACGCACGCCTCTCGCGCGGATGTCATCGGCGACTGTGGTCATGGGAAGTGACGCTACTCGCGCCGGATGTAAGGTGTCAACATGAACTTCACCGATGACACCGCGGAGGCACTCCGGGCGGCGGTCTGGTTGACCAACTCGGCCGAGTCCCCGGACACGCTCGAGACCCTCTCCGACGAGGCGGCGTTCCTCATCGACTTCCCCTGTTCGGGCCGACTCGACCGCGACGAGGCCGAGCTCGCGGCGCTGCGCGGCATCCGCCCTCGGCTCCGAGCCATGCTGCTCGCTCCCCGCGAGGAGATGGCCGAGCACGTCAATGCCGCCCTCGCCGAGGCTCGCCTCGCTCCCCGTCTCGTTCGGCACGACGGCGTCGACTGGCACCTGCATGCAGTGTCCGACGATCGCCCCCTCGCCGAGCGCGTCCTGATCGAGACCGCGATGGCGCTCATCGACGTCATCCGTGCCGACGAGGGCTCGCGCATCGCGATCTGCGACGACGACACGTGCGAGGCTCTCGCGCTCGATCTCTCCCGCAATCGCTCCAAGCGCTACTGCTCGACGACCTGCACGAACCGCAACGCGGTCGCCGCGTACCGGGCCCGGCGCTCGAAGGCCTGAGGCATGATGTTCCCCACCCCCTACGACACCTGGTTCCCCGACGCGCCGTTCGACGCTTCGTACGGCCATACCCTCGACACGCTCCGGGCGGTCGAGCCGGTCCCGGCTCCGGACGGATTCGCCGAGAAGTGGTCGGGCTGGCGGCAGCAGGCCGATGACACGGATGCCGCACCGGCCTTCCTGTCCTCCGACACCCTGCACGGACGGCGGGTCTCGATCATCGAGCACGCCGGCGTCGGCGGCATCCGCCTGCGCTCCTGGCTCGTCGAGCCCGAGTCGGGACAGGCTCGCATCGGTGTCGTGCACGGGCACGGCTACGGCGGGCGCGACGCGATCGACCTCGCCCGCATACCCGCGGATGCCGCAGCGATCTTCCCGGTCGCACGGGGACTGCCCACCCTCAACCGCGGCGTCGGCGCGCCAGAGCTCGTCGAGCGGCACGTGCTGTCGAGCATCGACGACCCCGATCGCTACATGCTGGGACTCTGCGCCCGCGACCTCTGGCTCGCGGCGGACGCCCTCGTCGAGCTCACGGGAGTGGGTCCGCTGTACTACGTGGGCGAGAGCTTCGGCGGCGGCATCGGCGCGCTCGCGCTGCCCCGGGACGACCGCTTCGTCGGGGCGACGCTGATCGTCCCGAGCTTCGGGCAATACGACGAGCGGCTGGCGGTGAGCTGCCTCGGCAGCGGCGAGGTCGTCCGCCGATACATCGCCCGCCGACCGGAGGCCAGGGACGTGCTGCGCTGGTTCGACGCCTCGAGCGCGATCGGCTTCGCGAACGTGCCGGTGCGCGTCGAGGCCGCCCTGTGGGACACGTACGTCCCGCCGCAGGGACAGTTCGCCGTCGCAAACGGAGCGCGGATGCTCGAGCTCGCCGTCCTCCCCGCCGGGCACGCCGATTATCCGGGATCGGATGCCGTGACCGCCGACGCCGTCCGCGGCGGGCTGGCGCACCTCGAGCGTGCGGTCACCGCCGCCGGCATCCGCTGACTGACGGCATCCGCTGACCACCGACATCCGCTGACCGCCGACATCCGCTGACCGCCGGCATCCGCTGACCGCCGAGGTAGGAGAAGGCGCCGAGGTAGGCCGATAGCCGCCGTATCGTCCTACCTCCGCCGCATCGCCTACCTCCGCATCGCCGGCAGTGAGCGGTCCGCTGACCGCCGAGGTAGGAGAAGGCGCCGAGGTAGGCCGATAGCCGCCGTAT
>JAZBLS010000129.1:0-1050 GCA_037033365.1 Actinomycetota bacterium | reverse complement strand
CGTCCTACCTAGGCCGCATCGCCTAACTCCGCAACGCCTCCGCACCCCCGGCACAGGCGTCACCGGCAGCGCCTCATCCCGGAATGAGGCCCTCCGCCGCGAGCTCCTCCCACAGCGCGGTGGGGATCTCCAGAGCCGCGTACTCCGCATTCTGCCGCAACTGCTCCGGACGACTGCCGCCGACGATCACCGACCGTACGACATCGGACTGCAGGGGGAACTGCAGCGCCGCCGCGGGGAGCGGCACCTCGTGGGCGGCGCAGACCCGCACGATGCGCTGCAGCCGTTCCCACAGTTCGTCGGGCAGCTGGCCGTACTCGTACCGGCCGTCGCGCCGCGGCTCGCTCGACGCGAGCAGGCCGGAGTTGAAGACGGATGCCGCGACGATGCCGGTTCCCTTCTCCCGACATGCCGGCAGCACCTCGGCGGCCGCGGGCTGCTCGAGCAGCGTGTAGCGGCCGGCGACCATGATGAGGTCGAGGTCGGCGGAGCGCACGGCGGCGGCGAGAGCATCCGCCACCATCGATCCGATGCCGATCGCCGCCACCTCGCCGTCCGCGCGCAGGCCCTCGAGTGCCGGCAGCGCCTCGGCGAGCGCGAGGTCGAGGTCGTGGCGCTCGGGGTCGTGGAGGTACAGCAGGTCGATGCGCTCGATGCCGAGGCGTTCGCGCGATTCGTCGAGGCTCGCGCGGATGCCGTCGGCCGAGAAGTCCCAGACGCGCTGCAGGTCGTCCGGCACATGGAAGTCGTTCGCGGTGTCGAGGCCGCCGTCGTGATCCGGGTTCGGACGCAGGAGCCGCCCGACCTTGGTCGACAGCACGTACTCGTCCCGAGGCTTGGTCTGCAGGAACGCGCCGAGGCGCCGCTCCGAGAGACCCAGACCATAGTGCGGGGCGGTGTCGAAGAAGCGGATGCCGCTCTCCCACGCCGCATCCAGCACCGCCCAGGCCTCATCGTCCGACAGCGCTCGGAACAGGTTCCCGGCGTTCGCGGCGCCGTACCCCAGGGGCGGGACGGACAGCGGTCTTCCCCCGTCGGCCGACACGCCAG
>JAZBLS010000128.1:0-9525 GCA_037033365.1 Actinomycetota bacterium | reverse complement strand
GCTCGACGCCCCACTGGTCGAACGAGTTGATGCCCCAGATCGTGCCCTGCGTGAACGTGATGTGCTCGTACAGCGCGATCAGCTGACCCATCACCTGCGGGGTCAGCGCCGGCGCGAAGATCGACGTCGTCGGGCGGTTGCCCGCGAAGGTGCGAGCCGCGACGAGAGCTCCGGTCGTGCCCTCGGCCTCGACCTCCTCAGCGGTCTTGCCGAACGCGAGCGCCTTGGTCTGCGCCAGGAAGTTCGCGAGGAACAGCTCGTGAACGTCCTGTCCGCCGTCGTTGAGCGGGTAGGCGGGGTTCACGAACGCGATGAAGTCGGCCGGGATGAGCCGCGTGCCCTGGTGGATGAGCTGGTAGAAAGCATGCTGCCCGTTCGTCCCGGGCTCTCCCCAGAAGACCTCGCCCGTGTCGGTGGTGACCGGCGTGCCGTCCCAGCGGACCGACTTGCCGTTGGACTCCATGGTCAGCTGCTGCAGATAGGCGGGGAAGCGGCTCAGCTGCTGCGCGTAGGGCAGCACCGCGTGCGTCTGTGCACCGTGGAAGTTCACGTACCAGATGTTGAGCAGGCCCATCAGGACGGGCACGTTGCTCTCGAGCGGCGTCGTCCGCACGTGCTCGTCAACGACGTGGAAGCCCGCGAGCAGGTCGCGGAAGACATCCGGTCCCAGGGAGATCGCGAGCGACAGTCCGATCGCCGAGTCGACGGAGTACCGACCGCCGACCCAGTCCCAGAACCCGAACGCGTTGGCGGGGTCGATTCCGAAGGCGGCGACCTTGTCCAACGCGGTCGAGACCGCGACGAAGTGGTGGGCGACGGCGTCGGTGCGCGCGTCGTCACCGTCGGAGATGGCTCCGGATGCCGAGAGCCCGGCCCAGAGCCAGTCGCGCGCCAGGCGGGCGTTGGTGAGGGTCTCGAGCGTCGTGAACGTCTTGGACGCGACGATGAACAGCGTCGTCTCGGGGTCGAGGTCCGCCGTCTTCTGCGCGAGGTCCGTCGGGTCGATGTTCGACACGAAGCGCGCCTGGATGCCGGCATCCGCATACGGCTTCAGCGCCTCGTAGACCATCACGGGACCGAGGTCGGATCCGCCGATGCCGATGTTGACCACGTGGGTGACGCGCTTGCCCGTCACGCCGAGCCACTCGCCGGCGCGCACCCGCTCCGCGAAGGCCGACAGGGCGTCGAGTACGGACTGGACGTCGGCATCCACATCCTGCCCGTCGACCTCGAGCGCGGGGGAGACGCCCGCCCGCCGACGCAGGGCCGTGTGCAGCACGGCGCGGTCCTCGGAGGTGTTCAGGTGCTCGCCGCGGAGCATGGCCGCGTAGCGATCGGCCACTCCGGTCTGCTCGGCGAGACGCAGAAGCGCGGCGAGGACCTCGTCTGTGACGAGGTTCTTCGACAGATCCACGTGCAGGTCCGCGAGTGCGAACGACAGGCGCTCTGCGCGACCGGGGTCGGTGGCGAACCACCCTCGAAGGTCGGCATCCAGCCCGTCCCGCAGTGCGGTGAGCTCGGACCAGGCGGCAGTGCGTGTGGGATCGACGGGAGCGGTCATGGCTCCATCCTAGGATTGCTGCGATGACCGGATCGCTGCGATGACAGAGACGGTGTCTCGCGTGCTCATCCGGATCCCGCTCCTCATCGGGGTGATCCTCCTCTCCCTGGCAATCGTGCTCACGCTCGCCGGAGACGACCTGGGCCTCTTCTCCTACCTGCTGATGATCCTCGGCGGACTCTCCCTCGGCTTCGCGTTCGTCAACACGACCCTGCACATGCGCTCGACGGTCAACGGTGCAGCGCTGCACATCGCGGTGGCCGTGGTGCTGGCAGCGACCATGATCGTCGTCATCGAGTACGGAGGCGAGTTCATGGCCGATCTCGCACCGCCACTCCGCGCGACGGCGCTCGTGCTGCAGATCGCGGTGATCCCCGCGGCGGGGTGGATCTGGCTCGGCCTGCTCTCCCGCATCTCCGACCTCTTCCGGCGGCGCGACGCGAAGAAGCGGCCGGCACCGGCGCCGCCGGAGTGGGAGAGGGATGCGAGCGGGGACGGCTCCGTCTTCCGCTTCCGTGGGATCGAGATGCGCCTGCGCACACTGTCGTGGTGGATCGCCGGTGTCACCGTCGTGGTGGGTCTCGGCGGCACCGCCCTGGTGATCGCGCTCGACGAGGTCGTGGTGCATCTCGGTGCGCGGCTCGCGATCCTCTTGGTCGGCGTGGTGCTGGCGCTTCCGGCATACCTCGTCATCATGAACGTGCTTCGTCGCCGAACCCTCGAGTGCACCGTCGCGTTCGGCAACGACGAGATCCGGCTCCGCATCGGCGATCACCATCACCGCATCGCGTACCGCGATCTGGAGCGGCTGACCTGGCGGTCGCACTCCGAATACGCCCGAATCGAGGTCGTGACACCCGGGGCCGACCTCTCGGTCTTCTCCGGTCTCGCGAAGCCCGAGAGGGGACGGACCGCCGACCTCCCATCGCTCCCACGACGCGTCTACCGTCGCCTGGAGCTCGAGGGATTCGTGGTCGAGCACACGCGTCGCGGCGTTGTACATTTCAAGCATGGGAAGACTGCGTTATGACGGCACTTCGGAGCCCATCGTCATCGACGATGCGACTCTCGCTCACCTGAAGGTGATCATCGGGACGAAGCTACGTCGCCAGGAGAGCTTCATGATGACCTGGCATCCGCGCGAAGGTGGAGACCCCGGTCGCGTGACCGTGTGGATCCACCCGGCGATCCCGCTCCAGTTCCTCTTCGAGTCCGCGGACCCTCAGCCCGTCGAGAAGACGCGTGTGGAGGACATGATGAAGTCCCTCAACGCCTCCGGGGAGCTCGTGATCGAGGACTACGTCACCCCTTCGGATAGCCTCCGGAGCTGAGCTGCCGGGCGAGGTGCGCGGCATTGGCGGCCGCCGTCGCCGTGGCCGCCGCGACCTTCTCGGGGGTCTCGGAGAGGTCCGCGTAGTCCGTGGTCTGCATGGCCTCGCCGTTCCAGTAGACCGAGGCCTGCGCGGGAATCGTGAAGCCGACGTCGTTCAATGCCTGGAAGAGGATCGCGGCGATGTGGTGGGCGCCGTCCTCATTCCCCACGACCCCGGCGATCGCCACTTTGTCGAACAGGATCGGCCGGCCCTCGTCATCCGTCTCGCTGAGCTCCGCGTCCAGCCGCTCGAGCACGCGCTGCGCGACGCTGGAGTGCTGGCCCATCCAGGTGGGAGTCACGAACACCAGGATGTCGGCGTCGAGCACCTTCTGTCGCAGCGTCGGCCACTCGTCGTCGCCGCCCATGTCCGTCTCGACTCCGGGGCTGATGACGTGATCGACCGCGCGCACGAGCTCTCCGCTCACGCCGTGCTCCGACAGCGCGCTGAGGATCTGCGAGCCGAGCAGGTCGGAGCTCGACACGTCGGGGGAGGACTTGAGGGTGCAGGAGATGGCGACTGCGGTCAGTTGTGCGCTCATGGCGACCATGTCACCACGTCACCGGCCATCGGCACAGGGGGTGTCGTCCTGCACCCGTCTGCGCTAGAGGTAGTCTGGAAGACGGCCGGCTGCGACGACAGGAGATCCCGTGATCCTCAGCTTCATCTTCTTCTTGATCCTCTTCCTCGGAGGCATCTGGCTCATGGGGTTCGCCCAGTCACTCGAGGACTTCCAGGCGATCGTCTTCGTCGCCGGCCTCCTGATCACGAGCCTGTCGCTCGCTTTCGTCATGCGTCAGCGCGGCTCGGCCACCCGACGTGACGACAACTGGTCGGGCAACGCGACCGAGTAGGTCTCAGCCCCGTCGCGCCAGCCTTGCCTCGAGGTTGGCCTTCACCGCGGGCCATTCCGGCTCGATGATCGAGAACTCCACGCTGTCGCGCAGCGCGCCGTTGCGATAGCGGCTCATCGCCCGCATGACGCCGTCCTGCTTGGCGCCCAGCCGCTCGATCGCCGCACGCGACTGGAAGTTCACCCACTGCGTGGTCAGCCCGACACGGAACACGCCCAGCTCCTCGAACGCGTGCCGCAGCAGGAGCAGCTTCGACTCGGCGTTCGTCCCCGTGCCGTGCGCGGACGGCCGGTTCCACGTGTAGCCGATGTGGAGCCGGGGCACGTCGTCGAACAGGTCGTAGTACGAGGTGAGCCCGAGCGTGCGCCCCGCCGCGTCGAACGCCGTGAACGGGATCATGCCGCCGGTCTCGACGAGCCCCATCCTCCGGTCGATCTCGGCCGCGAGCCCCTCGGGCGACGGCACGGACGTGTACCACGCGTGCTTCCAGAGATCGCCCTCGCTGAGCGCCTCGAGCAGGCCGTCGTGATGCGACGCCTCCAGGGGGCGCAGCTCGACGAGGCGGCCGGTGAGAGTGACGGAGGAGGGGGTGGTGCGGAAGCTCATGCTGTCATTCAAGCAGGGGTACGCGATGAGCCCACTGGCCTCGTCCCATGCGCGCGTCCTGGTACGTCGCGGTCTCCGTCCGCTGCAGGAGTCGGCGGTACGCGGTCACGATCTCGACCGTCACGCCGAGCTCGAACGCCACGCTCGCGAGGTGCGTGCCGCGTGCCTGTTCGGCCGCGGCGTACGCCTCCGGCGTGATGAGCAGGCGTGCGGCCCATTCATCGGCCCGGCGCTCCTGCACCGCCCGCGTCACGCTGTCGGATGCCGGGGCGTGCCCGAGCACCGCATGGCCCAGCTCGTGCGCGAGCACGCTGCTGGCGGCCCTGGTATTCAGTCCCGGCGAGAGACGTATCGTCGCCGTCTGCGGGCGGTACCCGCCGAGCGTCGCGCCGACGCTCTCGATGAGCCGGAGCCCGTGGTCCTCGACCAGTCGGAGGAGCTGATCCACGCATCCTCCCGTTCGTCGCGCCGGTCAGTCGTAGAGGTCGTCGGAATCGTCGTCGTGCTCGGTGGGCGAGTCGAAGGCGACCTCTCCGACATCATCGCTGCGGCCGGGGACATTCGAGTCCGGACGCAGGGGGATGACGTTGGACTCCCGGTGGCCGGCCTCGTCGCGCAGTCGCTCCTCGGCCCAGCCCAGGATGCGGTGCGGCTCGAGGCCGAGGACGGAGCAGATCGAGTAGAGAGTCGGCACCGGGATCGCACGCTTGCCGGTGACGTAGTTGTCGAGCGCACTGCGCGCGACGCCGATCTCGCGCGCCATGGCGGCGATGCTGCTGCCCCCGGCGGCGATCTCTCCGCGGAGTCGACGCCCCACCTCAGCGTTGAACTCCATCGGTGTCGTCATGCGAGTCACGATAGCAGCGGGCCGGGTTCAAGATGCCGTCATATCGGTCTTCTGGCCTGGATCCTCCGGAGGGAAACGGATACTGTCGTCGCATGACGACAGAAGTGCGACGAGCGGTGGCAGATGCCGTCGTCCGTGCCTTCGCACTCCGCGCCGATATCCCGCCGGATGCTCTTCGCCGCAAGCTCGACGGCGAGATCGACTTCACCGTCGCCGATCTCGTGAGCATCGCGGCCGCGCTCGACGTGTCCGTCACATCGCTCGCACCATCGCTGCGCGTCCCGCGCTAGCGTGGACGCATGAAGACCGTCCCCTTCGGAACCGCCACCGCCCCCGCCGTCGTCGCCGGAATGATGCGGATCGATGAGAAGGACGATGCGCAGATCCGCGAGCTGTACGACTCGGCTCGCGGCGCCGGCATCGACTTCTTCGATCACGCCGACATCTACGGCGGCAGCATGCACTTCTGCGAGCGTCGCTTCGCGGAGGCGCTGGATCTGAGCTCCGCCGAGCGTGACGAGATCGTGCTGCAGACGAAGTGCGGCATCAATCCCGCCGAGGGGTCGTTCGACTTCTCCTACGAGCACATCGTGCGGCAGGCGGAGGGCTCGCTGCGTGCGCTCGACACCGACCACATCGACGTGCTGCTGCTGCACCGCCCCGACGCCCTCGTAGACCCGGAGGAGGTCGCCCGCGCCTTCGACGAGCTGCAGGCCGCAGGCAAGGTCCGCGCCTTCGGAGTCTCGAACCACACGCCCCGACAGATCGATCTGCTCCGCACTGCCGTCAGCCAGCCGCTCGTCGCCAACCAGCTCCAGCTGTCGATCACGCACGCGCCGATCATCGCGCAGCCGATGGCCGCGAACATGGCGGGCGAGGAGCAGAGCGTCGTCCGCGACGGCGGCGGGATCGTCGAGTACTGCCGCATCAACGGCATCACGATCCAGGCGTGGTCGCCGTTCCAGGGCGGGTTCTTCACCGGCGTCTTCCTCGGCAACCCCGAGTACGCCGAACTCAACACGGTGATCGACCGTCTTGCGGCGGCGTACGGGGTCGCCCCCATCGCGATCGCGACAGGCTGGATCACGAGGCACCCCGCGCACATGCAGGTCGTGCTCGGCACCACCACTCCGGAGCGCGTGCGGGATGCCGCGGCCGGCGCGGACATCGAGCTGACCCGCGCCGAGTGGTACGAGCTGTACCGCGCTGCTGGTCACCTGCTGCCTTAGGCGGGGCGGGATCGGCCGCAGTCGTCTACCCTGAGGACATGCCGATCCTCTCGCTCCTGGTGATCGCGCTGATGGTCGCCGCACTGGTCGACATCATCCGGCGCGAAGACGGGCAGGTGCGCTATCTGCCGAAGTTCGCGTGGATCATCATCGTGATCCTGCTCCCGCTGATCGGGAGCCTCCTCTGGTTCGCTATCGGGCGCGAGTACTCCGAATCCGGTCTGCGGATCCCGCGGATGCGTCCGGCCAGCCGCCCGACGTATCGCCCGGAGCCGGCACCCGCCGCCCCTCCGGTCGACACCCGGACGACCGAGCAGCAGATCGCCGACCTCGACCGCGAGATCGAGGAGTGGCGTCTGCGCAGCGAGATCGAGAAGCGCAGGCGCGAGAGCGGCGCCGATTAGTCGAAGGACTCGCGCACCGCATCCTCGAGCCGCGGGTAGGCGAACGAGAAGCCGGCATCGGTCAGCTTCTCGGGCAGCACCCACCGGCTCTTGAGGATCAGCTCGGTCTCGGTGCGGATGCCGATGGCGCCGAGCTCCAGCATCCACCGGGGCATCGGCGGACCGAAGGCGACCCCGAGGACGCGACGGACCGTCGCCATGAACTCGACGTTGTCGACGGGGTTCGGCGCGGCGGCGTTCACCGGACCCTCCAGCGCGGGAGTCGCCTCGAGGAAGTCGATGATGCGGGCCACGTCCTCCACGTGCACCCAGCTGAACCTCTGTCGTCCACGCCGGGCGCCGAAGACGTGACCCGTGCCGGCCTCGCGCCGGGCGCGACCGATCGGCCAGCGTCCGTCGTACTGGGGGCCGCCGAGTCCGAGGCGGGCGAGGTTCTTGAGCGGTCCCAGCACTCCGCCGTGCCCGAGCACGATCGCGCTGCGCAGAGCGACCCGTCGCGTCTGCGGCAGGTCGTCGGCGAAGAGTGCGCGCTCCCACGCCTTCGCGACCTCGACGGAGAACCCGGTGCCGAGTTCGCCGGTCGACTCGGTCATCGGCCGGTCCTCGGCGTGCCGGTAGATCGTCGCGGTCGAGGAGTTGACCCAGAGCGCCGGCGGACGCTCGGCGGCGGCGATCGCCCTGCTCAGCGACGAGGTCGTGTCGAGGCGGGAGCGGAAGATCGCGGCACGGTTCGCGGCCGTGTAGCGGCAGTTCACGCTCTTGCCGGCGAGCCCGATCACGAGGGAGGAGCCGTCGACCGCTCGATCGATCGCAGCCTGGTCGCCCCACGCGATGTCGGCGCCGGACCGGGAGATCGTCAGGACCTCTCGGCCTGCGGCCCTCAATCGAGGAACCAGGTACCGGCCCATGAAACCGGTCGAACCGCCGATCACCACGGGCCCCGGTCGTTCGTCCGTCACGGGGTCTCGCTCTCGATCGCGTACTCGAAGAAGCCGGTGTACTCGTACACGCGACCGATCAACGGGGCGTCGATCGTCATGTTCACGTGGTGCATGCCGCGCTCCTCGTCCCAGCGTTCGACGAGTCCGATCCGCGGGCGGAGGAAGGCCGGGGCGGCGAGACGCAGCCGGCCGAGGCGCAGGCCGACGCGCCGGATGCTGAGGACCACCGCTCCCTCGCGCACGTCGATGTCGAAGGTGGTGACGACCGTCCGGCGCGGCCCGATCTCGTTGCGGAGGATCCGGTCGGGTCCGTAGGCGACGGTGTCGGGCATGACCCAGGTCCGACCCGGCAGGCGGAAATGGCGCACCGCGACCGCGTGTCCGTCGATCGTGCGGTTCTCGATCGTGAAGGGCACGTCCTGCTCCCAGCCGGCGAACGCGACGCCGAGGCGCTCTGCGATCCCGAAGACGGGCCACAGCCAACGGTGCCGCGAGCCGGCGCTCGTGAAGACGCCGGTGCCGATGCCCACGTGGCCGTCGGGGATCGTGCGGAAGTACCAGGCCGTCTTCGGGTGCAGCTCGGAGATCCGATCTCCGAGTGCCCGCTCGTACGGCGACCCGAGTGCGGAGTCGGCGGAAGTCACGCCCTCAGCCTAGCGAGCGTCAGCGGGCCTTCGCGGTGACGTGGCGATCGACGTTGGCCGGGGAGAGCACCTCTTTTGCGACCATGATCGCGGCGCCGAGCACGGCGGCGCGGTCACCGGCCTGTGACTGCACGATCGCGAGATGCTGCGTCGCGAGGGGGATCGATCGCCGGTAGACGACCTCGCGCACGCCGGCCAGGAGGTGCTCGCCGGCGCGGGCGATGCTTCCGCCCAACACGATGATCGAGGGGTTCAACAGGTTGACGACGGTCGCGAGCACCTCGCCGACATCGCGCCCGGCCTGCCTGGTCGCCTCGATCGCCGCGGTGTTTCCGGCGCGCACGAGATCGACGACGTCGGCCGGGCTGTGCGCATCATGGCCTGCCTCGCGCAGTGCGATCGCGAGGGCCGACCCGCTCGCAAGGGCCTCGAGGTCGCGCTCGTCGCCCGGCTGCCTCGTCGAGCCCGAACCGCCTGGCACCTGCACATGGCCCATGTCGCCGGCCGAGCCCTGAGCGCCGCGCTGCAGCTGTCCGCCCGCGATGATGCCCGCACCGATGCCCGTCGACACCTTCACGAAGACGAGGTCGTCGATGTGCGGCCAGGTGGTCGCGTGCTCGCCCAGCGCGAGGATGTTGACGTCGTTGTCGACGAGCACAGGGACGTCGAACGTGCGCTGCACGTATTCCGGCACGTCGAAACGATCCCATCCCGGCATGATCGGCGGGTTCGTCGGGCGTCCCGTCGAGTGCTCCACGGGCCCCGGGACGCCGATCCCGACGCCGAGGAGGGGGAGTCCCGTCGCGTCGTCGGCCGCGAGCAGCGCGGATCCTTCGTCGAGGATGCTGTCGAGCAGGGCTTCCGGACCGTCGCCGATGTCGATCGTCCGAGTGCGGGAGTCGAGGATGACCCCCGCGAGATCCGCGACCGCGACGGTGGCGTGCGTGGCTCCGAGGTCGACGGCCAGCACGAGGCCCGCGCGCGGGTTGAAGGCGACGCGGGCCGGCGGGCGTCCACCGGTGGACACGGCCTCGCCGGCCGGGCGCACCAGGTCTGCCGCGAGCAG
>JAZBLS010000127.1:0-9566 GCA_037033365.1 Actinomycetota bacterium | reverse complement strand
CCCGAGTCGCGCAGCAGCTTGTCGATGACGTTCCGATTGAAGTCGTTGCGAAAGAGGATGCCGAGTTCGCTGCGGAGCGTCCGCACGTCCTCGATGATGTCCCAGGTGCGCGTCTCTCTGAGGGAGAACTCGTACTCGGCCGCGTTCGTGCGCTTCACCATGCGGACGAACGCGTCGACCGCGAAGGAGTAGTGCTGCGTGGAGACGCCGAGCAGCCGTCGCGACGGCGGTCGCCCCAGGTAGCGCTGCTCGAGCAGCTCAGCCTGCTCGACGATCTGTCTGGCGTACCCGAGGAACTCCGCCCCGTCGTGAGTGAGCGTGACTCCCCTGGCCGACCGGGTCAGGAGAGCGCGCCCCACGCGGCTCTCGAGATCCTTCATCGCGGCGGACATCGTCGGCTGAGCGACGTAGAGGATCTCGGCCGCTGCGGTGATCGACCCCTCGGCGGCCACCTCGATGAAGTACTGCAGCTGCTGCAGCGTGATTCCGCTCGATCGTCTGGGCATAGGGGAAGGCTATACCACTGCATAGCAGAGCCGAATTACCCGATGACTCGGCGCCGACTGCACCATGGAATCACCACTTCGAGGCCGTGTCGGCCTCTCGACCCCCGGATGGCCCCTCATGGCGAACGACATCACGTTCAGCATCACCACGACGCGTTTCGACGACGACTACGCCCCGTCGGACAGCTCGCGGATCACCACGAACTTCGCGAACCTCGCCCGCGGCGAGCGCCGTCAGCAGAACCTGCGCAACGCCCTCGGGATGATCGATCGCCGGTTCAACCAGCTCGCGCACCGCGACGGGGACGCACCCGACCGTTTCACCGTCGAGCTCGACATCGTCTCGGTGCAGCTGCGCTTCGCGGACGGCGCGGATGAGGATCTCCCGGTGCTGGAGATGCTCGACGTGCACGTCGTCGATCGGCTCACGGGGAAACGCCACCACGGGATCGTCGGGAACAACTTCTCGTCGTACCTCCGCGACTACGACTTCAGCATCGTCCTCCCCGCGGCGAACGCGAACGGTGGCAGTTTCACGACGCCCGACGACTTCGGCGTGCTGCACGGCAAGCTCTTCCAGCACTTCCTCGAGTCCGATGCCTACCAGGAGCGCTTCGAGACGCTGCCGGTCATCTGCATCAGCGTCTCGACCAGCAGGACCTACAGCCGCAGCGGCGAGCACCACCCCGTGCTGGGGACGGAGTACGTGCAGGACGCGTTCTCGCTCACCGACGAGTATTTCGGGCGGATGGGCCTGAAGGTCCGGTACTTCATGCCTGAGGGGAGCGTCGCTCCCCTCGCCTTCTACTTCCGCGGCGATCTGCTGAGCGACTACACCGACCTGCAGCTCATCGGCACGATCAGCACGATGGAGACGTTCCAGAAGATCTACCGGCCGGAGATCTACAACGCGACCACCGCCGCCGAGGCCGTGTACCGCCCGAGCCTCCAGCACGAGGACTACCGCCAGACCGAGATCACCTATGACCGCGAGGAGCGCAGCCGTCTCGCCGTCACACAGGGGCGCTATGCGGAGGAGCACTTCGTCACTCCCCATCGGCGCGTGCTGGACCAGTGGGCCGCCGCCTACCCGGCGCCGACTGCCGACCCGGTGCCGGCCCGATGACCGCCCCAGCGACGACGGCGGTCGGGACGCTCCTCCCGACCGCGATCGTCGGAAGCCTCCCCAAGCCCGCATGGCTCGCACGGCCGGAGGTGCTGTGGTCGCCCTGGGAGCTGCAGGGCGATGAGCTCGCCGAGGGTAAGAACGATGCCCTGCGTGCGGCCGTGCACGAACAGCGTCGACGCGGCATCGACATCGTGAGCGACGGCGAACAGACCCGCCAGCACTTCGTCACCACGTTCATCGAGCATCTCGACGGGGTCGACTTCGAGAACCGCGAGACGGTCCGCATCCGCGACCGCTACGACGCGAGCGTGCCCACCGTGGTGGGCGCTGTCAGCCGCCGCAAGCCCGTCTTCGTCGACGACGCCAGATTCCTGCGGGAGCAGACCGACCAGCCCATCAAGTGGGCCCTCCCCGGTCCGATGACCATGATCGACACCCTCTCGGACCGCCACTACCGGAGTCGGGAGAAGCTGGCGTGGGAGTTCGCGACGATCCTCAACCAGGAGGCGAAGGAGCTGGAGGCCGCGGGAGTGGACATCATCCAGTTCGACGAGCCCGCGTTCAACGTCTTCTTCGACGAGATGAAGGACTGGGGCGTCGCCGCTCTCGAGCGTGCGGCGGAGGGTCTGCGCGCCGAGACGGCCGTGCACATCTGCTACGGCTACGGGATCAAGGCGAACAACGACTGGAAGGCGACCCTCGGGTCGGAGTGGCGGCAGTACGAGGAGTCGTTCCCGCTGCTGCAGCGGTCCTCGATCGACATCGTCTCGTTGGAGAGCCACCGCTCGCACGTGCCGATCGACCTCATCGAGCTCATCCGCGGCAAGAAGGTCATGCTCGGGGCTATCGATGTCGCAAGCGACGAGATCGAGACGCCGGAGGAGGTCGCAGACACTCTCCGCCGTGCGCTCGAGTTCGTCGACGCCGACCTGCTCATCCCCAGCTCGAACTGCGGCATGGCACCGCTGCCGAGGGGCGTCGCACTCGACAAGCTCAGCGCGCTGTCGGCCGGGGCGCAGATCGTACGTGAGGAGCTCGGCGGAGGCCGTTCCTGATCACACCGTCAGGCGGTAGCAGCGCTCATCGCCGTAGGGCGTGAACCCCGCGCGCCGGAGGATGGGCGCAGAGGTCGCCGTACGCCCTTTGACGAGCGCCGTCGTCGCGCCCAGGGAGGCGCTCGCGCGCAGTCTCTCGGCGAGCACCGCCCGGTAGGCGCCCCTCCCCCGAGCATCCGGGAGCGTGGCCGCACCCCAGAGTCGAGCGAACCCGTCGACGATCGTGCATCCGCCCGTGCTGACGGCTCGCCCGTCGACGCGAGCGAGCACGCGGACGTGCGTCCCGGCGGCGAGCGACGCCGTGACCTCCTCGAACTCGATGCGGAGTCCGTCGTCGTCGAGGGGCTGCTGCCCCCAGACGGGGACGTTGATCGCATCGACCTCACGGACCTGGTCGAGGGTGCGCACGATCTCTGCGGTGGCCGCGTGCGGTGCGTCGATGACCGCGTCGCCGATCGGCAGCGCGAACACCGCGACCGTGTCGACGTGCTCGGCTCCGCGTCGGCGCAGCTCGTCCTCCAGGTCGGGTCGATCCGACGCGTTCGTCCAGAACCGGAGTTCGCCCTCACCCCACGCTCTCGTGCGTCCGACGGCACGGTCGAGGACCACCGCAGCAGCCGCATCGGAATCGACCTGGGATGCGCGCACCCCGCCGCCGAACCGAGCGGGATACCGCACCAGCTGCAGATCAGTCTTCTCGCTCTCGCTGCCTCGGGGGAACCACACCCAGGCCGCCGATGCGCGCAGGATGTCGTCCGTCGTGTGCGTCGTCATGGGCTGTCAGCTCGCCGCGCCGACGAGTCTCGCGAAGGCGCTCATCCGCGCCACGCCCTCGGGCGTCCTCGGGAGGTCGTCGAGCAGCGCCGGCGAATGGATCAGGTATGCCGCGACCTGCGCCCGCGAGATCGCGACGTTGAGACGGTTCTGCAGCAGGAGGAACTCGGGCCCCCGGGGAGCATCACGCCCGCTGGACGCCGCGAGCGAGGTGATCGAGACCGCCGCCTCCTTGCCCTGGAAGTTGTCGACGGTGCCCACCGGAACCTCGGGGAAGCCCGCCCCGACGAGTGCGTCGTGCACCGTCTGGCGCTGCGCGTTGTACGGCGTGACGACGATGATGTCGCTCTGTGCGAGCGGCCGGACCGACCGCGCGTCGTCGTTGTCGGTGAAGGCCCTCCCGACGAGGTCCCGCACGAGCGCGACGACCTCCGCCGCCTCCTCCGGCGAGTCCGTCGCGTTGCCCCGGTGCCGCAGCGGGACGACGTGGAGTCCGGCGTCGATGCCGTCGATCGCCCGGAGTTCGGTGCCCGGTGCCGACGCCAACTGCCCCGCGTACGCGAGCTTCGACACCGGAGCGGCGACGAACGGATGCATGCGCCAGGACCTGGCGAGGAAGTACCCGTATGCCGGATCGATGACCGCGTCGCCGTCCATGACCCACCCGAGGGCCGAGGTGTCGACCGGCTCGGGATGCGCGCCCTGGCTGACCTGAGGAAGCTGCTGCGGATCTCCGAGCAGAAGCAGTCGTTTCGCTCCCGCCGCGACGGCGATCGTGGACGCGAGAGAGAACTGTCCCGCCTCGTCGATCACGAGAAGGTCGAGCCCCGCCCGCTCGACGCGAGCGGTGTTGCTGAAGTCCCACGCCGTCCCCCCGACCACGGCGCCTCGCTCGGCGTGCTCACCGAGGAACGACGCCATGCCGTTCTTGGGGATCACGGTGTACGACGGCTCCGACGTCGGGTCCTTCGGCGCCTTGCCGACCTGGCCGGCCGGAACCCCGTCGGCCACGACCCGCTCGAGGAGATGCTCGATGATCGCGTGGGACTGCGCGACGACGCCGATCCTGAAGCCGTGCTCGTTCACGAGACGGGCGATCACCTGCGAGCCCGTGTAGGTCTTGCCGGTGCCGGGAGGGCCCTGGACGGCGAGGTAGCTGCGGTCGAGGTCGAGGACGCCCCGCACGATGGCGTCGATCGCGTCGTGGCCCTGTTCCGGCAGCGGTTCACCGGAGCGCGTCCGTGGGGGTATCCGGCGGAGGATGTCGGTGGCGGCATCCTCCGGGAACCGCGGCGCTGCCGCATGGACCTCATCGGCCCACTCGTCGATCGCGCCCTGCAGCGAGACGACGCGCGGCGGCGCGGCGGGCGTGAGGGCGAGAGGCAGCTCGTCCCACGTCTGCCCCTGGACCGCCGTCTCGGTGATCAGATAGCCGTCTTCGAGGATCTCGGCGACGGTGACCGTGTGCGGGACGTGCACGGCGCGTGACGGCGCCTCCATGTCGAACGGCGCCGGAACGGAGTACAGGGCGAACGGCTGTGCGCCGGCCCCGAGGGTGGTGCCGGGAGACACCTCCCCGCGGATCTCTATGTCCCTCGACATCACGCGCCGCCCCTCGGCGACGCTCCAGTCGCGCTGCACGGTCGAGGATGCGCGATCGACGCGCACGACGTCGCGGGTGCCTTCCCACATCGTCACGGGCTCGCGAAGGCGCTGGAAGTGCCCGACCCAGAAGCTCTTGGCCTCGCGGGGGAAGTAGTCGATCGCGGCTGCGGCGATGCGGTGCACCTGCCCATCGCCTCCCGCGTCCGCAGCGCGCTCGGCATCCGCGAGGAGCGCGACCGAGCGCGGCGACGGCTCGTAGAGGACCTCGTCGGCCTCGTCCGGCGGCGCCGGGTTCACGCCCTCCGCCCGCGCGATGTCGATCAGCCAGTTGCGGAGGCGTCTGGTCGACACGCAGTCGTAGCGGTTGTAGTCGGCGAGGTCGGCGAACACCGCATCGGCCTCCGCCTGCTCCCCCGCGGCCGCGAGATCCCGCGCGGCGACGTACTGCACGATCGAGTCGTCGCCCTTCTGCACATCGCTCGTGCGGACGTCGTCGCCCATGTACAGAGGCTCGAGCTTCTTGATCGAGTACGACCGGGAGCCCACTCGCACGGTGCGCAGGACCAGCGGGTAGAGGTCGACGAACACGCCCTCACGCAGCAGTCGATCGATCTCGCCTTCCCGCACGCCGTGCCGGGCCGCCATCGCCACGAGATGCGACGTCTCGTACGGGGCGTAGTGGTAGATGTGCATGCCGGGATGCGCGGCCCTGCGCACCTTCACGAAGTCGAGGAATCTCTCGAACGCCTCGCGCTCCGCCGCGAAATCGTGGGCCCAGAGAGCGGTGTACTGATCGGCGTTGTCGACCCAGCCGAACAGATAGTCGATGCCCCAGTGCGCCTGGCCGTCCGGCGCGGGTTCGGTGTAGAGCGGATCGCCCTCGAAATCGAAGAAGATGTCGCCGTGGCTCGGCACCGGCAGAGTGTGGATCGCCGCCGCGTAGTGCACGTCGTAGGTCGGTGCGCCCTCCGCATCCGCGCGGATCTGCAGTCGCGCCTGCGCCCGCAGCGTCTCGAACGTGTCGGAGTTCATGCCGGCGGGGGGCGCGGCCGCCTCGGCCAGGGCGTCGATGGTCTCGATGCCGGCCGCACGCAGGCGTGCGCGCTGCACCGGGCGCATCCGGGCGACCATCAGCAGGTCGCGATGCGCGATCACCTGCTCCTCGCACGTCGCGCAGCGTCCGCACGCCACGACCTCGAGGTCGCCGCGGTCGTCGCCCCACGCCAGCGGCGCGCCGGCCGCACCCTCGTCGATGCGGCGGTCAGCGATCAGGGCTCGCAACCGCGCACGCCGCACCTGGAAGAGCGGGAGCAGGTCGTCGACCGCGTGCGTGCTCAGCGTGCCGTCACCGAGGATGAGGTCGACCTCCTCGGATCGGGGGATGCGCAGCCGATCGAGCTGGTCGACATATGCCGCGAGCTGCATGAGCGCCGTGACCCGGGCCTTCCGAGCGAGCTTCGAATCCTGCACCCGCCATCGGCCGTCGTGGTCGCGCTTCAGGAAGTCGGCGAATCCGACGAACTCCGGCGTCGCGAACGCCGCCTGGAAGACCACCTCGGCATCGGCGCCGGTCAGCGCTCGCACGGTCTCGTCGACCGCAGCGGCCAGCGCGTCGGCGTCGACGGACGAGACCTTCTCGACCCGGTGCACCCGACCGTCGCCGAGGTCGTCGATGTAGCGTGCGAGGACGTTCTGCTCGTGCACGTCTCCGAGGAGTGCCGCACGCGCCAGAGTCGCGTCTTCAGGCTCCTCGACGGCGGGCACGCGGCCCAGCTTGGCGTCGATCGCCCGACACCACGCGAACTCGCATTCTGCGGCCGCCTTGAGGTCGCTCGCGCTCCAGATGACGCGCTGCGCCTGAGTGTCGATCCGCACGATGCTCCCGTTCTGTCGGACACTTCGACACTAGCCGCGGCATCCGACACGGGATCACGACGTGCTGCTCAGCGCCACCAGGAGTCGTCGGGCGTGACCGGCAGGTTGCGCTTGTGCTGAGTGGCGAGATAGCGCGCCTCGATGAGTCCTGCGACCTCGGGGTCGACCGGGCGACCTTCGAGGAAGTCATCGATCTGCTCGTAGGTGAGTCCGAGCTCATCCTCGTCGGCGCGACCGGGCTGCCCGTCGAGCAGATCGGCGGTGGGCACCTTGTAGGCGAGCTGGTCGGGCGCGCCGAGGAGCAGGAGAAGCGATCGTCCCTGCCGCTTGGTGAGACCGGAGAGCGGGAGGATGTCGGCCGCCCCATCGCCGAACTTCGTGTAGAAGCCCGTCACGGCCTCGGCCGCATGGTCCGTGCCGATCACCAGAAGCCCGTCGTGGCCGGCCAGCGCGTACTGCGTCACCATGCGCACGCGCGCCTTGATGTTGCCGCGATTGAAGTCGCTGATGTCGCTCGTCACGGCGAACTCGATGTCCTCCTCGACGCCGTCGACGCCGTTCTGGATGTTCACCTCGACCGACGAGTCGGGGGCGATGAACTCGAGGGCCGCCTGAGCATCCGCCGCGTCCTTCTGCACGCGATACGGCAGGCGCACCGCGAGGAACTTCGCCTCGCCGCCCTCTGCGCGCACCCGCTCCACGGCGAGCTGCGCGAGCCGCCCGGCGAGCGTGGAGTCCTGGCCGCCGGAGATGCCGAGCACGAAACCCTTGGCACCCGTGGTGCGCAGGTAGTCGACGAGGAACTGCACGCGGCGCTCCACCTCGGACTCGGGGTCGATCTCGGCCTTCACGCCGAGCGCTTCAGAGATCTGCTGCTGCAGGGACACGTGTTCCTCCGGTCTACTCGACGTCAGTATCCTCCCTCAGTGTTACATCGGGATGACGCCGCTCGTACCCCGGTTGACTTCGCGACCCCGATTCGCCTGGCAGGATGGCGGAGTGAAACTTCTCGTCGCCGCCATGGCCTCCGAACTGCAGGCGTTCCCCGAGGACCTCGAGGGGTTCGACCAGCTCGTCACGGGCGAGGGCAAGATGCAGGCCGTCTATGCGCTCACCCGGGCGCTCGACGCCAAGGAGTACTCCGAGGTGGTGGTCGTCGGAACAGCCGGCGGGATCGACCCGGAGCTCGATGCGACCGCTCATGAGATCGGCGATGCACTGCAGCACGACGTGTTCGATCTCGAGGGCATCGCGGGGCAGCACGTGTCCCTGCCTGCACGCGTCTCCACCGGGCGCGAGGGCGTGCTGATCGCGACCGGCGACAGCTTCGTCGGCGACGCGGGCATCACGGCCGTCATCCGCCCCTCGGGTGCGGGCCTGGTCGACATGGAGACCTACGCCTACATCTGGGTCGCGAATCAGTTCGGGGTCCCGATCCGCGCCTTCCGCGCGATCTCGGACCGCGCCGAAGAGGGAGCGCTCCTCGATTTCCGCGAGGCCATCGCCCGCTGCAGCGTGCAGCTGCGCGAGGTGATCCGGCGCGAGTACGGCGTCTGACGCCGGCTCTCAGCGCGCCTCGATGACGCTCGGCCCCTCGGGGGTCGCGCGCACCGACAGCTGAGCGGGGATCTGCTCCTGCATGGCCTCGACATGGCTGATCACACCCACCGTGCGTCCGCCCTGCCGGAGCTCGTCGAGGGTGCGCATCGCGACGTCGAGCGTGTCGCCGTCGAGTGATCCGAAGCCCTCATCGATGAAGAGCGTGTCGAGGCGGATGCCGCCGGCCCGCGCCGTGACGACCTCGGCGAGTCCGAGGGCGAGCGCGAGCGAGCTGAGGAACGTCTCCCCGCCCGAGAGCGACTGCGCAGGCCTGGTCTGCCCGGTGAATGCGTCGAACACGACGATGCCCAGACCCGAGGTGGCGCCTCGCGCCGCGAGCGCGTCGGAGTGCCGCAGCTGGTAGCGACCGGCGGACATGTCGCCGAGACGACGGTTGGCCGCCGTGACGATCTCCTCGAGCTCTGCCGCGAGTACGAACGTCTCGAGCGTCATCTTGCGGGTGTTCGCTCCGCGGCCGGCGATGACGTCGGCCAGCCCGCGGATGACCTCGAAGTCGGCGGCCTCGTCGGCCGTCTCCGCGTGCTCGGACGCCGCGGCCTCGACGAGCCCGACCAGCTGATCGTGAACCGACGTGGCGCGACTCGCCTCGTCGACCGCGCGCGTCCACGAGTGCCGAGCGGCGGCGGCGGCCTCGGTCAGCGGCTCGAGGTCGATCAGCTCCTCCGGGAGCGCGCGCAGCTCGAGGTCGAGCAGGATGGCGCGCTCCTTCTCCCGCTGCACCGCATGCTCGTGGATGCGCGTCTCGAGGGTCGACTGCGCGCTCGGAGAGCGCAGCGCGGCTTCCGCGTCGGCCGCATCCGTGAACGTCGACGCCTCGAGCGCGACACGCTGCTCTTCCGCCGCCGCTGCGGCGGCATCCGCCCTGCGGGCGAGCTCGTCGCTCGCATCGGCCAGTGCCCGTGCGGCCAGGATCTCGTCCAGCGCCGCCGCCAGCCGATCGGCCACGGATGCGGCGTCTCCGCGGGCGTCGAGGATCGTGGCCCGCGCGTCGGCCACGCGCCG
>JAZBLS010000126.1:0-9783 GCA_037033365.1 Actinomycetota bacterium | reverse complement strand
GCGACCTACGAACGCGCCGGGGAGCAGCTCGTCCCTGCCATCGATCAGGTCGAGCGCGTCGTCCGCCTGTCGGTCTCGGGCGCCTAGGGCTGCGGCTCGGTTCCCGGATCCACCGGGTCGGTGGGGATCACCGGGTCGGTCGGAGACGTCGGGTCGGTCGGAGTCGTCGGGTCGGTAGGGGTCTCCGTCGCCGGCGGGGTCGTTCCCCCGTCGCTCTGGCCCCGAGTGCCGCGGGTGCTCTGGCGCTCGGCCTGTTCTTCGGCCGCGATCAGCGCGCGCTCCTCGTCCTCGCGCAGCGCCAGCACGGCGCCCTGGTAGACGAGCAGCGCCTGCTGGCCGGTCGCCTCGTTCAGAGGCGCAGCCGGCAGAGCTGCGCCTGCGGCCGTCACTGCGTCGCGGAACTCCTGGTCGGCCGACGAGTTCTCCTCGACCTCGACGGCCGCACGAAGCGGGAACGTCGCGGCGAAGGCGGAGAGCGCCTGTGTGTACACGCCCGCGCTCTGGTCGACCGAGGTGCGGAGGTCGCGGATCTCGACCACCGCGGCGTCGACCTCGGTCGATCGCTCACGCACCTCGTCGATGGCGGCGGCGACCGCGGTCAACGACTCGTCGTCGACGGATGAGGCGGAATACGGCTCGGGGATCACCGGAAGCACGACACCATCGAGCGCGGCGAGGTGCGCATCGGCGGCCGCGACCGCAGCCGCCCTGGCAGCCGCGTCGACCACGGTCTCATCGAGCGAAACGATGGCAGCGCGCGCGGCCTCGGTCTGTGCGCGGCTGTCGGCGATCGCGGTGGACAGGCGGTCGAGAGCGGCATCCATCCCGCGCTCCGCGCTCGTGAGCGCAGCCTGGTCCGCCGCGAGCGCTTCCGACGCCACGGCGGCCGGCGAGGCGCTGGCAGCTCTCACTCCGGCGAAGCCCACGGTTCCCACGACGACGATGATCGCCAGTGTGGCCGCGGACACGTTCACCCAGTCCACTCGGCGGATGCGTCGCCGGGACTTCGTCGGCGCGCTCATCGGCCTGCCGGGGGCCGGAGACGCCGTGCGCTCCGCCGCGTCCACGAGGGCGACGAGACGCGTCGTATCGGCGTTGACCCGCGTGGCAGGAGCTGCCTGCCGCCGGGGTCCCACGACCGCGGCGAGCGCGTCGCCGCCGTCACGATCAGGCGCGTCGTCACGGCGAGCGGCATCATCTGCCCGCACGGTGCGCTGGTCCTGCGCGAAGAGTCCTTCGAGGGTGGTCATGAATCGCTTCCGGGAGAACGGGGCTTCTGATTGTGGATAGTCTCGAGACAGACTACCTGCGCTGGTATACGAGCGCCTTTCGTCCCCCGAGGAGCCCATGGACATCCACGACTATCTGCGCGTGCTGCGTCGCAATGTCGTCCTGATCATCTCGGCGACGCTCATCGGCGCAGCGATCGGCGTGCTCCTGGGACTGACCACCGCACCGCGGTACGACTCGTCGACGAAGCTCGTCGTCGTGGCACAGTCCCCGACCGGCAGCACCGCAGAACTCAATCTCGGCCGCACCTACGCGCAGCAGGCTGTGACGAGCTACGTCACTCTCGTCACGAGCGCTCTCGTGCTGCAGCCGGTCATCGACGACCTCGGCCTCGAGATGGAACCCGCACAGCTCGCCGGGCGTGTGAACGCGTCGGCCGAGCTCAACAGCCTCGCGATCACCGTCACCGTCACCGACGGCAATCCGAGTCAGGCGGCCCGCCTCGCCAACGCCATCGGAGAGAGCTTCTCCGATGTGGTCGTGCAGCGGCTGGAGAAGCATCCGGACGAGTCGTCCAGCCCGATCCGCATCGACACCCTCCAGGCCGCGCAGGTACCGGTGACTCCGTCAGCGCCGAACATCCGCCTGAATCTCATCATCGGCATGCTCGCTGGTCTCGCCGCCGGTCTCGGTCTCGCTGCGCTGCGGACGGTGCTCGACACCCGCATCCGCTCGACGAAGGACATCGAGCGCGCGACCACCGCTCCGCTCCTGGGCGCCATCGCCCTCAATCCGAACGCGTCGAAGCAGCCGCTGATCGTCGCGGCGAACGGCAAGGACCCCCGCGCCGAGGGCTTCCGCTCGCTGCGCACGAACGTGCAGTTCCTCGCCGTCGGCGGGGAGTCCTCGGTGTTCGTCGTGACCAGCGCCGGACCGGGCGAGGGAAAGTCGACCACGGCCGCGAACCTGGCGATCGCCTTCGCCGAGTCGGGGGCGCGGGTGGCGCTGGTCGACGGAGACCTCCGACTGCCGCGCGTCGCCGACTACTTCGCGATCGAGGGCGGCGTCGGGCTGACCGACGTCCTCGCCGGCCGCATCGCCGCGAGCGACGCGATGCAGCGTTGGGGACGCGGGGCGCTCTTCGTGCTTCCTGCGGGCACCGTTCCGCCGAATCCGGCCGAGCTGCTCGGCTCCTCGGCGATGTCTTCGCTGCTCGGGGAACTCAAGCGCGCCTTCGACATCATCATCCTCGACGCGCCTCCCGTCCTGCTCGTCACCGACGCCGCCGTGCTGGCCAGCAAGGCCAATGGCGCCCTGCTCGTCGCTGCTGCCGGGAAGACGACCGTGCCACGCCTCACCGCAGCCGTCGAGAGCATCGAGAAGGTGGATGCGAAGGTGCTCGGCACGATCGTCACCATGCTGCCCACCACCGGCGTCGACAAGTCGGCGTATGGCGAATACTCATACGGTGCGACGCACCAGCAGACCCCCCTCTGACGACCCCAGACCACCGCCATGGGAGAATGACCAGAATTCTCCCTCCCCCACATCGACGTTCAGGAGACCTGCCGCGTGGAACTTCGCGACTACCTGCGCATTCTGCACAGGAACTGGATCATCATGCTCGCCCTCCTTCTGGTGGGGCTCATCGGTGGTGCAGCCTATGCGCTCACCCAGGCGCCGAAATACGTCGCCTCGACGCAGCTGTACGTGTCGGTACGCAGCGAAGGAGCAGCCACCGGCGACCTCGTGCAGGGAACCACGTTCGCCCGCCAGATGGTGACCACCTACGTCGACGTCATCGGCACGGGCCTCGTCCTGGAGCCGGTGATCGAAGAGCTCGGCCTCGACACGACGGTCTCGGGACTCGCATCACGGGTGTCGGCCACCACGCCGCTCAACACGGTGACGATCAACATCTCCGTCACGGACAACGATCCCGAGACCGCTGCGGCGATCGCGAACCAGACGGCGATCAGCTTCTCGGATGCCGTGCAGAACACGCTCGAGAAGCCGGCCACGCCCGAGGCGACGAGCCCTGTGAACATCACCGTGACAGACCCCGCGACCACTCCGACACGCCCGTCGAGCCCGAACGTGCCGCTGCTGGTCATGCTCGGTGGCCTGTTGGGTCTGGCTGCGGGTATCGCGATCGCGGTGCTCCGCCACGTGCTGGATGTGCGCATCCACACCCTGCACGACATCGAGCAGATCACCGACCGCCCGATGCTGGGTGGCATCGCGTTCGACCCCGAGGCGCAGAAGCGACCGCTCATCGTGCACGCAGACCCGCGCAGCCCTCGTTCCGAGTCGTTCCGCACCCTGCGCACCAACCTGCAGTTCCTGGGTGTCGACACCGGGCCCCGTACGCTCGTCGTCTCGAGCTCGGGCCCCGGTGAGGGCAAGTCCACCACGACCGCGAACCTCGCGATCGCACTCGCCGAGACCGGTGTGCGCGTTGCGCTCATCGACGGCGATCTGCGCCTCCCCCGTGTCGCCGAGTACATGGGCATCGAGGGTGGTGTCGGGCTCACGAACGTACTGATCGGCAAGATCGACGTCGCCGACGCGCTGCAGAAGTGGGGGGCGAACCAGCTCTACGTCCTCCCGAGCGGCCCTGTGCCGCCGAACCCGAGTGAGCTCCTCGGCTCCGCGGCCATGGACCGCATGCTCGCGTCTCTCGAGGAGTACTTCGACTTCATCCTCATCGACGCACCTCCCCTCCTCCTCGTCACCGACGCGGCCGTCGTCGGCAAGAAGACGAACGGCGTGATCCTCGTCGCCGCCTCCGGCAAGACGAAGAAGCAGGAGCTCGCCGGCGCCATCCGCACCCTCGAGACGGCAGGCGTCTCGATGCTCGGCACCGTCGTCACCATGCTGCCGACGAAGGGTCCCGACAGCTACGGCTATGGCGCGTACACCTATGGGTCGACCTCGCACGTCGAGCAGGATCCGGTGCAGCTGAAGGATTCCGAGACCCGGCCGCGGCGGGTCAAGCGGACGAAGGCGAAGGTCTGAGCCGACGCCTCGCTCCGGTCAGGAGTGGGGGACGTCGGCGCTGACCGCGGCCTCGGTCGCCTCGCGGCGCGGGGTCGTGCGGAACACGACCCAGTGATACAGCGCGAACCGCACGAGCACGATGATGACGATGCTGACGAGGTTGACGGCGTTGACGATGAACGCGCCGGGCACGCTGCCGATGACCAGGTGAGCCGCCTCGACCCCCACCCAGACGATGCCCGCGCCGAGCGCCGTGCACAGCGCGTTCGTTCCGAGGAACAGCGCGAGCTCGCTCGCACGGCCCCGGCGATCACGGTGCCGGAAGGTCCACTCACGGTTGCCGAAGTACGCGTTGATGAGCGCGACCGCGGATGCCGTGATCTTGGCCGCGACGACGCCCCAGTCGAGGCCATAGACGAGCAGGTTGAAGATGCCGATCTCGATGAGAGTGCTCAGCCCACCCACGATCAGGAAGCGGCTGCCGAGACGCGCCACGCGCCGCATTCGAGAGGGTTGATTCACTCGACTAGGCTACTCGGTGCGCACCTCTGAGACTCGCGCGCCGTCTTCGCACCCAAGGGACCCCGTGCAGTTCACACACGTCGCCGTCGTCATGCCGGCTTACAACGAGGTCGAAGGCATCCGCGGATTCCTCGATGAGATCCGCTCTCACCTCGCCCCGTTCGCAGAGCGCATCACCTTCATCGTCGCCGACGACCGATCGACGGACGGCACACCGGATGCCCTCGCTCAGGACGCCGACGTCGAGGTCTTCGTGCAGGAGCAGAATCGCGGTCACGGTCCGACAGCTCTCGCCGCGTATCGCGAGGGACTCTCCGTCTCTCCATCCGTCCTCGTCCATGTGGACGGCGACGGGCAGTTCCTGGGCGAGGACTTCGTCCGCCTCCTGAGCGCGTGGGATCGCGAGCGCGCCGACGTCGTGCACGGGGTGCGTGAGGGTCGTAGCGATCCGTGGTTCCGCAAGGCGCTCTCGAGCGCCGTCGGCGCACTCATCGCCCTCCACGCCGGTCGGCGCATCCCCGACGTGAACACGCCGCTGCGGGCCTACCGCCCCGAGGCGCTGAGCGTGCTCCTGGATGCCGTCCCTGCCGACGCCGTCGTGCCGCACGTGCATTTCTCGCTCGCTGAAGCGCGCGGCGGATTCTCCGTGCGGTACGTCCCCGTCCGCAGCATCCCGCGCCGCGGTGAATCCGCCAGTGGCACCATGTGGGGCAAGGCGAGCCGCATCTCACTGCCGCCCGCCCGCCTCCGGGCCTTCGTCCGCGTCGCACTCGCCGAGGTGTGGACGTGGTCTCTGCGCCCTGGCGCGCCGCTGCGCGCGGTCAAGAGCCCCGACAGGGCCGTGAAGCCTTCCGCATGATGAACCGTCGGGTGCGCACGACACTGTTCTGGGCCGCGTCGGCCGTGATCATCGTCGCCAACATCGCCGTCTCCCTGCAGAGCCTGCTGGTGCTGCAGTTCTGGGAGGACGAGGCCTTCAACCTCACGGTGCCCCTGAATCTCCTCGAGGGTCTCGGTTACACGAGTGACGGCGCGCTCTCCGGGTCCACCCTGACCCCGTTCGATCCGCGCATCTCGACGGGGCCGTCCGTCCTCCTCCCCGCCGCCGCAGTCATCGGCCTGGGCGCCGATCCGGTGATCGGCGCGCGCCTCGTTCCCCTCATGTACTGGGTCCTGCTCCTCGTCGGCCTGTGGATCCTGGGCCGTCGCATCGCCGGGCGGTGGGCCGGGCTGCTGGCCGTCGCGGTACCGCTCGCGTTCGACACCTCTGCGCTCCCCTCGCCGATCCAGGGACCCGCCGACCTCCTCGGAGAGATCCCTGCGGCGGCGCTTCTGGTGTGGGCTCTGGTCGTGCTTCCGCGGCGCGCCTGGCTCGCCGGGCTGCTCGTGGGACTCGCCGTGCAGGCGAAGCTCATCGCACTCCTCGCTCTCCCCGCGTTCGCCGTCGCGCTGTGGGCTCTGACCCCGGGGTCGGGCTGGGCCCGCGTCGCGGCCACTCTGCGCCGCGGGTGGCTCCCCCTCCTACTGGCCGGTGTACCGACGCTGGCCGTCGAGCTCGCCGCGTTCGCCGTGCTCGGCCCCGCCGACTTCGTCGAGCATCTGCTGAACATCGCGCGCTTCGTCCGCTCCGGCGGACAGAACGAGGAACCGACGACGGTGATCGACAAGCTCGCGTGGTTCGTCGACTCGTGGCATCTGCCCGTCTGGGCCGTGGTGATCAGTGGCATCGCCGGCCTGGCGCTCATCGTCGCCGCGCTCGTCCGCACGCGGCGCATCGACCGGGACCGAGTTGCTCTGCTGCTGGCGGCATCCGTCGGCAGCGTGGCCTTCCTCGGCTGGTGGTCGACCGCCGCGCACACCCCGCTCTGGGTCAGGCACCCGTCGCCGGGAGTCTTCGCGTTCGTGCCGATTCTCGCCGCCTTCACCGTATGGGCACTGCGGGCGCTGTGGGCCGCGCGCGACGAGAGCACCGCGCCCCGCGCTGCGTCCCGTACCGCCGTGGCCATCGCTGCCGCGCTCGCGGTCGCCCTGGTGGCTGGCGGCACGGCGATCGGAGTCGTGCAGCACGGCGTGATCGCCGTCTCCGCGCCGATAGTTCCCACACTGCAAGCCCAGCGAGACACAGTGGCGGAGCTCGAACCGTGGGCGGCGGAGGCCGAGCCCGAGTGGCTGGCCGCCGACCCTTGGGGATCAGCCGTCCCGATCATCGTGATGCTCGGAGCTCACGTGGGACTCTCGGATGCCGACGCGATGCGCGATGTCACCAGGCTCGGCTTCGCCTGCGCCGTCGAGCCCTTGGCGCAGAGTGGGCCTTTCATCATCTGCCCCGCTCCGTAAACGGTTAGGCAGCGGCGGCATATCGGTGGCCTCAGGTCCCTCCGATACTCTCTTTCCGTGCGCCTCGGAGTTCTCGACATCGGTTCCAACACCGTCCACATGCTCGCCGCCGACGTCCACCCCGGTGGGCGGCCCCTCGCGACCACGAGCGACCGCACGGTGTTGCGATTGATGAGATACCTGACCGACGACGGCGCGATCTCCGAGGAGGGCGTGCAGGCGCTCGAGGCCGCGGTCGCCCAGGCGCGCCGCGTCGCCGAGGCGGAGCACGTCGACGAGCTGCTCGCGACCGCGACGAGCGCGGTACGCGACGCCCGGAACGGCGCCGACGTCATCGCCCGCATCGAAGCGGCGCTCGGCCAGCCGCTGCAGGTGCTGGACGGGGAGACCGAAGCTCAGCTGACCTTCCTCGCCGTGCGGCGCTGGTTCGGCTGGTCGGCGGGGCAGCTCCTGCTCCTGGACATCGGCGGCGGATCGCTCGAAATCGCGGCGGGAGACGACGAACTGCCGGATGCCGCGGCATCCGTTCCCCTCGGAGCCGGCCGGATGACCGTGCAGTTCCTGCCGAACGATCCGCCCGGCGAAGATGACGTCGAACGGCTCCGCGCCCATGCATCGTCCACCCTCCGCGCCGTGCTCCCCCGGTTCGCGTCGCTGCCGAAACCCGATCACGTCGTGGGGTCGTCGAAGGCGATCCGCTCCCTGGCCCGCCTCGCCGGATACCCTGTGCCCGGGTGGTCGGGCATCCAGCGGATGGTGCTCCCCCGCGCCTCTCTCGGATCGTGGATCCCGCGCCTCGCGCGCCTCCCCGCCTCCGCGCGTCAGGAACTGCCGGGGATCACCGCAGACCGCACGTTCCAGATCGTCGCGGCGGCGGTGTCGTTGCACACCGCGATGCGGGAGCTCGACGTGGACGAGCTCGAGGTCTCCCCCTGGGCATTGCGTGAAGGAGTGCTGCTGCGGTACATCGAGCAGCTCAACTGGAACGCGCCCCGCGGCTAGGCCGCGCGGCGGTCACCCGATAGCGAAGAAGTTCTCGACGTCCGAGCGCTTCGGTGCGTCGAAGCTGTCGACGACCTCCCGGACTTCGTCGCGAGTCAGGTCGAGGACGACGATCTGGCCGATGCCATCGGACCCGAGGTGGACCTGGGCGGGGAACTCCTCACGAACGCGACCGCGTCGATTACGCACTGGCATCACTCACCGGCCCTTTCGTTGATGGTGCCAGCGTACCTCAGCCCTCTGCCCACGAACAGCAGACCGCTGGCGAGCGCGTGAAGACCGGCGCCCGGGGACACCGCGTCGATTCGCAGGGCGACTCGAGGTCGAAGGACATCGAGCAGCTCAACGGGAACGCGCCGCGCGGCTAGGCCGCGCGGCGCGTTTTCAGAGGTCGGACCCCGGGTCAGAGAGCCAGGCGCTCCCGCACGACGTCCGCGAGCCGCTCAGCGTACGCCTGAGCCGACTCGGCGTCCGGCGCTTCCACCATGACGCGGACGAGCGCCTCGGTTCCGGACTTGCGAAGCAGCACGCGCCCGGTGTCGGCGAGCTCGGCTGCCACCTCGCGGACGGCGTCCTGGACGCCCTCGTCGGCATCCACGGCGTCCTTGTCGACGTCGCGGACGTTGATCAGCACCTGCGGGTATACCGTCATAACGCTTGCGAGCTCGGCGATCGACTTGTTCTGACGAGCCATCTCGGCGACGAGGTGCAGACCCGTGAGCAGGCCGTCGCCGGTCGTGGCGTACTCGCTCATGATCACGTGGCCGGACTGCTCACCACCGAGCGCGTAGCCGCCCTCGTTCATGTCCTCGAGCACGTAGCGGTCGCCCACCGCGGTCTGTCGGACGGTGATGCCGTGCTCGCGCATCGCGACGTGCAGACCGAGGTTGCTCATCACCGTGGCGACGAGAGTGTCGTCGGTCAGATGACCGCGCTCCTTCATCGACACCGCGATGATCGCCATGATCTGGTCGCCGTCGATCACGTTGCCCTGCGCGTCGACCGCGAGGCACCGATCAGCGTCGCCGTCATGGGCGATGCCGATGTCGGCGCCCAGGCGGATGACGGCCTCTGCGAGGTTGTCGAGGTGGGTGGAGCCCACGCCGTCGTTGATGTTCCAGCCGTCGGGGTCGGCACCGATCACGGTGACCTCGGCGCCCGCGTCGCGGAACGTTTCCGGCGAGACGCCGGATGCCGCGCCATGGGCGCAGTCGAGGACGACCTTGATGCCGTTCAGGCGGTTCGGCAGCGATCCGAGGAGGTGCACGACGTAGCGGTCCTCGGCATCCGCGAACCGGATGATCCGGCCGACGCCCGCGCCCGTGGGGCGCAGCTTCTCGCCGGCCATCGCGGCCTCGATGCGCTGCTCGACGATGTCGGGCAGCTTCACGCCGCCACGCGCGAAGATCTTGATGCCGTTGTCGGGCGCGGCGTTGTGCGACGCGGAGATCATGACGCCGAAGTCGGCATCCCGATCCGCGACAAGGAACGCGAGCGCCGGAGTCGGGATGACCCCGGCTTCGAGCACGTCGACACCCGAGGAGGCGAGACCTGCGGAGACGGCGGCCGTGAGGAAGTGGCCCGAGACACGGGGGTCACGAGCGACGACGGCGGTGAGCCGCTTGCCCTCGGCCTTGCGAGCCTCCGCAGTACGGCCCTGGCCCAGGACGACAGCAGTCGCCTGGGCCAGGG
>JAZBLS010000125.1:0-10075 GCA_037033365.1 Actinomycetota bacterium | reverse complement strand
CGCGCAACGACGGTGGGCCGCCCTCGCACCCGTCGCGCGGGCCGACGCCCTGCGGGCGTTCGCCCGTGTCGTCGAGGCCGCCGCGGAGGAGCTGGCGCAGCTCGAGGTCCTGAACTCCGGGCATCCGATCGGCTCCGCCCGGTGGGAGGCATCGCACGTCGCGCAGGTTCTGAACTACTACTCCGCCGACCCCGAGCGACTCTCCGGGCGGCAGATCCCCGTCGCCGGCGGACTCGACGTGACCTTCCACGACCCGTACGGAGTGGTCGGCGTGATCGTGCCGTGGAACTTCCCGATGACGATCGCGGCCTGGGCGTTCGCCCCCGCGCTCGCCGCGGGCAACGCGGTGGTGCTGAAGCCGGCAGAGCTCACACCTCTCACCGCGATCAGGCTCGGCGAGCTCGCGCTCGAGGCGGGGCTCCCGGCCGGCCTCTTCGAGGTCGTGACGGGCTCGGGCTCGGTCGTGGGGCAGCGTCTCGTCGAGCATCCCGACGTCCGAAAGGTCGTGTTCACCGGATCCACGGAGGTCGGGATCGAGGTCGCGGCCGGCTGCGCACGGGCGCTCAAGCCCGTGACGCTGGAGCTCGGGGGCAAGAGCGCGAACATCGTGTTCGAGGACGCGGATCTGGAGCGTGCCGCGGCGGCCGTCCCCGGTTCGGTGTTCGACAACGCGGGGCAGGACTGCTGCGCCCGGAGCCGCCTGCTCGTGCAGCGCTCGATCTACGACCGGTTCCTCGAGCTGCTGGAACCGGCGGTCGCCGCGTGGCGGGTGGGGGATCCCACCGGCGAAGACACCGACATGGGGCCGCTCATCTCGGCTCGTCACCGCGACACGGTGTCGGGTTTCCTGGACGACGCGAACATCGCCTTCCGCGGGACCGCCCCCGAGGGCGACGGGTTCTGGTTCGCGCCCGCCGTCGTTCTCGCTGAACCCGGTGACCGCATCGCGCAGCAGGAGGTGTTCGGCCCCGTCGTGGCGGTCATGCCGTTCGATGACGAGGCGGATGCGATCCGGTTGGCGAACGACACGATCTACGGTCTCGCGGGGTCCCTCTGGACCGAGAACCTCGGCCGCGCCGTGCGCGTGTCCCGCGGCGTCCAGAGCGGCGTGCTGTCGGTCAACTCGCACTCGTCGGTGCGCTACGCGACGCCGTTCGGCGGCATGAAGGCCTCCGGCCTCGGGCGCGAGCTCGGACCGGACGCCGCAGAGCACTTCACCGAGACGAAGAACGTCTTCTTCGCGACCGACGTCTGATCCACCACAGCAACGGAGATACACACATGAGCATCGACCTGACCCAGCGTCTCAAGGACCGCGTGGCCATCATCACGGGCGGCGCGAGCGGCATCGGCTTCGCGACGGCCCAGCGCTTCGCCGCCGAGGGAGCCTTCGTCGTCATCGCGGACGTCGACCCCACGACGGGCGAGGCGGCCGCGGCGAAGGTCGGCGGAGTCTTCCGTCCGGTCGACGTCGCCGACGAGGCCAAGGTGAACACGCTCTTCGACGGCGTCGTCGCGGAGTTCGGCCGCCTCGACATCGCGTTCAACAACGCCGGCATCTCGCCCGCCGACGACGACTCGATCGAGACGACCGAGCTCCCGGCGTGGGACAGGGTGCAGGACGTGAACCTCAAGAGCGTGTACCTCTGCAGCCGCGCGGCGCTGCGGCACATGGTGCCCGCGGGGCGCGGGTCCATCATCAACACCGCATCCTTCGTGGCGCTCCTCGGGTCGGCGACCTCGCAGATCAGCTACACCGCCTCGAAAGGCGGCGTGCTCGCGATGTCGCGTGAGCTGGGCGTGCAGTTCGCGCGGCAGGGAGTGCGGGTGAACGCGCTCTGCCCCGGACCCGTGAACACGCCGCTGCTGCAGGAGCTGTTCGCCAAGGATCCGGAACGCGCGCAGCGTCGCCTGGTGCACGTGCCGATGGGGCGGTTCGCGGAGCCCGAGGAGCTGGCGGCGGCCGTGGCGTTCCTCGCCTCCGACGACTCGTCGTTCATCACCGCCAGCGCCTTCGTGGTCGACGGCGGCATCACCAACGCCTACGTCACCCCGCTGTGAAGCGGGCACACGTCGCTGTGACAGGGTGAGAACATGAGCGAGCACCCCCCGGAAGGCGACCTCGTCGAGGTGCGCCGCGCGGTCTACCGGCCGCTCCGGCGGGGCAATCCGCTCGAGGACGCGGTGGCGCGGCTCGTGCAGACCATCCGCCTCGGCGTCGTGGCTCCGGGGGAGTCGCTGCCCCCGGAGCGCGAGCTCGCGGCATCCTTCGGCGTCAGCAGGGACACCGTGCGCGACGCCATCCGCGAGCTCGCCGATACCGGCTATCTCGTGCCGAAGCGCGGGCGGTACGGCGGCACGTTCGTCGCCGACCCGCTGCCCCAGCCGACGGATGCGCGGGCCGTCGACACCGCCGAGATCGACGACGTGCTGGGGCTCCGTCGCGTGCTGGAGTCCGGAGCCGCGCGGGCCGCGGCGAGCCGCACGCTGGATGCCGCGACGCGCGCCGACCTGTGGGCGCGACACGAGGCGGCGCTCCCGGCCGGCCCCGACGAGTACCGTCGCCTCGACACACTGCTGCACCTCGCGATCGCCGAGGCCGCCGGCATCCCGTCGCTCGTGGCACTCGTCGCCGAGAACCGTGCCGACGTCAACGCCTGGCTCGACACGTTCCCGCTCCTGCCGAGGAACATCCAGCACTCGGGGGAGCAGCACGAGGGCATCGTCACGGCGATCCTCGCCGGCAGACCGGATGCCGCAGAGGCCGCGATGCGCGACCACCTGGCCGGCTCGGAATCGCTCCTGCGAGGATTCCTGATCTGACCTCAGAGGACGGACTGCGCGCGCGTCAGGACGTCGCGGAGGATCTGCTCGATCTCCCTGAACTCCGCCGCCCCGACCGTGAGTGGGGGCGCGAGCTGGATCACCGGATCGCCGCGATCATCGGCGCGGCAGTACAGCCCCGCTTCGAACAGCGCGGGGGAAAGGAAGCCGCGCAGCAGCCGCTCGGACTCGGCGGCGTCGAACGTCTCCCTGGTGCCCTTGTCCTTGACGAGCTCGATGCCGAAGAAGTAGCCGTCGCCGCGGACGTCGCCGACGAGCGGCAGGTCGAGCAGCTTCTCGAGCTCTGCACGGAACAGCGGGGAGTTCTCGCGCACCCGGGCGTTCAGGCCCTCCTCGTCGAAGATGTCGAGGTTCTCCAGCGCCACCGCCGCCGAGACCGGATGGCCGCCGAACGTGTAGCCGTGCGGGAACGACAGGTCGCCGTGGGAGAACGGCTCGTAGATGCGGTCGCTCACGATCGTGGCGCCGATCGGGGAGTACCCGCTCGTCATGCCCTTGGCGCACGTGATCATGTCGGGCACGTAGCCGAGTCCCGTGCAGGCGAACGTGTGTCCCAGTCGGCCGAACGCGCAGATCACCTCGTCCGAGACGAGGAGCACGTCGTGCCGGTCGCAGATCTCGCGGACGCGGGCGAAGTATCCGGGAGGGGGCGGGAAGCATCCGCCCGAGTTCTGCACGGGCTCCAGGAACACCGCGGCCACGGTGTCGGCGCCCTCGAACAGGATCATCTCCTCGATGCGGTCGGCGGCCCACCGCCCGAACGCCTCCAGGTCGTCGCTCGGCGCCCCCATCTCGGCCGCACGGTAGAAGTTCGTGTTCGGCACCCGGAACCCGCCAGGGGCGAGCGGCTCGAACATCGCCTTCATCGCCGGAATGCCGGTGATGGCGAGGGCGCCGTGCGGAGTGCCGTGGTACGCGATCGAGCGCGAGATGACCTTGTGCTTCCCCGGCTTGCCCTGCAGCTTCCAGTAGTGCTTCGCGAGCTTCAGCGCGGTCTCGACCGCCTCGCCGCCTCCGGTGGAGAAGAACACGCGGTTGAGGTCGCCGGGTGCCTCGTCGGCGAGGCGGTCCGCGAGCTCGATCGCCGCGGGGTGCGCGTAGGACCACAGGGGGAAGAACGACAGCTCGGCGGCCTGCGCCGCCGCGGCCTCGGCGAGCCGGCGGCGGCCGTGCCCCGCGTTCACGACGAAGAGCCCCGCGAGGCCGTCGAAATACTCCTTACCCTTCGCGTCCCAGATGCGGTGCCCGTCGCCCTTGACGATGATCGGCACGCCGCTCTTCTCCATCGTGGACTGGCGGGTGAAGTGCATCCACAGATGGTCCTTGGCCATGGCCTGCAGCTCGGCCTCGCTCGGCGTGGTGCGGCGCGTGCTCATCTGGTCCCCCAGTTGTAGAGCTGCTTCTGCAGCTTGGCGTAGATGAAGGTCTCGGTCGACAGCACGCCCTCGATGGGGCGGATGCGGTCGCTGATCAGGGCGAGGAGATCCTCGTCGTCCTCGCACACCACCTCGGCGAGCACATCGAAGGAGCCGACCGTGATCACGACGTAGTCGATCGCATCGATCTCGGCGACCGTCTCGGCCACGATGCGCGCGTCTCCGGAGACGCGGATGCCGATCATGGCCTGCCGGTGGAAGCCGAGCTGCATGGGGTCGGTGACCGCGACGATCTGCATGACCCCTGCCTCCATCAGGCGCTGGACCCGCTGACGGACAGCCGCCTCGCTGAGCCCGACCTCGCGGCCGATGTCGGAGTACGAGCGGCGCCCGTCCTCCTGGAGGAGCTCGATGATGGTCTTCGCCACGTCATCCAGGAAGGGCTGCTTCTTCGAGGTCGGCATGGTGCGATCCTGGCACTCGGAAGATCGCTCGGCAACCGATTCCGTACATCCGGATGCCCGAGGCTGACGGAATCGAGGGCGCGGGTCAGGACTCGATCGGCCCCAGCCAGGCGCTTGCCGCGGTCGCGTGCGCGGACTCGGGGTCGGAGGGATGGAAGGCGCCCGCGAGCACGTCGCGGTACAGCCGGGAGAGCTCGTTGGACGAGAAGTACGAGCCGCCTCCGGCCACGAGCATCGCCTGGTCGACGACGTGCTTGGCGGACGTGATGGCACGGTGCTTGAGCCCGGAGAGCAGGCTGAACCAGCGCGCGCCGTGATCCGCGAGGGTGTCCACGTCCCGTGCGAGGGACGCGATCTGCGGCGGGAGTGCGTCGTACGCGAGGGCCATGTCGGCGATCCGCCAGCGGATGTCGGGGTCCTGGCTGTACGTCGCACCGCTCTTCTTGGATCGACGCAGCTGCGCGGTCAGCACCGCGAGGTCCAGCGCCCGACGGGCGATGCCCGTATAGACCGACGCCAGCAGCACCTCGAAGACCGAGAAGATCCCGAACACGATGGGGTCGGGCGTGGGTCCGGGATCGATGCGGCGGACGACGTGCGCGGCATCCGCTCTCGCGCCGTCGAGACGCGTGGTGCGGCTCTGGGTCGCGCGCATTCCGAGGGTGTCCCAGTCGTCCCCCGTCACGACGGCGTCGGTGCGGTCGACGAACGCGAACACGAGCTTCGGCGCGTCGGCGCTGGTCGTGTCGAGGCCGTGGAGCCCGAGCTTGGTCCACACCGGGGCGAGCGAGGTGAAGATCTTCGTGCCGGTGAAGGCGTAACCGCCGTCGCCGGTGGGGGCGGCCTCGGTGTCGCTGCCGAACAGCACGAGGTCGTTGCCGCCCTCGCTGATGCCGAAGGCGAACACGTCCCCTGCGACCGCTCCGTCCTGCACGAACTCGAGGCCGGGCACGCCTCGGTCCGAGAAGACCTTGGCGACACCCGTCCAGACGAGGTGCATGTTGATCGCGAGGGCCGTCGCCGGGGCAGCTGTCGCGAGACGCTGCTGGAGGAGCGCGGCCTCCGCGAGTCCGAGCCCGGCTCCACCGCGCTCCTCAGGAACGAGGATCGACAGATAGCCGGCCTCGCGAAGCTCCCGCAGATCCTCCTCGGGGAAGGTGTTCTCCCTGTCGTGCACGGGTGCGCGCTCGCGCAGACGCTCGAGCAGATCGTCGGGAAGGAACGCGGTGGGGTCGAAGTCGCTCATGCCAGGGCCTCCTGCAGCGCGCGGACGGTCTCCTCCGGGCGGTCGCGGTGCAGGGAGTGCCCGGCGCCCGCGACGATCGACATCGAGAGGAGGGGGTTGGCGGCGAGGACGCGGTCGGCGACCTCACCGGTGAAGATGCTGTAGACCGCCGGATCCGAGGCGATCACCCGCGTGGGGACCGTGAGTCGCGCGGCATCCGCAGCGACATCCCACGGGGTGTTCTGCGCGCTCGTCTGCTCGACCGCCCAGGCGCTGGCGCGGTGCACCGCATCGACCTTGAGCTCCCAGTCCTGCGGATGCCAGTGCGGATGCTGCTCCCGGACGAGCTCGACGCGGTTGTCGGCGAACGCACGCTCCTGGCTCGTGCGGACGATCGCCGCATCCCGGCCGTCGACGACGATCGCGGGGTCGAGGAGAACGAGGCGACGGGTCCACCCCGGAGCGCTTGCCGCTGCCACCGTGCTCGCGGCCCCGCCGAGCGAGTGGCCGATGACGGCATCCCACGATCCGCCGTGGTCCGGCAGCGTGGCTACGAGGTCGGCCCCGTACGCGCCGACGGTGTAGTCGAGAGCTCGCGGGGCGTCCCCGTGACCGCGCAGGTCGACCGCGGTCGCATGCCAGCCGTCCGCCGCGAGCGCGTCGCCGAGGCGCCACATGAGCGCCGCCGACGAGCCGAGTCCGTGCACGAGCAGAGCGCGACGATCGGATACCGGGTCACCCCAGGCCAGGCGGGGGAGGGAGAGCGGTGCGGGCATGCTCTCAGCCTACGACCGCGCGCCGACCAGGGTCTCGCGGTCAGTCGAGGGGCGGGAGGTCCGCGTGCGTCGTGAGCACCCGGGCCGCGGCGGCGTGACCGGCGGAGAGGCGCTCGGCGAGGTCGGCGCCGTCGAGGGTCGCGGCCAGGAAGCCCGAGGCGAACGCATCGCCCGCGCCGACCGGTTCGACGACCTCGACGCGCGGGGCGGGCACGAACACCGGCTCGTCGTCGCCCGAGAACGCGGTCGCTCCGACGTCGCCGTCCTTGACCACGAGCAGGCCGCAGTGCGGGAGGTGCGCGCGGACGTCGGCGGCGGTCGCCGTGCCCCAGATGCGCTCGGCCTCGTCACGGCCGACGAAGGCGATGTCGGCGGCATCCGCGAGCCGGGCGAGGGTCGCCGCGGCATCCTCGATGCTCCAGAGCGCGCGGCGATCGTTCACGTCGAACGACACCAGGGCGCCCGCTTCACGCGCGTCCGCGTACAGGCGGTCGACCATGTCGCGGGTCGTCGACGACAGCGCGGGGGTGATGCCGGTGGTGTGCACGATCCGGACGCCCGCGAGTTCCGCTGTTCCGAGGAACCCCGGGCCCATGAGCGAGGCAGCCGAGTCGCGGCGGTAGTAGTAGACGGACGACGACTCGACGCCCGGGTCCTTGAACATGACGCCGGTGGGAGCATCCGGGTCCGTCGCAACCCACAACTCGACCCCACGACGCTCGAGCTCGGTCGTGATGCGCTGAGCGATGGGATCCTCGCCCAGGCGCGAGGCCCACGCGGCGAGGTGGCCTGCGGCGACGAGGCCCACGGCGACGTTCGACTCGGCGCCGGCGATGCCGAGAGCCGCGGTCTGCGTCTCTGCGAGCGGCGCTCCGATCGCGGTCACCAGACCCATCGACTCGCCGACACAGACGACCTCGGGCGCGGATCCGAGGGGGGAGGAGGAGCTCATGAAGGGGTGACCGCCAGTGGTTCGGTGTCGGGATGAGGACTCGCGTCGCGGTGACGCAGATCGGGGAAGGAGCGGACGAACACGATCGAGACCACCAGTCCGGCAGCGGCGAACAGGGTGGCTGCGAGGTAGGCACCGCGCGGATCGGTCGCGTCGACGAGGAAGCCGGCGACCGCCGAGCCCGCGGCCGCGCCGATCAGCTGACCCGTGCCGGCCCAGCCGAAGGCCTCGGCGGTCTCGCTGAACTTGACGCTCGCTGACGTGATCGCGAAGAGCACGGCGAGCGCGGGGGCGATGCCGATGCCGGCGACGATGAGCGTGCCGCCGAGCCAGAGCTCGTTGAGCGAGAACATGGTGAGCGAGAGGCCGACCGTCACGATGAGGAGGCGCCGCGCCATCGCCCACGGGCCGATCGGGATGTGTCCGAACGCGAGTCCGCCCGCGAGGCTGCCGACGGAGAAGACCGCGAGCACGAGGCCGGCCGCGAGGCTGCCGTGCTCGAAGGTCGCGACGACACCGACCTCGACGGCCGAGCAGGCGCCGATGAGGAGGAAGCCGACCACGGTGGCGAGGAGCACCGGCGGTTTCAGGACCACCTTGCCGAGCGCGTTGCGGCTGCGCGGGATGCGGACGCGGCCGACCTCGGGGGAGAGGATGAACCACGCGCCGCCGCCGACGAGCACGATCGCCACGAGCAGCAGCCCCTCCGCTGTCCCCACCTGCGTCGAGACCAGGGTGATGACGACGGGGGCGATGACCCAGATGATCTCCTGCAGGGAGGCGTCGAGGGAGAAGAGGGGAGTGAGCTGGCGCGAGTTGACGAGCTTCGGATAGATCGTGCGGACGGCGGCCTGGATCGGCGGGGTCGACAGGCCCGCGATCATGCCGAGGATCATGTAGCCCGGCACGTTCAGCGGCAGGAACGCGAGTCCGAGCACCGCGATCACGCAGACGGTGAGGGTGAGGGTGAGCACCCGGCGCATGCCCCACACGCCCATCCACCGGCTCGTGATCGGGCCGGCGACGGCCTGCCCGACGCTCGTCGCGGCGAGGACGAGACCGGCGGATCCGTAGGACCCGGTCTGCTGCTCCACATGCAGGAGGATCGCGAGCGAGCTCATCCCGTTGGGGAAGCGAGCGGTCAGCTGTGCAGCGATCATGCGCGCCACTCCGGGCGTGCGAAGAAGGTCCCGATATCCCGCCACAGCACAACGCTACCGGGAGGGGGTCATGAGCGTCCAAAGCCACCCGCCGCCGACACGCCGCGACACGCCGGATGTCTGTTTCCACAGAAAAACGAATGTCGGATGCCGCTCGTATCGTGCCACCTGTGGATGGATCTCTCCCAGGCTCCTCCCAGCCGCGATTTCACGCGGTTCGAGACCCCTTCGACCGGGCCTCGACCTGTGGAAGAAACGGTGGAGAACCTGTGTTGTATCTGTAGAGAACGGTGGAAAACTACACGGATGTAACTACTACCCCTAGTGGTCACTCCGAATGTCCGTCCCTATATGTAGTATTGAGTTCCCGGCGGAGGTCTGCCGGACAAACCAGAGATTTGAGGGGATCAGATGTCGATCACGGTCTACACGAAGCCGTCCTGTGTCCAGTGCAACGCGACCTACCGCGCGCTCGACGCCAAGGGCATCGAGTACGAGATCCACGACCTGTCGGAAGACCCGACGGCGCTGGAGCAGGTCAAGGCGCTCGGCTACATGTCGGCTCCGGTCGTCGTGACCGACGAGGGCCACTGGTCGGGCTTCCGTCCCGACAAGATCGACGAGCTCGCGTCTCGACTGGCCTAATTCGACCAGCTCATCAACCCGCGCCCTTCGACAGGCTCAGGAACCCAAGCCCTTCGACCGGCTCAGGAAACCAAGGAGAGAACTATGAGCGCCGTCGCTACCGCTGCGCCGCTCGTGGTCTACTTCTCCAGCGCGTCGGGAAACACCGCTCGCTTCGTCGAGAAGCTCGGTCTCCCCGCCCGGCGCATCCCGCTCCATCGACAGGAGGAGGGGCTCGTCATCGACGAGCCCTTCGTCCTGATCACCCCCACCTACGGCGGGGGTGAGGGACGCGGTGTCGAACGCGGCGCCGTGCCCAAACAGGTGATCCGGTTCCTCAACGACGAGCGAAACCGGGCCCACCTGCGCGGAGTCATCTCCGCAGGCAACACCAACTTCGGCGAGTCCTTCTGTCTCGCCGGTGACATCATCAGCCGCAAGTGCAACGTGCCTCACTTGTATCGGCTAGAGATCTTCGGCACACCAGACGATGTTGATCGCGTGAGCGACGGATTGGAGCGACGGTGGACAGCGCAATTGACGAGCAGACAGTGACCGAGACGGTGGCGTTCAAGATGAACCCGAGCTATGAGGGCCTCGACTACCACGCCCTCAACGCGATGCTGAACCTGTACGACGCGAACGGCAAGATCC
>JAZBLS010000124.1:0-10080 GCA_037033365.1 Actinomycetota bacterium | reverse complement strand
GGAAGCTGCGTCGTGCCCTCGCCGGCCTCGACCAGCAGCAGGCCCTCGAGGTCGTGCTCGGCAAGCTCAAGGAGACGCACTCGAACGTCGAGTTCCTCGTGCAGATGCAGAAGTCGATCCCGACGCTGCCCTCGGGCGGCCACGGGCACGACAACAACATCCGCTGAGCGGAGACGCCGTGTTCGAGTCCGTCCAGACTCTGATCGACGAACACCGCCGGGTGCAGGAGGAGCTCTCCGACCCGGCGGTGCACGCCGACGCCGCCCGCGCCAAGCGCGTGAATCGGCGCTACGCCGAGCTGTCGCGCATCGTCGCGGCGCACGACGCGTGGGTCGCGGCATCCGATGATCTGGACGCCGCGCGCGAGCTCGCGCGGGAGGACGATGCCTTCGCGGCCGAGGTCCCTGCTCTCGAGGAGGGCGTGCAGGCCGCGCAGGAGAAGCTCCGCCGACTGCTGATCCCGCGCGACCCCGATGACGCCCGCGACGTGATCATGGAGATCAAGGCGGGCGAGGGCGGTGCCGAGTCGGCGCTGTTCGCCGCCGACCTGCTGCGCATGTACATCCAGTACGCCGCCTCGAAGGGGTGGAAGACCGAGCTGCTCGAGCGCAACGAGTCCGACCTCGGCGGCTACAAGGACGTCCAGGTCGCGATCAAGGGCTCCTCGACCGATCCGGCGCAGGGGGTGTGGGCGCACCTGAAGTACGAGGGCGGCGTGCACCGCGTGCAGCGCGTTCCGGCGACGGAGTCCCAGGGGCGCATCCACACGTCGACCACTGGTGTGCTGGTGTTCCCCGAGGTGGATGAGCCGGACGAGATCGCGATCAACCAGAACGACCTCAAGATCGACGTCTTCCGGTCGTCCGGTCCCGGTGGTCAGTCGGTCAACACGACGGACTCGGCCGTCCGCATCACGCACGTCCCGAGCGGGATCGTCGTGTCGATGCAGAATGAGAAGTCGCAGCTGCAGAACCGCGAGGCCGCGATGCGCGTGCTCCGCGCCCGGCTGCTCGCGAAGCAGCAGGAGGAGCTGGATGCCGCGGCATCCGATGCCCGCAAGTCGCAGATCCGCGGCATGGACCGTTCCGAGCGCATCCGCACGTACAACTTCCCGGAGAACCGGATCGCGGACCACCGCACCGGCTTCAAGGCCTACAACCTCGACCAGGTCATGGATGGAGCGCTCGAGCCGATCATCGAGAGCGCGATCCAGGCCGACGAGGAAGCCCGGCTCGCGGCCGTAGGCTCCGACTCCTGACGCGGGGCCAAGCGGGCGCTATGCTCGGCGCGTGATCACCTTCCTCTTCCGCGCGCTCATGTACGTCGTCTCGGCGGGTCTGGGCCTCATCGTCGCCGACCTCGTGCTCGACGGCTTCCAGATCCAGTGGGACCGCTGGTGGGGGTTCGTGATCTGCGTCCTGATCTTCGCGATCGTGCAGAGCATCCTCGCCCCCTGGGTCAGCAAGGTCGCCGACCGCTACGCGCCCGTCCTCATGGGTGGCATCGGCATCGTGTCGACCCTCATCGCGCTCGTGGTCGTCGTGCTGCTCCCGATCGGGGGCCTGCGCATCGTCGACCTCGCCGGGTGGCTGCTCGGTGCGGTGATCGTCTGGCTCATCACGGCGCTCGGAAGCGTCCTGCTGCCGCTGATCTTCCTCCGCAAGAAGGTCGAGAACCGCAGGGAACGTCGCTGACGACCGCGGGGCGCCCGATCAGATCGAGTACTCCGGAGCGGTCAGCAGCGCTCGGTCCGCATCGCCGACCGAGCGGGCGCGCGCCTTCGCCGGCACGCCGACGAGCACGCTGTCGGCGGGCGCATCCTTGGTCACGACGGCATTCGCGCCGACCACCGAATGCGCGCCGATCGTGACGGGGCCGAGGATCTTCGCGCCGGCACCCACCGCGACACCGTCACCGAGGGTCGGATGCCGCTTGCCGGCGTCGCGCGTGCGACCGCCCAGCGTCACGCCGTGGTAGAGCATGACGTCGTCGCCGACCTCCGCGGTCTCGCCGATCACCACACCCATCCCGTGGTCGATGAAGAAGCGCCGTCCGATGACCGCACCGGGATGGATCTCGACGCCGGTGAGCCAGCGGGAGATCTGCGACGTCGCTCGGGCGAGCAGCCGCAGGCGACGCCGCCACAGCGCGTGCGAGACACGGTGCGCCCAGATGGCGTGGAGTCCCGGGTAGAGGAGAGCGACCTCGACGGCGCTGCGCGCCGCCGGATCGCGGAGTCGAGCGGCCGCGATGTCCTCGCGCACCCGGCTGAGCATGCCCATCGAGGAATCAGGCCTCGCGCAGGTGCTCGTACAGAGCCGTCGAGAGGTACCGCTCGCCGAAGGAGGGGATGATCACGACGATCGTCTTGCCCGCGGCCTCCGGGCGCTTCGCGATCTCGAGTGCGGCCCAGATCGCCGCACCGCTCGACATGCCCACGAGGATGCCCTCGCCCGCGGCGGTCTCGCGCGCGACGCGGATCGCGTCGTCGAAGGTCACGTCGATGACCTCGTCGAGCACGTCGCGGTCGAGGATCGGCGGCACGAAGTTCGGACCGATGCCCTGGATCTTGTGCGGGCCGGGGTGGCCCTCGGTGAGGATGGGGGAGTCCTTGGGCTCGACCGCCACGATCTTCACGCCGGGGATGCGCTCCTTGAGCACCTGTCCGACGCCGGTGATGGTGCCGCCGGTGCCGATGCCGGCCACGAAGTAGTCGACGACGCCGTCGGTGTCGCGGAGGATCTCCTCTGCGGTGGTCTTGCGGTGGATCGCGGGGTTCGCCTCGTTCGCGAACTGCTTGGCGAGCACGGCGCCCGGCGTCTTCGCCGCGATCGCCTCGGCCTCCGCGACCGCGTGGGTCATGCCCTTCGTGGGGTCCGTGAGCACGAGCTCCGCCCCGAATGCCTTGAGGAGCATGCGGCGCTCCTTCGACATCGACGCGGGCATCGTGAGGACGACCTTGTAGCCGCGCGCGGCGCCGACCATGGCGAGGGCGATGCCCGTGTTGCCGCTCGTCGCCTCGACGATGGTGCCTCCGGGCTTCAGCTCGCCGGACGCCTCGGCGGCGTCGACGATCGCGATGCCCAGGCGGTCCTTGACGCTGGATGCCGGGTTGTAGAACTCGAGCTTGGCGAGCACCGTGGCACCGAGGCCCTCGGTCACCCGGTTGAGCCGGACCAGCGGGGTGTTGCCGAATGCCGTGGTGATATCGGAGTGGATGCCGGGCATGGGAGGGCCTTCCTGTGCGGGTGACGTGGGCTCCAGCCTAGGCGAGCGACCGGTGCGGGACGTCAATGTGACGGGTGCGGCGCTCTACGCTGGAACCCATGCCCGACACGTCTCTCGCCTCCCTCGTGCACGCCGCCGCCGTGAGGCTGGCCGACGCGGGCGTCCCCGATCCGCTGGTCGACGCCGAGCTCCTCGCCGGTCATGTCCTCGGCGCGCGCCGCGGAGAGGTGCAGGCGGCGATCATCCGCGGCGACGCGGTGTCGGACGACGACGCCGCGGCCCTGGACGCCGTCGTGACGCGGCGCTCGGGCCGAGAACCGCTCCAGCACATCACCGGGACCGCTCCGTTCCGTCACCTCGAGCTCGCGGTCGGGCCCGGCGTCTTCGTACCGCGCCCCGAGACCGAGACCGTGGTGCAGTTCGCGATCGATGCGCTCCTGGCCTCGCCGGAGCCCGAGCCCATCGGCATCGACCTCGGCACGGGCAGCGGGGCCATCGCCCTGGCCATGGCGACCGAGGTGCCGCACTCCCGCATCTACGCGACCGAGCTCTCGCCGGACGCCTACCCGTGGACCGTGCGCAACACGCAGGGCGTCGAGAATCTGACGCTCGTGAACGAGGATCTCGCCGAGGCGTTCCGAGACCTCGACGGCACGGCATCCGTCGTGATCTCGAATCCGCCGTATGTCCCGGATGCCGCGATCCCGCGCGATCCCGAGGTGCGGCTGTTCGATCCGGCGATGGCGCTCTACGGCGGCGAGGACGGCCTCGACATCGTGCGGGTGCTCAGCGTTCGGGCCGCGGAGCTGCTCCGCCCCGGCGGCCTGCTCGTGATCGAGCACGGCGAGCTGCAGGGCGAAGCGATCCGCGAGATCCTGACGGGCGGCGGGTGGCGAGCGGCTGCGACCCACCGCGACCTGACTCTGAGGGACAGGGCGACCACGGCTCTGTGCCCCTGAAACCGCGGACACCGTTCGCTCAGGCCGTCCCCGGCTAGAATCGGATCGTCATGTCCTCCATCTTCGATTGCGGCGACGAGGCTCAGCTCCTCGCCGGAATGCGTCACGCGCGCCAGGCCATCGCCCGCGGCGAGCTCATCGTGATGCCCACAGACACGGTCTACGGCCTCGCCGCGGACGCCTTCTCTCCGACCGCCGTTCAGCGGCTCCTCGACGCGAAGGGGCGTGGTCGCGACCAGCCCCCGCCCGTGCTGATCGGCAGCAAGGAGACCCTGGCGGCCCTCGCGGAATCGGTTCCGGAGCCCGTGCAGCGCCTGGTCGACGAGTTCTGGCCCGGCGGCCTCACGATCGTCCTGCCCGCGCAGCCCTCGCTGGTGTGGGATCTGGGGGAGACCCAGGGCACGGTCGCCGTCCGGATGCCGGAGGGACGTGTGCCGCTCGAACTCCTCGCCGAGACCGGGCCTCTCGCGGTCTCCAGCGCGAACCTCACGGGGAAGGCCTCGGCCATCTCCGCCCACGATGCGGAGAAGATGCTGGGCGAGAGCGTCTCGGTCTACCTCGCAGACGGCATGAGTCGCGAGGGGATCGCCTCCACGATCGTCGATGCGACCTCCCTGGTCCCGCGGGCCGGCGAGCCCGTCACCGAGGGTCGGGTGCGGATCCTCCGTCAGGGAGCGGTCAGTCGGGAGCGCCTGCAGGCCGTGCTCGGAGATCTGCTGGAACCGGCGGAGCAGCCGGCCGAAGCGGACGAGGATTCGTGAAGCAGTACCTCTTCACGATCGTCGTGACCGCGGCGATCACCTTCGCGCTGACGTGGGTGGTCCTGAAGCTCAGCCTGCGGTTCAAGCTGTACCCCGAGATCCGCGAGCGCGACGTCCACAAGACGCCCACCCCGCGCCTCGGCGGTGTCGCGATCTTCGCCGGCATCGCGATCGTGATGGCGGTCTCCGCCGCCAACCCCTTCTTCGCGACCATCTGGATGCCGCCGCAGACCATGTGGTCGATCCTCGCCGCAGCCCTGCTCATCGTGATCATCGGCGTCGTCGACGACCTGTGGGATCTCGACTGGATGATCAAGCTGGGGGCGCAGTTCCTCGCGGCAGGCATCATCACGGTCGGCGGCGGACTGCAGATCCTCTCGCTCCCGTTCGGCGACCTGATCGTGTTCTCCAGCTGGCTGAGCATCACGATCACGATGTTCGCCATCGTGATCGTCATGAACGCGGTGAACTTCATCGACGGGCTCGATGGACTGGTCGCGGGGGTGTGCCTGATCGCCAACGGCGTCTTCTTCGCGTACTCCTACATCCTGACCCGCGACACCGGCGCGTCCAGCTACTTCAACCTCGCCTCCTTCCTCGCCGCCGTGCTGGTGGGGGCCTGCCTCGGCTTCCTGCCGTTCAACTGGAGCCCCGCGAAGATCTTCATGGGCGACTCGGGCGCCCTGGTCCTCGGCCTCCTGATGGCGACGTCGGCGATCGCCGTCACGGGCCAGCTGGAGCCCTCGGCGCTCGACCTCGAGCGCCTCGGCCGCTCGCAGCTGCTCGGTGCGTTCATCCCGATCCTGCTGCCGCTGCTCGTCGTGCTGCTCCCGCTGCTCGACTTCGGACTCGCCGTTCTCCGGCGCATGAACGCGGGCAAGTCCCCGTTCTCGCCCGACCGCAAGCACCTGCACCACCGGATGCTCGACCTCGGCCACCGCGACCGCGACGCCGTGCTGATCTTCTACGCCTGGACGGCGGTCATCTCGCTCGCTGTCCTGCTGATGTACGTGGGCGCCCGCGAGGACTGGCCGGGGCAGTACCTCCCCGGAGTCGCCTTCGGCGTGGTGGGCATCGCCGCCTGCCTCGTGATCACTCTCAACCCGACGGGACGCCGCCGCAGGGCGGCACCCGCCGACACCGACCCGACCCCCGTGGAGTCCTCATGAGCCCGAGCCCCGTTTCCAGCACGCCGATCCTCCGACGCACCCTGATCTGGTCGGCGGTCGCGGCCGCAGTCCTCGCCGTTGTGGCGGCGGTCGTCGGCTTCCTGGTCGGCCAGGGGGAGGGGCTCGTCAGCGGACTGCTCGGCGTCCTCCTCTCGGTGCTGTTCCTCGCGATCACGGGCATCAGCATCCTCGTCGCGAACCGCTGGTACGGCGACCCGCTCTACGTCCAGTTCTTCTTCGCGATCGTCCTCGGCGGCTGGCTGCTGAAGCTCGGCGTCTTCCTCGTCGTCATGATCCTGCTCGCAGGACAGCCGTGGTTGCATCCGATGGTCTTCTTCCTCTCGATCGTCGCCGGCGTCATCATGTCGCTCGTGATCGACGTGATCGTCCTCACGCAGATGCGCCTTCCGAACGTGAGCGACACCACGCTGCCCACCGAGGTCCCCGAGGACCGCGCGCCCGGGACCGCGAACGGCACGGGCGAGGCGCCGACCGCTGGTCCCGCCGGGTCTTAGGGAACCCTCACATCTGATAGTGTTGAGACGTGCCCGCCGCTCGCCCGCGAGCGCTTGCGCTTGAAGCACACCGACCATCGTCGCCCCGGTTCTGACCGGTGCCCCGAAGCTGGAGCCCGCGCTGTTCAATCTTGCTGCGACCCTGATGCCCCGACTCGCCTCCGACGGCGAGTTCCACGGACCTTCTATCGACGAGTTCTTCCCTGAGATCCTCTTCGAGGTCGCCGGGATCCCCGTCCACCGGATCCACCTCGTCCAGTTCCTGTCGGTGATCGTGGTCGTCACGATCCTCGTCCTCGGAACCCGACGGATGAAGGTCGTCCCCGGCCGCTTCCAGAGCGTCGTCGAGATGGGTCTGGACTTCGTCCGCACCAACATCGCGCACGACCTGCTCGGACGCAAGGACGGCAACCGCTTCCTCCCGATCCTCACCACGATCTTCTTCATGGTGCTGTTCATGAACATCACGGGCATCATCCCGTTCCTGAACATCGCCGGTACGAGCATCGCCGCGGTCCCGCTGCTGCTCGCCGTGGTCAGCTACGTCACCTTCATCTACGCCGGCATCCGCCGCCACGGCCTTCGCTTCTTCAAGAACGCGCTCCTGCCGCAGGGCGTCCCCGGCTTCGCTCTCCCGATCGTCGCGCTGATCGAGCTCGTCTCGACCTTCATCCTGCGCCCGGTCACGCTGATGCTCCGACTCCTGATGAACATGGTCGTCGGTCACATGCTCCTGGTGCTGTGCTTCGCGGCCACCCAGTTCTTCTTCTTCACCGCAGGCGGCGGCTGGGCCGCGCTCGGTGTCGGAACCCTCGCCTTCGGCGGCGCCTTCACTCTCTTCGAGATTCTGGTCGCCGTCCTCCAGGCATACGTCTTCACCGTCCTCACCGCGGTCTACATCCAGCTCGCGGTCGCAGAAGAGCACTGAGCGGGTCGGCAACTGCCGTCCCACCCAACGAAAGGAAAAACCCGTGGACGCTACTACGGTTCTCGCAGACATCAACGGTCACCTCGCATCGGTCGGCTACGGCCTCGCTGCGATCGGTCCGGCCATCGGCGTGGGTATCGTCGTCGGCAAGACCATCGAGGGTGTCGCTCGTCAGCCCGAGCTGGCCGGCCGCCTCCAGGTCCTCATGTGGATCGGTATCGCCTTCACCGAGGCGCTTGCATTCGTCGGCATCGCCGTCGGATTCATCCCCTTCCCGTAATCCGAACCGACTTCTGAAGGAGACAGGATGCTGAACGCTCTTGTCACGAACCTCGCGGCCGAGGGTGAAGCGCACAACCCGCTGATCCCCGCGTGGTACGACATCATCTGGTCGGGCCTGTGGTTCATCGTCATCCTCGTCGTCGTGTGGAAGGTCGCCCTTCCGAAGTTCACGGCGCTGCTCGACAAGCGGTCCGCCGCGATCGAGGGCAACATCGCCAAGGCCGACGAGGCGCAGAAGCAGGCTGAGGCTGCGCTCGAGGAGTACACCCGGCAGCTCGCCGAGGCGCGCACCGAGGCCGGCGAGATCCGCGAGGCCGCCCGTGAGGACGGCAAGAAGATCGTCGCCGAGGCCAAGGAGACCGCTTCGACCGAGGCCGCTCGCCTGACGGCGACCGCGCACACGCAGATCGAGGCGGAGCGCCAGACGGCACTCGTCTCGCTGCGCAGCGAGGTCGGTTCGCTCGCGATCGACCTGGCAGGTGGCGTGGTTGGGGAGACCCTCTCCGACGATGCACGTGCGACGGCGGTCGTCGACCGCTTCCTCGCCGACCTCGAGGCATCCGAAAAGGCGGCTCAGTAATGGGCAGCGCGACCACTCAGGCACTCGCGGCATCCACTCAGGCGCTTGCCGCAGCGAAGGACGTCACACTCGACACGGCCCGAGAGCTGTTGGCAGCCGCCCGTGCCGTGGCCGAGTCGTCCCAGCTGAGCGGCGCGCTCGCCGACCCCGCGGCTCCGGCCGTGGCGCGACAGAACGTCGTCGCAGCGGTGTTCGGCGGGTTCTCTCAGGATGCCCAGAGCATTCTGAGAGCCGTCGTCGCCGAGCGGTGGTCTTCCGCGTCCGAGCTCGTCGACGGTGTCGAGGAACTCGCCATCCGTGTCGCGGCCATCGCCGCTCCGCAGACGGACATCGGGGGAGAGCTCTTCGGTTTCTCCCGCGTCATAGCTGCGAATCCGGAGCTCGAGCTCGCGCTCGGGAGCCGACTCGGAGGAGAGGACGCCAAGGCCGCGCTCGTCGAGAAGCTGCTCGCGGGCGGCGTCAGCGACGCCACGTCGCTGATCGTGTCGTCACTGGTGCGTCAGCCTCGCGACCGCCGCATCCGTCAGATGCTGACTCGCGCAACGCGGATCGTCGCCAGCCAGGGCGAGCGCGTCGTCGCGACGGTGCACACCGCGAAGCCTCTCACCGACGCTCAGCGCACCCGTCTCAGCGCAGCGCTCTCGCAGCGCTACGACGGCACGGTGTCGCTCAACGAGGTCCTCGACCCCGCCGTCGTCGGAGGCCTGCGCGTGCAGATCGCCGATGACGTCATCGACGGCAGCATCTCCGCCCGTCTCGCCGATCTTCGCCAGAAGCTCGCCGGCTAACACGACTTCGCGCGGGGAACCGCGCACCCAGATACAAAGGGAAGACAATGGCAGAACTATCGATCAGCCCCGACGTCATCCGTGACGCGCTGAAGGACTTCGCCGCCGCCTACGAGCCCACCGGGGCAGCGGCGACCGAGGTCGGCACCGTCATCGACGCCGCGGATGGTATCGCGCACGTCGAGGGCCTGCCCGGCGTCATGGCCAATGAGCTCGTGACCTTCGCCAACGGCATCAAGGGTCTCGCGCTGAACCTCGACGAGCACCAGATCGGTGTCGTCATCCTCGGTGACTTCACCGGTATCGAAGCCGGTCAGGAAGTCACCCGCACCGGTGAGGTGCTCTCGGTCCCCGTCGGCGACGGCTACCTCGGCCGCGTCGTCGACCCGCTCGGCAACCCGATCGACGGTCTCGGCTCCATCGCGACCGAGGGTGTCCGCGAGCTCGAGCTCCAGGCCCCGGGCGTCATGCAGCGCAAGTCGGTGCACGAGCCGATGCAGACCGGCATCAAGGCGATCGACGCCATGATCCCGGTCGGCCGTGGTCAGCGCCAGCTGATCATCGGCGACCGCCAGACCGGCAAGACGGCCATCGCGATCGACACGATCATCAACCAGAAGGCCAACTGGGAGTCGGGCGACGTCAACAAGCAGGTCCGCTGCATCTACGTGGCGATCGGTCAGAAGGGCTCCACCATCGCTTCGGTGAAGGGTGCGCTCGAAGAGGCCGGCGCCCTGGAATACACGACGATCGTCGCGGCTCCGGCATCCGACCCCGCTGGCTTCAAGTACCTCGCCCCCTACACGGGTTCGGCGATCGGCCAGCACTGGATGTACGGCGGCAAGCACGTCCTCATCATCTTCGACGACC
>JAZBLS010000123.1:0-10122 GCA_037033365.1 Actinomycetota bacterium | reverse complement strand
CTTCGCGTCGGCCGGCTCGCACGGAGGTGCACTGTGACCACAGCATCCCCCCAACTCCCGCAGACCGAGGAGCGCGACGCGCTCGAGGTCGGCACGACGGCCACGACGGCGCAGAAGGGGCGGACGAGCGTCCCGTGGCGGTTCTTCGCCGGACGTGCCGCGTTCTACCTGTTCACGCTGTGGGCGGCCATCACGATCAACTTCTTCCTGCCGCGATTCATGAAGGGCGACGCGGTCAGCTCGTACCTCGCGCGCAACCGCAACATCAGCCCCGAGGCGGCCGACTCGCTGCGCATCCTCCTCGGCATCGACTCCGACAAGTCCGTCTGGCAGCAGTACCTCGACTACTGGGGGATGCTGCTGCGCGGCGATCTGGGCATCTCGACGCTCCACGGGCTCCGCCCCGTCGCCGAGGTGCTGAGCGCGGCACTGCCGTGGACGCTCGGCCTCGTCGGACTCGCGACGATCATCTCGTTCGTGCTCGGCACCGTCGGCGGCGCGATCGTGGGCTGGAAGCGGGGCAGCAGGCTCGACGCGCTCATCCCGATCACGACGTTCTTCAACACGATCCCCTACTTCTGGCTCGGCCTCATCGCGATCGCGATCTTCTCGTCCACGCTGAAGTGGTTCCCGTCGTCGCACGCCTACGACAAGGGGCAGTCGCCCGAGTGGAGCCTCGACTTCATCGGCCAGGTGATCATGCACGGCACGCTGCCGGCGCTCACGATCATCATCGCGTCGCTCGGCGGCTGGATGCTCGGCATGCGCAACATGATGCTGACGGTCCTCGACGAGGACTACATCACGGTCGCTCAGGCCAAGGGCATGCCGAACCGGCGGGTGCTCTGGGCGTACGCGGCCCGCAACGCGGTGCTGCCGCAGATCCAGAGCTTCGCGCTCTCGATCGGCTTCATCGTCGGCGGCACGATCGTCATGGAGATGGTGTTCAGCTACCCCGGCGTCGGCAAGCTTCTGCTCGACGCGACGAACGCGAAGGACTTCGCGCTCATGCAGGGCGTGTTCCTCGTGATCACCCTGTCGGTGCTCGTCGCCAACATCCTCGCCGACATCGTCTACGCATACCTCGACCCGCGCACGCGCCAGACGGAGGCCTGACATGAGTGTCCCCACGTCCACCGACACCACCGCACCCGACGGCAGCACGATCCCGACGGGGATGCCCGAGACCGTCACGGTCCGCTCCGCGAACGCCGAGGCGCCTGCTCGTAAGACCTTTTGGTCGCAGCTCGCACAGGCCTTCGCGATGTTCCGCAATCCCAAGTCGATCGCGGGGCTGATCATCCTCGGGGTCTTCGTGCTGATCGCGATCCTCGCCCCGCTGCTCGCGCCCTACGGCCCCACCCAGAAGGACCGCACGGCGCTGCGGCAGCCGCCCTCGTGGGAGCACTGGCTGGGTACGACCCACATGGGCGAGGACGTCCTGAGCCAGCTGATCTTCGGCACCCGCGGGGTCGTCGTGGTCGGCTTCCTCTCGGCCATCATCGCGACGATCATCGCCATCACGATCGGCGTGATCGCCGGATACGTGCGCGGCTGGAAGAGCGAGTCGCTGTCGGCTCTGACCAATGTGTTCCTCGTGATCCCCGGCATCCCGCTGATCATCATCGTGGCCTCGCAGTTCGAGAACCCGCCGCTCATCGTGATCGCGGCGGTGCTCGGACTCACGGGCTGGGCGTGGGGTGCGCGGGTGCTCCGCGCGCAGACGATGTCGCTGCGCAACCGCGACTTCATCCAGGCCGCGCGCGCGAACGGCGAGCCGCTGCGGCGGATCATCACGGTCGAGATGCTGCCGAACCTCATGGCGCTGATCGCGTCGAGCTTCGTCGGCACGGTGACCGCCGCGATCCTCGGGCTCACGACGCTGGCCTTCATCGGCGTGATCCCCGTGAGCAACCTCAACTGGGGAACGATCCTGTTCTGGGCGCAGCAGAACGGCGCCTTCCCGCGGCTGTGGTGGTGGTACGTGCCCGCCGGTCTCTGCATCGCGATCATCGGCGTCGCGCTGTCGCTCATCAACTTCGGCATCGACGAGTACGTCAACCCGCGGCTCCGGTCGGCGGGCGAGCGGGCGCGCGCGATGAAGAAGAAGGGCCTGAACGTGAACGACCCCGTGACGGCCGTGCGCAGCATCCCGGCATCGACACCCCCGCCCTCCGATACCTCGTCGTCCGACATCGATATCCAGAACCAGAAGTGATGACCTCTCAGACCCTGACCGACACCCTTCCCTATCTCGACCCGACGCTGCCGATCCCGGCCCGCGTCGCCGACCTCCTCGACCGCATGACGGTGGAGGAGAAGGTCGGACAGATGCTGCAGCTCGATGCGCGCGACGACCTGGACGACCACATCCTCCGGCGTCACGTCGGGTCGATCCTGCACACCTCGCCCGAGCGCATCCTCCGGGCGAACGACCTGACGGCGCAGACCCGTCTGCGCATCCCCCTGCTCGTGGCGGAGGACTGCATCCACGGGCACTCTTTCTGGCCCGGGGCGACGATCTACCCGACGCAGCTCGGAATGGCGGCGACCTGGAACGCCGAGCTCGTCGAGCAGGTGGCCAGGGCCACCGCGGTCGAGGTCGCGGCGACCGGCATCCACTGGACGTTCTCTCCCGTGCTGTGCATCGCCCGGGACCTCCGCTGGGGCCGGATCGACGAGACGTTCGGTGAAGACCCGTTCCTGATCGGCGAGCTGGCGTCGGCGATGGTGCGCGGCTACCAGGGCGAGGGCCTCGACGATCCCACCGCCATCCTCGCGACGGCCAAGCACTTCGCCGGGTACTCCGAGACGCAGGGCGGGCGCGATGCGAGCGAGGCCGACATCTCGCGGCGCAAGCTGCGCTCGTGGTTCCTCCCGCCGTTCGAGCGGGTGGCCCGCGAGGGATGCCGCACGTTCATGCTGGGGTACCAGACCACCGACGGCGTGCCGATCACGGTCAACGACTGGCTGCTCAGCGACGTGCTGCGCGGCGAGTGGGGATACACCGGAACTCTGATCACCGACTGGGACAACGTCGGTCGCATGGTCTGGGAGCAGCAGGTGCAGCCCGACTACACGCATGCGTCGGCCGCCGCCGTGCGGGCAGGCAACGACATGGTCATGACGACGCCCGGCTTCTTCGAGGGCGCACTGGACGCCGTTGAGAAGGGGATGCTGTCGGAGGACGCGTTCGACGACGCGGTCGCCCGCATCCTCACGCTGAAGTTCGAGCTCGGGCTGTTCGAGGACCCGCGTCTGCCGCAGGACGGGCTGGATGCCGTGGTCGGCAGCGCCGCGCATGCCGAGCTCAACCTCGAGACGGCCCGCCGCTCGATCGTGCTGCTCGAGAACGACGGGGTGCTGCCGCTGTCGGCGTCGGACTCGCTCCGGGTCGCGGTCGTGGGTCCCCTCGCCGACGACGCGCAGACGCAGCTCGGCGACTGGGCCGGCGGCTCGGGACAGGCCGGATGGCTCGACGGGCAGCCGCGCGAGATGATCACGACCGTGCTCGACGGGCTGTCGGGCGTCGCCGGCTGGTCGGTGACGCACGCGCGCGGAGCCGAGATCCTCACGCTGGAGGAGGACCCGCGCGGGGCGACGTTCCCCGACGGGCAGCCTCGGCCCTCGGTCGTCGTCCCGGCCGAGCCCGACGAGGCGCTGATCGCCGAGGCCGTGGCGGCTGCCGCGGCATCCGACGTCGTGGTGGCCGTGGTCGGCGACCGCATCGAACTCGTCGGCGAGGGGCGCTCGACCGCGACCCTCGAGCTGGTCGGCGGGCAGAACGCCCTGCTCGACGCGCTCGTCGCGACCGGGAAGCCCGTCGTCGTGGTGCTGCTCGCGTCGAAGCCGCTCGTGCTGCCGGCATCCGTGTCGCGTGCGTCGGCCGTGATCTGGGCCGCGAATCCCGGAATGGAGGGTGGGCGCGCGCTCGCCGAGATCATCTCCGGTGCCGTCGAGCCGTCTGGGCGCTTGCCGATCTCGTTCGCGCGGCACGTGGGTCAGCAGCCGACGTACTACAACCAGATCCGCGGCCAGCACGGCGACCGATATGCCGATCTGACGCAGTCGCCGGCCTGGGCCTTCGGCGAGGGGCTGTCGTACTCGACCGTCTCGTACGCCGACCTGTCGGTGGCGAATGCCGAGCTCTCGGTGGACGACGCGGTCGTGGCCGACGTCACCGTGACCAACACGGGGGCACGTCCGGTGCGCGAGACCGTGCAGGTCTACGTGCGCGACGCCGTCACGAGCGTGAGCTGGACGGACCGCGAACTGAAGGCGTTCCGCCAGGTCGACCTCGCCCCGGGGGAGTCGCAGGTGGTGCGGATCGAGCTGCCGGTCGCGGACTGCTCGATCGTCGATGCCGCGGGTGTCCGCCGCGTCGAGCCGGGCGAGTTCGCCCTGCTCGTGGGGCCGAGCTCGCGGGAGGCCTCGTTGCTGAGCGCCGCGTTCACGGTCGTCTGACCCCGGCATCCGAAGACCGTCTGTTTGTGCCGAATGACATGAATAGACGGTCTGTCTCGGCCATTCGGCATAAATAGACGGGCTCCGGGCCTCAGTCCTCGCGGAGGCGCCTCGGGCCCGCGCCCTCGGTGCCGAGGGCGTCGTCGGGGTTCAGCAGGCTGCAGGCCTTCATCGACAGGCAGCCGCAGCCGATGCATCCGGTCAGCTCGCGTTCGAGACGTTCGATGCCCTCGCGGCGCTTCTCGAGCACGCGCTTCCAACGTCGCGATGCGCGCTGCCAGTCGTCGTGGCTCGGAGTCTCGGTCAGGGGCACGTCGGCGAACGCCTCCTGCACGTCGGACAGGGGGATGCCGAGGCGCTTCGCCACCGCGATGAGCGACACCCGCCGCAGCATGTGCCGCGCGTACCGGCGCTGGTTGCCCGAGGTGCGGGTGGAGGCGATCAGGCCGAGGCTCTCGTAGAAGTGCAGCGCCGACGGGGCGACCCCGGTGCGCCGGCTCATCTCGCCGATCGTCAGGGAGGAGCCGGATGCCGGGGGAGTCCGGTCAGTGTCGGATGCCGCCACCATGCCCCCTCTCGATTTGACCTCAAGTGTACTTGAGGTTTTACGGTGGCATCCGTGCCCGAACACCGTCTGACCCCTCCCGCCGCCCGATGACCTACGTGATCGCACTGCCATGCGTCGATGTCAAGGACCGTGCGTGCATCGACGAATGCCCCGTTGACTGCATCTATGAGGGCGAGCGTTCGCTGTACATCCACCCCGACGAGTGCGTCGACTGCGGTGCCTGCGAGCCCGTCTGCCCGGTGGAGGCGATCTACTACGAGGACGACCTGCCCGACGAGTGGCAGGACTACTACAAGGCCAACGTCGAGTTCTTCGACGAGATCGGCTCGCCCGGCGGCGCTGCGAAGGTCGGCATGATCGCCCACGACCACCCCCTCATCTCGGCCCTCCCGCCGCAGGAGGCGCACGAATGAGCGCTCAGCAGCACCCGGCCGCACCGATTCCCTCCGAGGTGGGTGAGGGCCTCAAGGCCGCATTCCGTGCGCATCCGGCGGGCGTCGCGATCATCACCGCGATGACCCCCGCGGGGCCGGTGGGCCTCACGGCATCCAGTGTCGCCTCCGTCGCGGTCGATCCGGCCGCGATCGTGTTCTCGGTGACCCGCGCGACCGGCAGCGCGGGGTCGATCCTCTCGGCGGACAGCTTCGTCGTCCACCTGATCGACGACGAGCACTCGGCACTCGCGCAGAGCTTCGCCGTCAGCGGCGCAGACCGCTTCACCCCTGAGCAGGGCTGGGGCTCACTGCCCACGGGAGAGCCCTACCTCGCAGAGGCGCGGGCCGCGATGCGCGGTCACACCATGTCCACGGTCGCTGTCGGATCGTCGACGGTCGTGGTCGCCGAGATCGACGAGGTGCTCCTCGGGCGCCCCGGTCGTCCGCTCGTGTACCTCGACCGTCGCTTCCACACCCTGCCCGAGTCCGACGCCTGACCCCGAGCCCGTCTATTTCTGCCGTATGGCCGAAACAGACCGTCTATTCATGCCATATGGCCGAAATAGACGGGTCTGTTCGACGGGTCGGTCAGGGGAGCAGCTCTGCCACGAGGCCCTCGATCCGGCCGCGGATGTCGTCGCGGATCGGGCGCACCGCGTCGATGCCCTGCCCCGCCGGGTCGTCGAGCTCCCAGTCCTCGTAACGCGTCCCGGGGAAGAACGGGCACGCGTCGCCGCAGCCCATCGTGATCACGACGTCCGACACCTGCACGGCCTCGGGCGTCAGCACCTTCGGCGCCTCGGCTGCGATGTCGATGCCGAGCTCGGCCATCGCCTCGACCGCGACGGGGTTGATCCGATCGGCGGGCAGCGATCCGGCGGAGCGCACCTCGATGCGGTCACCGGCGAGCTCCCGCAGGAACCCGGCCGCCATCTGCGAGCGCCCCGCGTTGTGCACGCACACGAACAGGACGGAGGGGATGCCGGTGGTCATGCCTCCAGCATCCCACGCACCTCTGGGGGCGGACGATCCGCTGACCCCGTGACGATTCACGGACCAAACCGGCCCGAAAGGTCCGGGAATCGTCCCACCCTCCGCGGATCGTCGCGGCAGGACGGGCTCACACGAGTCGCGCGGTCGTCCCTCTGACGTTGAGCTCGTACGGCAGGGCGGCCGGGATGCCGGTATCGGCGGCATCCGCGAGGCGCGCGAGCACGGCATCCGCCGCCCGCTCCCCCTGCCCGAGCGGGAACTGGTCGACGGTCGTCAGACGGAAGAACTCGCCGAGCTCGTGCCCGTCGATGCCGACGATCGAGAGGTCGCCCGGCACCGCGAAGCCGAGGTCGCGGGCTGCGAGGATCGCCCCGATAGCCATCTCGTCGGATGCCGCGAACACCGCCGTCGGGCGGGGTCCCGGCCGCCCGAGCAGCTGCTTCGCCGCGCGGTATCCGCCCTCGACCGTGAAGTCGGCAGGCTCCAGGAACGCCGGATTCAGGGGGATGCCGGCCTTCGCCAGCGCCCGCTCGAAGCCGAGTCGACGGTTCGTCGGGATGTGGAAGTCGATGTCGAACTCGGGGTTCGCGCCGATGTGGGCGATGTCGTGGTGCCCGAGCCCGATCAGGTGCTCGGTCGCCAGCTGCGCCACCGCGACGTCGTCGACCGTGAGGGTGTCGAGCTTGGGGTTCGGCCCGCCGATCGCGATCACCGGCAGTCCCAGGTCGAGCAGGTACTGCGTCTCGTCGTCGTCGAGTTCGATGGACACGGCGATCACGGCATCCACCCGCTGGCGACGCAGGAACGTGTCGAACACGTGCCGACGCACGTCCTTGTCGGCGGTGATGTTGTAGAGGGTGATGTCGTAGCCCTCGCGCATGAGCGCGGCCGACACCCCCGACAGCACCGTGCTGAAGAACCAGCGGTCGAGGAACGGCACGACCACGCCGATGTTGCGCGTGCGCCCGGATGCCAGGCTCGACGCGCGGGACGACACGACGTAGCCGAGCGCCGATGCGGCCTCCTGCACCCGGAGCCGCGCGGACTCCGACACGTGCCCTCGTCCGCTGAGCGCGCGCGACACCGTCGCGGTCGAGACGCCGGCGAGCCGGGCGACCTCGTCGATGCTCGCCAGGGGATTCCTCTCGGATGCGGTCAGGTGGTGATGCGGAATCGCTCCGGTCGCAGTTCGTGCCGTCGGACGGATGCCGGAGCGGCGCGAACTGCGACCGGAGCGCAGACCGGTCAGACCGTGGTGTACCAGACGGCTGCGTCGACGGGCAGAGCGCCGCCCTCGAAAGGCTCGCTCCGCTCCACGATCAGCGCGTCGACGGGCAGGGGGAGCGGCTCGGTGCCGAGGTTCGCGAGCACGTGCACGTCGCCGCGGCGGAATGCCACCGCATCCGCTCCGGCGTCCTCCCAGACCAGCGATCCGCCGCCGAAGCCGTACTCACGGCGCCCGGCGAGCAGGCGCTTGTAGAGCGCGAGCGTGGACGAGGGGTCGACCTCTTCGACGTCGCGCGCGTACGCGGCCCAGTCGGCGGGCTGCGGCAGCCACGATGCGCCCGTCTCGTTGAAGCCGAAGGCGGGTGCCTCGGCCTCCCACGGCAGCGGCACGCGGCATCCGTCGCGTCCGTACCGCTCGCCGTTCGTGCGGAACCAGGTCGGGTCCTGACGGAACGCGTCGGGGATCTCCATCGCCTCGGGGAGGCCGAGCTCCTCGCCCTGGTAGAGGTATGCCGAGCCGGGGAGCGCGAGCATGACGGTCGTCGCGGCGCGGGCGCGGGCGAGGCCGATCACGGTGTCGGGCTTGTCGGGGGTGTTCGGGCCGATGCCCTCGCCCTGCGGGTTCTCCGCCGTCAGCGCCAGGCGCGAGGCGTGCCGGACGACGTCGTGGTTCGACAGCACCCAGGTGCTCGGAGCGCCGACCGCGCCGAACTCGTCGAGCGACTCGCGGATCACGTCGCGGAGCTTCTCGGCGTCCCACTCGGTCATCAGGTACGGGAAGTTGAACGTCTGGTGCATCTCGTCGGGGCGCACCCACAGCGCGGTCTGCTTCAGCGTCGGCATCCAGGCCTCGCCGCAGAGTGCACGGTCGCCGTCGTACTCCGCGAGCACCTTGTGCCAGTCACGGTAGATGTCGTGCACGCCGTCCTGGCCCCAGTACGGGACGTTCGCCTCGCCGCCGCCCATCGAGTCGGCGTCGGCCGGCGGGGTGTAGTCGGGCAGGCCCTCGGCCTTGATCATGCCGTGGGCCACGTCCACGCGGAAGCCGTCGACGCCGCGGTCGAGCCAGAAGCGCAGGATCGAGCGGAACTCCTCGCGCACCTCCTCGTTCGTCCAGTCGAAGTCGGGCTGCGTGGGGTCGAAGATGTGCAGGTACCACTGGCCGGGCGTGCCGTCGGCCTCGGTGATGCGCTCCCACATGCCGCCGCCGAACACGGACTCCCAGTTGTTCGGGGGCAGCTCGCCGTTCTCACCCTTGCCGTCGCGGAAGATGTAGCGCGCGCGCTCGGGGCTGCCGGGCGCGGCCTTCAGCGCCGCCTGGAACCAGGCGTGCTGCGCGGAGGAGTGGTTGGGGACGAGGTCGACCACGACGCGGATGCCGCGGGCATGCGCCGCCTCGAGCATGGTGTCGAAGTCGGCGAGCGTGCCGAAGAGCGGATCGACGTCCCGGTAGTCGGCCACGTCGTAGCCGGCGTCGCGCTGCGGACTCGTCATGAACGGGCTCAGCCAGATCGCATCGACGCCGAGCTCGGCGAGGGAGTCCAACCGGCTCGTGATGCCGGGCAGGTCGCCGATGCCGTCGCCCGAGGCGTCGGCGAACGAACGGGGGTAGATCTGGTAGATGACCGCGCTGCGCCACCACTCGGAACCGGGGGCTGCGATCTGCTCAAGCTGTGCCATGCGATCAGAGTAGTGCAAACGCTTACATGATTGCCACCGTTGGTATCGAATCGATTCGGAGAATATTGGGATGCGATGTGACGGAGGTGTCTTGCAGGACGCGGGCACGTCTGCAGGACGCTCGGCCCGTTTCCGTCCTGCATCCGTGCTCACGTACTGCAGCCGAGTCCGTCTGCAGTGCGCTCGAGCCCGGGAGTATGCTTCGGGCATCCCGACGATCGGAGACTGTCATGATTCCCGAGATCAACTACTGGGCGGTCCTGCTGGCGACGGCCTCGAGCATGATCGTGGGCTCTGTCTGGTACGCCCCGAAGGTGTTCGGCACGCGCTGGTCGAAGCTCGCGAACGTCGACATGGACAGGCCGGGATCGAGCGCGACCATGGCGATCGTCACCACGGTCGTCGTAAGCTTCATCACGTCGTGGGTGCTGGCTGGAGCGGCCGCGATCGCATGGCACTTCTACGGCGGATCGTTCTTCTGGGGCACGATCATCACCGGAGTGCTGCTCTGGGCGGGCTTCACGGCCGCGCGCTTCATCACCCATGACGCCTTCGAGGGCCGCCCGACGGCCCTGACCACGATGAACATCGCGCACGAGCTCGTGACGATCGTCGTGATGGCGATCCTGATCGGGGTCTGGCCGCCCGCACTCGGTTAGTCCGCCGGGTTCCGTCCTCCGGCATCCACCCCGGCGTCCGCCCCCGGCCCCCGCCGCGCCCGGCATCCGCCGCGCCCGGCCTTCACGACTGGGGGCC
>JAZBLS010000122.1:0-10167 GCA_037033365.1 Actinomycetota bacterium | reverse complement strand
ACGTCGAGGATGCCGCCGCGCACCGCGAACTCACCGCGACGCGACACCATGTCGACGCGGGAGTAGGCGCGCTCGACGAGCTGCTCGGCGACATGCTCGAGTTCGAGTCCGCGCCCGCCCACTCTGAGCTCGAGCGGGGCGATCTCGCCGAGGTTGCCGGCGATGGGTTGGAGCGCCGCGCGCACGGAGGCGACCACGACCAGAGGGGAATCGCCCGACCACTCGGCGATGCGCCGCAGGGTGCCCAGGCGCTGCCCGACGGTGTCGGGGCTCGGACTCAGCCGCTCATGGGGCAGCGTCTCCCACGCGGGGAAGGTCAGGACCTCGGCATCCGGGATGTAGGCGGCGAGCGCCTGCGCCAGGCTCTCGGCCCTCCGGCCCGTCGGCACGACCGCGAGGAGGGCTGCCGGGTGACCGGCGGCGCGCCGCTTGTCGAGCAGACCGGCGAGCGCCGGGGCATCGAGGCCGTCGACGAGGCCGAGATCGGCGTCGGTCTGCGCCCAGGTCAGGGCGTCACGATACAGAGACGCCTCTTCCAAGGCGCGCAGAATCCCCGGAACAGTCACCGGACAAGCCTAGCCGCGGCATCCGACACCGGGTTCGCCCCTCCCCAGGGAGCGGTCGCGCTCTGCATAGGATGCTCGGATGGAACCGGCCACCCTCACCACCGAACGCCTCGTGCTTCACGTCCCCGACACGACCGATGTCGACGCCATCACCGAGGCCTGCCAGGACCCCGAGATCTCCCGCTGGACGACGGTGCCGAGCCCCTACTCGCGTCAGGACGCGGAGGACTACGTCCGGCTGGCCGGCGAATGGTGGGCCGACGGCAGCCAGACGATCTGGGGCGCGTACCGTGACGGCGAGCTCGTGGCGTCGATCGGGCTGCACCACATCGAGGAGCACGCCTCGGGTGGGTACGCCGAGCTCGGCTTCTGGGTCGCGGCATCCGCCCGCGGCAACGGCTACGTCGTCGAGGCGGCTCGAGAGGTCCTCGACTGGGGCTTCCGCGAGCTCGGCCTCGCCCGGATCGTATGGCGCGCCGTGGTCGGGAACGTCGCCTCGGCACGTGCCGCTCGCGCACTCGGGTTCCGGTACGAGGGCCTCGAACGGCAGGGGCTCACGAGCGTGCGCGGCCGGGACGACGGATGGCTCGGCGGACTCCTCGCGACCGACGACCGCACGCCCGTCGTCTGGCCGATCCTGGACTGACGCGGGTGCGCCGGGGTTCCGAGTGTCGGAGCCCGGTGGCAGGATGAGCGCATGCCGGAGATGCCGGAGGTCCAGGGCCTGACCACCTTCCTCACCGAGAGGGCGGTCGGGCGGACGATCGTGCGTACGAGCGTGGGCGCCATAGCCGCGCTCAAGACCTACGACCCGCCGAACACGGCGCTGCACGGCGCGACGATCACCGCGGCCAGGCGGCGCGGCAAGTTCATCGTGCTGTCGTGCGGCGACGACCTGCATCTTGTGTTCCACCTCGCGAAGGCGGGGTGGCTGCGCTGGTACGAGACGCTCCCGACCACGCTCATCAAGCCGGGCAAGTCGCCGATCGCCATCCGCGTCGGGCTCGACGATGAGAGCGGGTTCGACCTCACCGAGGCCGGGACCAAGAAGTCTCTCGCGGTGTACGTGGTGCGCGACCCGCAGGACGTGCCCGGCATCGCCCGCCTCGGCCCGGATCCGCTGGATCCCGAGTTCACCCGAGACGCGTTCGCAGCCCTGCTCGCGGGGCGCCGCACCCAGATCAAGGGGCTCCTCCGCGATCAGGGGGTGATCGCGGGGATCGGCAACGCCTACTCCGACGAGATCCTGCACGCGGCACGCATGTCGCCGTACGCGATCGCCGACAAGCTCGGCGACGACGAGATCGATCGGCTCTACGCGGCCGTGACGACGACGCTGACGGAGGCCGTCGCCGCAGCCTCGGGCAAGCCGCCGGCCGACCTGAAGGACGCGAAGCGCCGCGGTATGCAGGTGCACGCGCGGCGCGGCGAGGCGTGCCCGGTGTGCGGCGACACGGTGCGGAGCGTGTTCTTCGCCGACCGCTCGATGGAGTACTGCCCCACGTGCCAGACGGGCGGAAAGCCCCTCGCCGATCGCCGACTCTCGCGGCTGCTGAAGTAGCGCTCGGGCCGGCTCGGCGTCCGCGGATGACTCGGAATGAAATGCATTCTTGCGCGTTGAGTACACTCAGAGCATCAACGTGCTCCGGGGTCGGTGTGAATCCGAACCGGCGGTGACAGTCCGCGAGCGTCTCAGTATTTCGAGATGCCGATCCGGTGGAATTCCGGGACCGACGGTGATGCGAGGGAGATCCTCGCTAGTCCGGAAGGGAGGCAGCACGGTACGCGCGAGCGTGCGTTCTGCCTGCTCCTCGATCGAGGAGAACCCCCGGAGCCTCAGAGAGGACCACGGATGGCAGTGAACGAGGCGGAGCGCAGGGCCATGGCCCGAGCGCTCGAGCTCGCGGCGCAGGGCCCGCGCGGCCTGAATCCGCAGGTCGGCGCCGTCATCCTCTCCCCCGAGGGCGAGACTCTCGCCGAGGGGTGGCATCGAGGCGCCGGCACGCCGCACGCCGAGGTCGACGCTCTCTCGAAGCTGTCACCCGGCGCGGCTCACGGCGCCACCGCCGTCGTCACGCTCGAACCGTGCAACCACACAGGCCGCACCGGACCGTGCGCTCTCGCCCTGATCGAGGCGGGCGTCTCCCGCGTCGTCTACGCACTCGACGACCCCGGTGCCGTGTCGGGTGGAGGAGCCGAGCGGCTGCGCGCCGCGGGCGTGAGCGTGGAGTCCGGCGAGCAGGCCGAGGCCGCCCACGACCTCATCGACGGCTGGCTCACGGCGCAGCGACTCGGACGACCGCACGTGACGGTCAAGTGGGCGCAGAGCCTCGACGGTCGCGCCGCTGCCGCCGATGGCACGAGCCAGTGGATCACGGGCGCGGAGGCACGGGCCGACGTCCATCGTCGACGCGCCGCTGCGGATGCGATCGCGGTCGGCACCGGAACCGTTCTGTCCGACGACCCGGCACTCACCGCGCGTGACGGAGCCGCCCTCCTGGACGGCCAGCCCGTGCCCGTCGTCATCGGCACACGGGCGACGCCCGAGGATGCCGCGGTGCGGAACCACCCGCAGACACCGCTGTTCTACGACACCCACGACCTCGACGCCGTGCTCGCGGATCTGCACGCGCGCGGCATCCAGAGCGTGTTCGTCGAGGGCGGCCCCACGCTCGCGAGTTCCTTCGTCGCCGCGGGGCTCGCGGACCGGGTCCTGGCCTACATCGCCCCCGTGCTGCTCGGCGGCGAACGACTCGCGCTGACGGACATCGGGGTGGCATCGATCGATGCGGCCCGCCGCCTCGCCGTCGACGAATGGCTCCCCCTGGGCGCCGACCTGCTCGCGATCGCACGCGTCGTGAACCCGCTGGAAGAAGGAGTGGCCTGATGTTCACCGGAATCATCGAGGAGATCGGCGAGATCACCGCGATCTCTCCCGCCGGCGACGGCTGGCGTCTCACGGTCCGCGCCCCCAAGGCGGCGTCGGACGCGGTGCACGGCGAGTCCATCGCAGTCTCGGGCGTCTGCCTGACCGTGGTCGGATCCTCGGCGGACACGTTCGACGCCGATGTCATGAAGCAGACCCTCGACGTGGCGGCGCTCGGCGGCGCGACCGTCGGCACCCGGGTCAACATCGAGAAGGCCATGCCGGTCGGCGCGCGACTGGGCGGGCACATCGTGCAGGGCCACGTCGACGGTGTCGGCCGGGTCCTGGAGGTGCGACCCGGTGAGCAGTGGAGCGTCCTGCGCATCGAGCTGCCGGATGACCTCGCGCCTCTCGTGGTCGACAAGGGATCCATCTCGGTCGACGGCACGTCGCTCACGGTCAGTGCGGTGAGCCCTTCGACAGGCTCAGGGACCCAGGGCGGCTCGGGCCCTTCGACAGGCTCAGGGACCCAGGGCGGCTCAGGGAACCATTGGTTCGAGGTGTCACTCATCCCGGAGACCCTCGCCGCCACCACCCTCGGATCCCGCGCGGTCGGCGACCGCGTCAACCTCGAGACCGATATCCTCGCCCGTCACGTCGAGCGCCTGCTCGCGTTCAGGGCAGCAGCGGAAGGAGGCTCGCGATGAGCCTTTCCCCCATCACCGAGGCCCTCGAGGCCCTGCGCGCCGGACGCCCCGTCCTCGTGGCGGACGACGAGAACCGCGAGAACGAGGGCGATGTCGTCCTCTCCGCCGAACTCGCGACCCCCGAATGGGTGGCGTGGACCGTCCGGTGGTCGTCCGGTTTCATCTGCGCACCCATGCCCGCGGACCTCGCCGACAGCCTGAACCTCCCGCCGATGGTCGCGGCCTCCGAGGACGCCCGTTCCACGGCGTACACGGTCAGCGTCGACGCGGCCGAGGGAGTGACGACCGGCATCAGCGCACACGACCGCGCCCACACGCTCAACGTCCTCGCGAACCCGGAGTCGACCGCGACGAGCATCATCCGCCCCGGGCACGTCCTGCCCCTGCGCGCGGTGGACGGCGGCGTGCGCGAGCGGAGCGGCCACACCGAGGCGGCGGTCGAGCTCATGAAGCTCGCAGGTCTCCGCCCCGTCGGTGCGATCGCCGAGGTCGTGGCGGAGGACGGCAGCATGATGCGGCTGCCGGGGCTCCTGGAGCTCGGGCAGCGCGACGGCGTGCCGGTCATCACGATCGAGCAGCTGATCGCCCACCTCAACGAGATCGATCCCGAGGGCGCGACGCCCGTGACCCGTAATCGCCGGGTGAGCCTCCGAGCCGACGCGACGGTCCCGACCACGCACGGTTCCTTCCGGTTCCTCGCGTACAAGGACCGGGTCACGGGCACCGACCACATCGCCGTCGTATCCGGAGAACAGGGCGAGACGGCCCTGGTACGTGTGCACTCAGAGTGCCTGACCGGCGAGGCGTTCGGCTCCCTCAAGTGCGAGTGCGGCCCGCAGCTCGACGCCGCGCTCGACGCGATCGAGCAGGAGGGCGGCATCGTCATCTACATGCGCGGGCACGAGGGCCGCGGCATCGGCCTCATCAACAAGCTGCGCGCGTACAGCCTGCAGGAGGAGGGCCTCGACACGGTCGACGCGAACCTCGCCCTGGGCCTCCCGGCGGATGCGCGCGACTACGCGGCCGCCGCCGGCATCCTCGCCGACCTCGGAGTGTCGAAGGTCCGGCTGCTCACCAACAACACCGACAAGGTGAACCAGCTGCGCAGCCTCGGTCTCGACGTGGTCGAGCAGGTTCCGCTGATCGTCGGCGTCGGCCCGAACAACCACCAGTACCTCGAGACCAAGCGTGACCGCATGGGTCACATCATCGGCGAAGCGGAGCTCGCAGAGGCTCTCGCAGACGGAAAGAAGGGCGACGAATGAGCGGCGCAGGAGCACCCAGGACCGAGAAGATCGACGGACGCGGCCTCGACGTCGTCATCATCGCCGGCACGTGGCACGAGGAGATCTCGAACGGCCTCATCGCGGGCGCGCAGCGCGTGCTCGACGATGCCGGTGCCGGTCACCGTCTCGTGCGCGTGCCGGGGTCGTTCGAGCTGGCCCTCGCGGCACAGGCCGCCTTCGCCGGCGGCGCCGACGCGGTGGTGGCGCTCGGCGTCATCATCCGCGGGGGCACGCCCCACTTCGAGTACGTGTCGGCAGCGACGACCGACGGGCTCACGCGCGTGGCGCTCGACGCGGGCAAGCCCGTCGGATTCGGCGTGCTGACGCTCGACGACGAGAAGCAGGGCCTCGACCGCGCAGGCCTCGAGGGCTCGAAGGAGGACAAGGGTGCGGAGGCGGCGGATGCCGCGCTGCGCACGGCCCTCCTCGTGCGCGACCTGCGCGGCTGACTCCTGCGGCTGCCAGGTCAGCCTGCCCTTGCTGGCGCGGGTGCACTGAACGCTCGTACGGTGAGGACATGGAGACTCTGCGCCACGTCGTTCTGTTCGTCCACCTGATCGGCTTCGCCGTGCTGTTCGGAGCCTGGGCCGTCCAGGCGTTCGGCGGAAAGCGCGAGTTCACGCGTCTGATGAGCATCGGCATGACCATTGCCGCCGTGGCCGGTCTCGCCCTCGCCGCCCCGTGGGGCCTGCCCGAGGGAGCCGAGATGAACTACGCCAAGATCGGCACGAAGCTCGTCATCCTCCTCGTGATCGGCGCGCTGCTCGGCATCGGCACCTCGAAGCAGCGCAAGTCCGGCTCGGTTCCCGCGGCGATGTTCTGGCTCGTCGGCATCCTCACCGCTCTCAACGCCGCGATCGCCGCGATCTGGCGCTGAGCTCGCACTGACCTCCTCCGCCTCGCGCGGCCCTGCGATACTGTCGGGATCCGCCGCGAGGTGAGGAGCGCGCATGGCCACCGAGGACGACACGCGAGCACCGGAGATGTCAGGACCCGTCACGTCGGGTTGGCGCAGCGGCTACTGGTGGGTGCTCGCGCTGCTCGTGGCGACCTACGTGCTGTGCGCGACGCAGCAGTCGACGAATCCGAGTCCGACCGCGTTCGTCGTGCAGCTCGTGACCGTCGCCGTCGTGCTGCGGGTGACCGAGGCCCCGCGTCGACTGCAGCGCATCGCGTGGATCATCCTCGCCGTCGCAGGCCTCGCCGCGATCGGGGCCGTCGTCTGGGGTACGGGCGGCCTCGCCGTCGACATCGTGCTGTCCGCCGCATCCATGGCCGCCTTCTTCGTCGCTCCCCTCGCGATCATCCGGCATCAGATCCTGCGACGCGGCCTCGACATCGAGGCACTCCTCGCGGCGATCACCGCGTACATCCTCGTCGGGATGTTCTTCACCCTCGTCTACAATCTGATCGCCCTGACGACCGTGACGCCGACGTTCGGACCGGAGACCGTCGACTCGCTGTCGAGTCAGCTGTTCTTCTCGTTCACGACGCTCACCACCACGGGCTACGGCAACATCGTGCCGTCCTCCCCCGCCGTGCAGGGCATCGCGATCGCCGAGGCGATCACCGGGCAGTTCTTCCTGATCACCGCGGTCGCCCGGATCATGCGAGGATCGCGCCGACCGGCCTGAGCCGGCTCAGCGCCGCGGCGGTGCCGTGCTCTCACGCACGATGAGCTCGGTACCGACGAGCGGGGTCTGCACCGCGCCCTCCCCGTCGAGCTCCGCGAGCAGAGCGTCGACCGCGAGCGCCCCGACGCGCTCCGGATGCTGCTGCACGGTCGTCAGCGGAGGCCAGAGCTGCGCGGCATCCGGCAGTCCGTCGAATCCGACGACGCTGACGTCGCCGGGGATGTCGCGGCCGGCTTCGCGGAACGCGCGCACGACCCCGATCGCCATCTGGTCGTTGGCGGCGAACACCGCGGTCACGCCCTCCTCGTCGAGCAGCTGCACCCCCGCGCGGTACCCGGACTCGGCCGTCCAATCGCCGGACAGCGGCTCGGGGACCGCGAGCCCTCGGGACTCCAGCGTGTCGCGCCACGACTCCCGTCGTCGCTCAGCCGAATACGACTTCGCCGGCCCCGCGACATGCCAGACCGTCTCGTGCCCGATGTCGAGCAGATGCTCGGTCGCGAGTCGCGCGCCCTGCGCCTGATCCGTGTCGACGTACGGATGCGACGAGGCACGGTTCGAGTCGACGAGGACCACAGGCAGCCCCTCAGGGATCTCGACCTCGGCCTCATCGAGCTGATGCGCCTCGATCACGATGATGATGCCGTCGACCGCGTGCTCCTCGAGCCGGCGGAACGCGCCGGCGACCGTGTCGCGCGCGCTGGACTCCACGGGGATGAGGGTGAGGGCGTAACCCATCTGCGCGGCACGCACGGCGATCGCGTCGAGCGTGCGCTGGTTCCCGTAGGAGCTGAAGGAGAACATGATGACGCCGATCGTGCGGAACCGACCCGACCGCAGGGCCCTGGCCGCGCTGTTCGGCCGGTATCCCAGCCGCTGCATCGCGTCCTCCACCCGGACGCGGGTGGCGGCTCCCACATAGCCTCGCGCGTTGACCACGCGCGACACGGTCTGTCCGGAGACGCCGGCCTCGCGGGCGACGTCCTCCATCGACGGGTCTCGTCGCCGCTGCGGCGGCTCTGCCGACTGTTCCGAGGACACGATCAACCATCCATTCGTATGTTGACGTTGACACACTAGCAGTCGATCGCATATGTTGACGTTGACACACGGCGCCGTGAGCGCCCGATTTCTAAGAAGGTCTCGTCGATGACGACTCATACCCCCGCTGCCCGAGCGGACCACGGCATCCGCCGGCGCGAGAAGCGCGACTGGAAGGGATGGGCCTTCGTCGGCCCGTTCATGGTGGTCTTCGCCCTCGTGTTCCTCACGCCGCTCGTGTACGCGCTGTACCTGAGCTTCTTCCAGGAGAAGCTCATCGGCGGCACCTCGTTCGTCGGCCTCGACAACTATGTGCGCGCCCTCACCGACTCCCAGTTCTGGGAGGCCTTCGGCCGCGTCGTGCTGTTCCTCGTGGTGCAGGTGCCGATCATGCTCGTCCTCGCGCTGGCAGCCGCCCTGGCCCTGGACAGTGCGCGCCTGCGCGGAGCGTCGTTCTTCCGCATCCTGATCTTCCTGCCGTACGCCGTGCCGGCCGTCGTCGCCGTCCTCATGTGGGGCTACATCTACGGAGACCAGTTCGGCCTCACGTCGAACCTCAACGATTTCCTCGGCAGCGACCTCATCACCCCGTTCGCTCGGGAGTGGATCCTGATCTCGATCGGCAACATCGTGACGTGGCAGTTCGTGGGCTACAACATGCTGATCTTCTACTCCTCCCTGAAGACCATCCCGACCGACATGTACGAGGCTGCATCGCTCGACGGAGCCGGCGCGTGGCGGACGATCTTCTCGATCAAGATCCCCAACGTCCGCGGCGCGCTCGTGATCGCGACGATCTTCTCGATCATCGGCAGCTTCCAGCTCTTCAACGAGCCCAACATCCTGCGCCCTCTGGCCCCGAACGTGATCACGACGTACTTCACACCGAACATGTACGCGTACAACCTCTCGTTCGCCGGACAGCAGTTCAACTACGCCGCGACGATCGCCATCATCATGGGCGTCATCACCGCGGTGATCGCCTACGTCGTGCAGCTGCGCGGCTCGAAGTCTGAGGTGCGCTGACATGGCACTCCCCCTCGCCCGCCCCGCCCAGAAGCGCCACGACCTGACGAACCCGCGCAAGTCGAAGACGCTGCTCATCGTCATGGTCGCCTACGCGCTGTACACGCTCGTACCGCTCGTCTGGCTGCTGTTCAGCTCGACCAAGACCCAGTCCGGGCTCTTCAGCTCCTTCGGCCTGTGGTTCTCCGACGACTTCGCGTTCTTCGACAACCTGGTCGCGACGTTCTCCTACCAGGACGGCATCTTCCTCCGCTGGCTCGGCAACACGCTCCTCTACGTTGTGGTCGGCGCGGGAGGCGCCACGCTCCTCGCGACAATGGCCGGCTACGGGCTGGCCAAATACCGCTTCCCCGGTCGCCGCGCGGTGTTCGCGATCGTGCTCGGCGCGGTGGCGGTGCCCGGTACCGCACTTGCGGTGCCGACGTTCCTGCTCTTCAGCGAGCTCGGCCTCACCAACACGCCGTGGGCCGTGATCATCCCCTCTCTCATCAGTCCGTTCGGTCTGTACCTCATCTGGGTGTTCGCCTCGGAGTCCGTGCCGACCGAGCTGCTCGAGGCCGCGCGCATCGACGGCGCGGGCGAGTTCCGCACGTTCTTCACGATCTCGATGCGTCTGCTCGCCCCCGGCATCGTGACGGTCGCGCTGTTCACGGTCGTCGCGACCTGGAACAACTACTTCCTGCCGCTGATCATGCTCTCGGATCCCGACTGGTACCCGCTCACCGTGGGACTGAACCAGTGGAGCGCGCAGGCGATCGGCGCCGGATCCCAGCCGATCTACAACCTCGTGATCATGGGCTCGCTGCTCACGATCATCCCGATCGTCATCGCCTTCCTGCTGCTCCAGAGGTTCTGGCAGTCAGGTCTCACCGCCGGAAGCGTCAAGCAGTAGCCCCCGGCATCCCCGCAATCGTCGGTCCGATGCTGGACCGCACCCCCGAAAGGACACAGCAATGAAGCACCTTCCCTCCCCCGCCGCGCGGCGCGCCCTCGCGGTGCTCGCCGCGGGCACCGTGGCGGCGCTGGCCCTGGCCGGCTGCA
>JAZBLS010000121.1:0-10361 GCA_037033365.1 Actinomycetota bacterium | reverse complement strand
CTTCGGGGCGGCGGCCGACGAGCTCTTCCGCGCCGCACGGGCGTTGGGCGGGACGCTCACGGGCGAGCACGGCATCGGCACGCTGAAGAGCCGCTGGCTCGCCGCCGAGCTCGGCGACGACCAGTGGGAGCTGCAGCGGCAGATCACGCGCGTCTTCGACCCGCTCGGCATCCTCAACCCCGGAAAGGTCTTCACCGACGATGCCTGACATCCACGTGAGCGCCGCGATCATCGTCGACGACGCCGACCGGGTCCTCGTGGTCCGCAAGCACGGCACGACCCGCTTCATGCAGCCCGGCGGCAAGCCGGAGCCCGGCGAGACGCCGGCGCAGACGCTGATCCGCGAACTGAACGAGGAGCTCGGGCTCGAACTCGACGAGGCCGACCTCGTGCCCCTCGGACGATTCGTGTCGGAGGCGGCGAACGAACCGGGCCACCGTGTGGTCGCCGACGCATTCACGGCCTCCATCCGCGACTACGAGATCGCGGTGCAGGCCGAACTCGCCGAACTGCGCTGGATCACACAGACGGATGCCGAGACGCTGCCGCTCGCGCCGCTCAGCGTCGAGCACCTGCTCCCGCTCGCCTGGCGGACGTCCGCCCGCTGAGACGCGAGGGCCCGCTGAGACGCGAGGTCCCGCTGAGACGCGACGGCCCGCTGAGGCGCGAGGTCAGATCCCCTGCCAGGCCGGCTTGTTCGCGAACGTGTAGCGGTAGTAGTCGGCCAGCTTCAGGCGCGACGCCGCCGCCTCGTCGACCACGACCGTGGCGTGCGGGTGCAGCTGGATCGCCGAGCCGGGGAGGATCGCCGAGAGCGGCCCCTCGACGGCATCCGCGACGGCCTGCGCCTTGCCCTCGCCGAACGCGAGGAGCACGAGGTGCTTCGCGCGGAGGATCGTCCCGAGGCCCTGCGTGATGCAGTGGCGGGGCACGTCCTCGATCGAGTCGAAGAAGCGGGCGTTGTCCTCGCGGGTCTGCTCGGTCAGCGTCTTGACGCGCGTGCGCGAGGCGAACGACGAGCCCGGCTCGTTGAAGCCGATGTGCCCGTCGGTGCCGATGCCGAGGATCTGCAGGTCGACGCCGCCGGCCGCATCGATCGCCGCCTCGTAATCGGCACCCGCGTGCTGGATCGTCGCCTCGGCGCCGTTGGGCACGTGTATGCGCTGCGGGTCGAGGCCCAGCGGCTCGACGACCTCGCGCGTGATCACGGATCGGTAGCTCTCGGGGTGCTGGGGGTCGAGACCCACGTACTCGTCGAGCGCGAAGCCCCGCACCTGCGAGACGTCGCGGCCCGAGAGACGGCTGCGCAGCGCCTGGTACACCGGGAGCGGCGTGGAACCCGTGGCGAGGCCGAGAACCGCGTCGGGGCGGCCGTCGATGAGCTCGACGATCTCCGCGGCGACGAGCGCACCCGCTGCCTCCGCATTCTCGACGATGACGACTTCAGCCATGGGGCACGATCTCCTTCGAGGGGGTGGTGGCGCCGACGATCGCGGCGCCGAAGGCGGCCGCCGGGGATCCGGCGGGAAGCAGGTCGATCCGCTCATCGAGGCGCAGCGACCTCATGAACGGCGAGGCGTCCGCCTCGCTCCGGAGGGCAGCCTGCACACCGGCGAACAGTCGATCGCCGAGGGCTGTGAGACCGCCGCCGATGATGACGCGCTCGACGTCGGCGGAGAGCACGAGTGCGCGCACCGCCGCGGCCGCACCGTGGAAGAGGTCGGCACGGAGGCTCTGGGCCTGCTCGTCGCCGGCATCGGCCGCGTCGAGGATGTCGCGCACCGGAAGCGCTCCGGGGCGACCCCATGCTCTCGCGAGCGCTCCGCCGCCGCACAGCGTCTCGATGCAGCCGCGCTGACCGCATCCGCACAGGCGACCGTTCGGGTCGACGGACAGATGCCCGACCTCGCCGGCCGTTCCGCGGGAGCCGCGCCAGATCGCACCGTCGACGACGATGCCCGCCGCGACGCCGGTGCCCAGGTTCAGGTACGCCATGGATCCCTCGACGCCTCGCAGCACGGCCGCGCCCAGCGCCGCCGCCTTGACGTCGTTCTCGACGCGCACGGGGGTCCCGAGGGCCAGGCCGACGCGGTCGGCGAGGTCGAGTGACTCGACCCCGAGGTTCACGGCGTGGAGCACACGGCCGGACTCGGCGTCCACGAGGCCCGGGATGCCGACGCCGATCGAGGCGACCGCAGACTGCGGGAATCCGCCGTCAGCCGCGAGGCCGGCGACGCCGTCGAGAATGCTCGCGACGACCTCTGCTCCGCCCCACCCCGTGGGGCGTCGGAGACGCGCGAGGATGTCACCCGCCTGGTTCACGGCGACGGCGTCGATCTTCGTGCCGCCGACGTCCAGGCCCACACGTATCTGTCGACCGGAGGGGTCGACGGTCAGCGCATCCGTCATCGGATGGCGCTCCCGGTCCGGATCTGCGCGAGGTCGTGGTTCACGAGACGCCCAGCTGCCCGGACAGGACCATGACGGCCGCGCCGCGCAGGACGATGTCGTCCTGGTGCGTGCGGCGGATCAGGGCATCCTCGAAGACGCCCTCCAGCGTGCGAGCGTGCAGGGTGTCGACGGCCGCATCGACCAGGATGCCGTCCAGCAGGTCTCCGGGGCCGGAGAGCACGACCTCCGAGAGGTCGAGAGCGGCGACGATGGGAGCTATCGCGATCGCCATCCGGGTGCCGGCGTCGCGGAGGATCTCGTCGCGCGCCTGCGGGTCGGCCTCGATGGCCGGTCGGAGTCTTGTCTCGCTGAGCCAGGCCTCGAGGCATCCGTCCTTGCCGCACGCGCAGCGTGGACCGCCGTCGGTGCCGACCACGACGTGTCCGATCTCGCCGGCGGCGAATCGGCTGCCGAGCAGCGGCTGGCTCCCCGTGATGAGTCCGGCACCCACACCTCGGCCGATCTTGATCAGCATGAAGTCGGCCTTGGCCTCGCCGAACGTGTATTCCGCGAGCACCGCGGCGTTCGCGTCGTTGCGCACGAGCACCGGCAGATCGAGGTCGATGCCGAGCTTCGCCTCGAGCGGCAGGTTCGACCATCCCAGGTTCGGCGAGCTGAGCACCACCCCGTCGGGTCGCACGACACCCGGTGTCGCGATGCCGACCCCGAGCACGGGCTGCGTCGCGATCCCGGCCAGGGAACGGGCGAGCTCGAGGGTCGCCGCGTAGGCGGCGTCGCCGTCTGCCGTCTCGGGACGAGCGACCTCGCGGCGTTCGAGCACGTCGCCGTCGAGACTGAGCAGCGCACCGACGAAGGCTGTGGGACCCGACAGGTCCAGCCCGATGATCTGGTGGCCCACCCGGTCGATGTCGATGAGGATCGGAGGCTTGCCCGGTCCGACGGTCTCGCGGACGCCCATCTCGATCACGATGCCGTCGGCGATGAACTCCGCCACGAGGTCGGAGATCGTGACCCGCGTGAGGCCGGTCTCGCGCGACAGATCCGCGCGGCTCATCGCCCCCGAGTGGTACAGGGTCTGCAGGACCAGCGCGCGGTTGTGGCCGCGGGCGTGCTCCGGGAGCACCTTCGAGCGGGAGCGCAGATGACGCCCCGGCCCGAAGGCATGGGCGTTCGCGGCGACGTACTCCGACGACGCCGAGGAGCGCGATTCATCCGATGCGGACATGTTTGTTAGTAGACCTTACGAACAAAAATTACGCAACCCTTGCCCGACGTGGCGCGGCGAGGGTTACCGAACTGTTACTTTACGCCGACGGCGGCGTGGCTGTGCTGTCGGACCGAGCGAGGAGGTGGGCCACGAGGCCCTCCACGATCGCTTCACGACCCTCGCGCGTGAGTGGCTTCCCCGGCACTCCCGGTCGACGCTGAGCGGGCGTCGGACCGTCCAGAGGACGATACCGCACCCCGGCGGCGGCGAGCCGTCGCAGGTGCGTCGGGAGCCGTCGGGCGAAGCCGTCGAACGGGGGCGGATCCCCGCCGTCCCAGAGCCGCTCGGCGACCGCCGCGAGTCGGGGGAACATCGCGAAGTCGACGCGGTCGCGCGTCGGCAGATGCTCGGTCCAGACGTTCGCCTGCCCGCCCACGGCACCGGGCTCCACGCGCAGCGCGTAGACCTGCTCGATCGGGAGCGGCGGCCCGACCCTGATCGGCTCCTCCTCCGAGGACGACTGGGGGTAATCGAGGTACATCTCGAGATCCGGGCAGGCGACGACCGGGATGCCGCGGCTGAGCGCCTCGCGCATCGCGACGGGTCCGCGCCAGGCGAGGATCTCGACGCCGTCCGGCACGTCGCCCTCGAGGACCTCGTCCCACGCGAGGGCGATCCGTCCGCGGCTGCGCACGTGCTCGACGAAATGCGCCGTGAACCACGGCTGGACGTCCCGCGGCGTGGCAAGGCCGAGCTCGCGCATCCGCTCCCCCGCCGCGGCGCTCTCCGCCCATTCCGTGACCGGCACCTCGTCACCGCCGATGCCGATCCAGGGCGAGTCGAAGACGTCGCACAGCGCGTCGATCGCCGCGCGACCGAAGGCGAGTGACTCCTCCGTCGGCGCCAGCGTCCGCGGGTTCACGCCGAAGCGCTCCCACGGTCCGGTCGGTGGCTCGCCGACATCCGCGTTGCCGAGCTCGGGATAGGCGGCGAGCGCGGCCTGGATGTGGCCGGGCAGCTCGACCTCCGGCACGATCGTGACGAGCCGGTCAGCAGCATAGGCGACCAGCTCACGCAGCTCGGAATCCGTGTAGTGGCCCTCGTGCACGCCGGGTTCCACCGTCGCGAGCGGGCCGTGACCGCGCTGCGTCGACTCCCGTCGGGCCCCGATCTCCGTCAGACGAGGGAAGCCCGGCACCTGGAAGCGCCATCCCTGGTCGTCCGTGAGGTGCAGATGCAGCACGTTCAGATGGTGGTCCGCGAGCAGGTCGATGAGGCGCCGCACGTCGGCGGCGGGGCGGAAGTGCCGCGCGACATCGAGCATGACGCCGCGACGACCGTAGGCGGGAGCGCCCTCCCACGTCCCGGAGGGCACCCGGGCGGTGTGCGCACCCGGCTCGCGCAGCTGCAGCAGTGCGCTCGCGCCGCGGAAGACTCCGCTGGGCGTCGCGCCGCTGACCACGATGCCATCGGCCGACACGCGGATGCGGAACGCCTCGGCGCCGACGCGTCCGTGCGCGAACGGTTCGTCGGAGAGCGCCTCATCGACGCGCAGCGTGATCGCGGGACGGTCTGCGGTTCCGCTGTCGGCGCCGCCGAGGCGCGTGCGGGCCGCCGCGAGCTCCTCGGGAGCTGCGATCGGAGTGGCGTCGGTCCAGACGAAGGCGGGGAGAGCCGCGTCGACGACTGTCGCGATGAACGGCACGGTCGCGCGGTGCGGAGGCGGCGGCATCCGCAGCGCTCGTCCGGGCGTCGCCCCGGTGACGTCACCGGCGCTCACCACGGGCACGCCGCCGACCAGCACCTCGAGGACGCCGATCGGATGCTCGTGCGGCGCGTCGAACGTCGCGCCGGCCGCGACCGTCTCCGGGTCGAACAGGACGAGATCGGCCGTCGAGCCCTCGCGGATGACCCCGCGGGGCGCGTCGCCCCGGTCGAGGCCGAGTCGCGCGGCCGGCGTGCCGGAGAGGTGACGGACCGCCTCCTCCAGCGTCAGGACGCCGAGCTCGCGTACGTAGTGCCCGAGATAGCGCGGGAAGGTGCCGCGGCCGCGCGGGTGCGGGCGGGAGCCGATGAGGATGCCGTCGCTGCCGCCGCTGTGACGGGGGTGGCGCATGATCGCGCGGACATTGTCCTCATCGCCGATGTGCATGAGGATGCCGGTGGCCCCGGCATCCTCCAGGATCGTGTCGAGCACGACGTCGACCGCCCGTCGTCCCGATGTGCGGGCGATCTCCTCGATCGTGCGCCCGACGAGTCCTGCGAGCGACGGGTTCGCGGTGCCCGCGACCTGGATGACGGACCAGTCCGCCTTCTCGCCGTGGAATCCGTCGCAGCCGATCTCCTCGAGCTCCACCCGCACGCCCTCGCGGCCGGCCTCGTCGAGCGCGCGGATCGTGCCGACGAGGTCGCCGGTCTCCGCGAGCCTGCTGGGCAGCAGGGCCGCCAGCGTGGTCGCGCCGGGCAGGTACGGGTAGGTGTCGAGCGTGACGTCCACGCCGTCGGCGAGCGCCTCGTCGACGAGGGCGAGCAGTTCGGCTGCGCGGCCGCGGTTGGGCGCGAAGTTCATGGTCGCGTGGGTCAGGTGGATCGGGCAGCCGGTGCGGCGGCCGATGTCGAGCGCCTCGCGGTAGGCGTCCAGGGCTGCGGCACCGTAGCTGCGGGTGTGCGGAGCCCAGTATCCGCCGCGCTCGGCGACGACCCGGCACAGCGCTTCGAGCTCCGCCGTGTCGGCATACATCCCCGGCGTGTAGGTGAGTCCGCTCGACATGCCGAACGCTCCGGCATCCAGCGCCTCACCGAGAATGTCCGACATCCGGGCGACCTCTGCGTCCGTGGCGGCACGGTTCTCGTGACCGACCACCATCATGCGGAGGTTCCCCTGCGGCACCAGCACGGCCGCATTGCCGACGGCGACCTCGTCGATCGCCTCGAGCAGGTCGTCCATGGAGCGCCATGGCGCATCGGCAACCGCCCCATTCCAGCCCGCGATCTGGGCGGGGATCACGGCTGCGGTCGCGTCGTCGAGGGGCGCGTACCCGAGTCCGTCCTGTCCGAGGACCTCGGTGGTCACGCCCTGGCGGATCTTGGCCTCGTGCGCGGCGCCGGAGAGCACCGCGAGCTCGCTGTGCGCGTGCATGTCGATGAATCCCGGCGCGAGCACGAGTCCGGCCGCGTCGACCTCCGCCGCGCCCTCGGGCAGGTCGAGCGGATCGATCTCGCCGTCGCGGACCACCGCGACGACGCGGGCGCCCTCAACCGCGACATCCGCGACGAACCGGTCGGCACCCGTGCCGTCGACGACGGTGGCGCCGCGGTACACCCTGACGGGCTTCTCGCTGCTCAGAAGCATGTCGCGACCGCTCCGATCACGCGCGGATCGTCGGCATCGGGATCGTCGATGACCGCGACCACGCGCCACTTGTCGAAGGCCGTGCAGGGGTGCGAGAGTCCGAGGCGCACGACGTCGCCGGGGGCCACGACAGCGTCCGGCGCGAGGCTCAGGAACGCATGCTGGTCGTTGAGCGCGGTGATCTCACCGTCGACCGACTGCGGGACGGGGAGATCGAGGTCGAAGGGCACGTCGCGCCGACCGGCATCCAGGAGCGCCAGCCCCTCCTCCGGCTGCGAGACGACGCGCGACCACGCGTGCATCGCCGAGCGGAGCTGCGGGGTCGAGGTCAGTTCCCCGAAGGGCGACATCCGCGAGTAGAACCCGTCGTCGTGGATCTGGAACGCCCCGGAGCGCAGCACGATGTCGGCATCCGCGGCGTGCGGCGCCAGCACTGCCGCCGCGCGGTCGGGGAACGAGCTGCCGCCCGCGCTCAGCACAGGGCGCACGCCCGGTGCGTAGGTGAGACGGGAGTGCAGCTCGACGAGGGTCTGCAGATACGCGTCCACGGCCGCGACGGACGCATCGCTGCGGTCGGGTCCGAACGGCCCCTCGTACCCGGTGACTCCGGCGAGCTCGAGACCCTCGGCCCCGAGCACGGCGACGGCGATGCGCTCCCCCTCCTCGATCGACCGCGCGCCGGTGCGACCGTGCGCTCCGCCGAGCTCGACGAGGACCTCGAGCGGACGCCGGGCGCCCGCCGTCGCGCGGGCGAGGATGTCGACCGTGGCGACCGAGTCAGCCCAGCACAGCACGCGCAGCCCGTCGTCGTCGCTGAGCAGCTCTCCGAGCCGTCGCGCCGCCCGCTCGTCCGTGACGGCGTTGGCGATGAGGACGGTCGAGACGCCGGCGTCGATCGCGACCTCGGCCTGCCAGGGCGTCGCGACCGAGATGCCCCACGCCCCGGCATCCAGCAGCCGCTGCCAGAGAGCGGGCGCCATGGTGGTCTTGCCGTGCGGTGCGAGCAGGACCCCCTGGTCCCGCGCCCACCCGAACACGGTCGACTCGTTGTGCGTCAGCGCATCCTCGTGCACTGTGAGGACCGGGGTGACGAGGTCGGAGAGCCGCAGCCCGGCGTCCGGCACTTCGGAGAGCCGCAGGCCCGCCGCCGCAGCGGGGAACCCCTTCGTCCACGCGCCGATGACCGGATCCGGAATTTGTAGAGGCATCTAACAAGGCTACTAGGCTGGCAGCATGACTGCGAAGACCCGCGTTTCGACCACCGCCGCCCCCGCTCCCGCCCACACCTTCTCGCAGGGAGTGCGCAAGGGACCGATCGTCCAGGTCTCCGGCCAGGGGCCCGTCGACCCGATCACCAACGAGTACCTCCACCCGGGTGACGTGGCGGCGCAGACCACCCGCACACTCGAGAACGTCAAGGCGATCGTGGAGGCCTCGGGCGCGACGTTCGACGACGTCGTCATGCTCCGCGTGTACCTCACCAAGCGCGAGGACTTCCCGATCATGAACGAGGCCTACGGCGCATTCGTCAGCGCGCACACGACCGGCGACGTGCTGCCCTCTCGCACCACGGTCTTCACCGGCCTCCCCCGCGAGGAGATGCTCGTCGAGATCGACGGGCTCGCCGTCGTCTCCGACTGAGAGACGCGCCGAGCGGGCCCCTCGGGCCCGCCCCACGCGCGTGATATCAGGACCGTTGCCTCCTCGTTACCTGGCATCCCGTAGCATTGCAAGACAAGGACACGTGGAAACCGGGGGGTGAAGTTCGTGACCGATCTGATCTCAGCGCAGGACGCGGAGACCGAGAAGCTGCCGAAGGCATCCGCCTCAGGCGATTCTTCCGACGCCGTGACGCTGGTGAATGAGCGCGTCGACGCGCCCACCGAATCGATCCCGCCGGGTGACGGCGACCAGCCGCTCGCCTGGGCGCCGATCGAGCCGTCGCCGAAGAAGAAGCGCCTCGGCCTCTGGATCGGCCTCGGCGTCGGAGCCGTCGCGATCGGCGTGGGCGCGGCATCGATGATCCTCATCGCGCCCGGCACGACGGTGGCAGGCATCCCCGTGGGCTGGCTCACACCGGGCGCTGCGGCGGACGTCATCGCCGCCCACGTCGCGGAGACCGAGGTCACGCTGACCGGCGCGGGCGACGACGTCGTCCTGACCGGAACCGACCTCGGCGCATCCATCGACGCGCGCACCCTGGCGGACTCGGCCTTCGCCGAGCGTCCGCTCTGGAACGTCGGCCAGTGGGCGGGCGCTCCGATCTCCGGAGACATCACGTTCGATGCGGAGAAGGCCGATGCGGCCCTGCGGGACGCCGTGCCCACGAGTTTCGAGGATCCGGTGGACGCCGGCGTCGTGTTCGACGCGGCCACCGCCGCGTACACGATCACCCCGTCCGCGACGGGCACGGGTGTCGACGTCCAGGCTCTCAACGCCGCCTTCGCCGACGCCATCGCCGACGGGGGCAAGGCTCTCGAGTTCCCCGGCGGTGCGGCCGAGACCGCCCCCGCTGTCACCGACGAGGACGCCACGACCGTCGCGACCTCGCTCAACACGCTCCTGGGCTCGATCGGCTTCTACATCGGCGAGGAGCGGACGGTGCCCATCGACGCCGTGACCGCCTCGACGTGGTTCAGCGTCGTGGACGTCGACGGCGAGCTGAAGATCGAGGCCGACCAGGCCGCGATCCAGGCCACGGTCGACCTGCTGCCCGCATCGGTGGACCGCGCCGCGGTCAACGCCACAAACATCGTCGACTCGGCGGGCAAGATCCTGCGCGTCGAGTCCGAAGGCGTCAACGGTCGCGCGATCGCCGACACGTCGAACCTCGCCGCCGAGGTCGTGGAGAAGCTGGAAGCCGGTGAAGCGGTCTTCCCGATCGCGGTGACCGAGACGCCGTTCGAGTCCGTGAACCTGCTGCGCAAGATCGATGTCAACCTCAGTTCGCAGACGGCCACGCTCTACGAGAACGGCGCGGTGGTGAGGTCCTGGAAGATCTCCTCCGGCAAGGCTGCGACGCCGACGGATGTCGGGAACTTCCGCGTGTACGCGCACGTGCGCTCGCAGACCATGAAGAGCCGCGAGCCCGACGGCTCGATCACCGAGACGCCGAACGTCCCCTGGGTCACCTACTTCAACGGCGACGAGGGCTTCCACGGCACCTACTGGCACAACGACTTCGGCAACCGGCGCAGCCACGGCTGCGTGAACATGCCGATCGACGTCGCGAAGTACGTCTACGAGTGGTCCCCCGTCGGCCTCGAGGTCTCCGTCCACAACTGACCGCCTGGTCGCGGCATCGACGTCCGCCGGTCGCCCGGCGGACTCGGGACAGCGGAAAGGGCCGGATGCTCTCGCATCCGGCCCTTTCGTGTGTGCGTGTGTCAG
>JAZBLS010000120.1:0-10384 GCA_037033365.1 Actinomycetota bacterium | reverse complement strand
GGTGTCGCTGCCGGATCCGGCGGCGACCGGCGCGACCGGCGCAGTGCCGGTGACCACGGCGGCATCCGCGACCGTGCCCGCAGCCGCCCCGGCCCCTGCGCCGGAGCCCGAGCGCAGACTGCCTCTCGCGCCGGCCCTTCCCCCCGAGCAGACCGAGACGGTCGCCGGGATGAAGGACAACGTGCTGCTGCGCGAGTCCCTCACCGAGATCGAGCAGGGAGCCTCGAACGAGCAGCTCCTCGGTGTTCTGCGTCAGGCGCTGCAGAACCACCTGTACATCCGCGTGAACGGTGACGCCCGCGCGCAGATCAGCGAGGGCAAGCCGCTGTCGGTCGCGGTCGTCCGCGACGGAGACCGCCAGTTCATGCTCGCGTTCAGCTCGGCCGCGGCGGTCCGTGACTCGGTGCAGCTCGAGAAGGATCCGACGGCGACCTCCGCGGTCGCGCAGCCGGTGACCTCGGTGCTGCAGCAGGTGGTGTCGGGCGAGTTCGCCGGCCTCATCGTCGACAACGCCTCCGCACCCCGACGCGTCGTGTTCCCGACCGAGCTGCTGCAGAAGACACTCGAGCAGGCCGACGTGAACATGACGGTGAAGACGCTCATCGCGGCTCCGCGGGAGCAGGACACCGAGGCGAAGGTCGGCGAGGCGCTCGCGCGCACCCGCATGTGGGTCGCTGTGAACGAGGGCACCGGCGGTGGTCAGGTCGGCATCGCCGAGGCCCAGACCCCGGACGGGCGTCGTTTCCTGCAGCTGTTCAGCCACCCGCTCGAGGTCCTCGCGCTCGGTCGCGGCGACCGGCCGCTCCCGTTCACTCCCGAGCAGCTCGCGAAGGTCCTGACCAGCCACTCCGAGATGCAGGGCGTGATCATCGACCCGGCCGGGCCGTCGATCGTCGTCGAGCGCGACGCGCTGGCACCCGTGCTCGTGCTCGCGGTCGATCTCGGCGACTGAGCCGGGGGTATCGCGCGTCTGACGTGCACCCTAGGGTCGGAGCATGGCCTCCGAACGCGTGCCCCTGAAAGTCGTCGACCCCGATGGAGAGCGCGAGGTCGTGCTCTCCAGCCCGAACAAGGTGATCTGGCCGGATGCGGGCATCACGAAGGCCGAGCTCGCCGAGTACTTCCAGCTCGTCTCCACGCCGTTCCTCGAGGCGAACGGCAATCGTCCGGTGTCGCTCGAGAGGTTCCGCGACGGCGTCGGTTCGAAGGACGATCCGAAGCCGGAGGGCTTCTTCTCGAAGAATCCGCCGAAGGGCACGCCCGACTTCGTCGATGCGGTGACGGTGACGTACAACAGCGGGCGGCGGCATCCGCAGATCGTGCTGAACCGGCCCAGCGCCATCGTGTGGGCGGCGCAGATGAACACGATCGTGTTCCATCCGTGGGCGTCGCTGGCGACCGACTCCGACAACCCCGTCGAGCTCCGCATCGACCTCGACCCGCAGCCCGGCACGGGTTTCGCGGACGCCATCCCCGCAGCTCACGCGCTCCGGGAGGTGCTCGCCGAGGTGGGCCTCACCGCGTTCATCAAGACGAGTGGCAACCGCGGGCTCCACGTCTTCGCGCCGATCGAGGCGACGCACGAGTTCCTCGACGTCCGGCACGCCGTGATCGCCGCCGGCCGCGAGCTGGAGCGACGGATGCCGGAGCAGGTCACCATGAACTGGTGGAAGGAGGAGCGCGGAGAGCGCATCTTCATCGACTTCAACCAGGCGAACCGCGACCGGACCATGGCGGGCGCGTACAGCCCGCGCGCCCTCGCGGGGGCGACGGTGTCGACCCCGCTGCACTGGGACGAGCTCGACGGAGTGGACCCGGCTTCCTTCACTGTTCGGAGCATCCCGAAGCGACTGGAGGAGATCGGCGATCCGTGGGCGGGCAAGCAGAGCGAGCCGGGCCGGATCGACACGCTGCTCGAGTGGTGGGAGCGCGACAAGGAGGCGGGGCTCGGCGAGCTGTCGTTCCCGCCCGAGTTCCCGAAGATGCCGGGTGAGCCGCCCCGCGTGCAGCCGAGCAAGAAGGTCGCCGCGAACTGGGACGAGAACGGCGACCCGGTCGATGACTGAGCGTCAGCCGATGACGTCGCCGAGGTCGTAGCCGGCGACCGTGTCGAGCTGTTGGTAGGTGCACGAGCGCGCATCGCGGTCGGGACGCCAGCGTTCGAACTGCACGGTGTGGCGGAACCTTGCCCCCTCGAGCTGGTCGTAGCGGACCTCGAGGACCAGATCGGGGCGGAGGCGGACGAACGTCGTGTCCTTCGATCCGCTGAACCGCGATCGCTCGCCCTCGCCGGTCACCGCCTCGCCGGAGTCGTCGCGTTCGACCAGCGGTGCGAGCTCGTCGACGAGCTCACGCCGACGAGCGTCGCTCCAGGCCGCGACCCCGCCGACCTGACGCAGGACGCCATCGGAGTCGTAGAGCCCGACGAGCAGCGACCCCACACCGGACCCCGACTTGTGGATGCGGTAGCCCAGCGCCACGACGTCGGCGGTGCGGGCGTGCTTGATCTTGACGAGCGTGCGCTTGCCTGGCGCATACGGCTGGTCGAGGGGCTTGGCGACGACGCCGTCGAGGCCCGCGCCCTCGAACTCGGCGAGCCAACGCACGGCTTGATCGCGATCGCGCGTGGTGCGGGTGATGTGCAGCGGATGCTCCACGTCGGCCATCAGCGCCTCCAGACGGGCGCGGCGATCGGCGAACGGCGTCGACAGGAGGTCGTCGTCGCCCTCGGCCAGCAGATCGAACGCGATGAACATCGCCGGCGTCTCCTCCGCGAGCTTGGCCACGCGGGAGGCGGCCGGGTGGATGCGCTGGCTCAGCGCCTCCCAGTCGAGGCGCTGGCTGCCCTCCGCTCCGGTCGCCACGACGATCTCGCCGTCGAGCAGGCACGGGCCGGGAAGGAGACGGGGGATCGCCTCCACGAGCTCGGGGAAGTAGCGTGTGAGCGGCTTCGCCCCGCGGGATCCGATCTCGACGGTGTCGCCGTCCCAGGCGACGAGGCCGCGGAAGCCGTCCCATTTCGGCTCGAACAGCAGCCCGCCGGCCGACTTCGCCGGGTCCGGGACGGATGCCGCGGCCTTCGCCAGCATGGGGGAGGGGATGTCATAGCGCATGGCACCATCCTCCCCACCCGTTGCGGTGCGCGCTACACCCGCGTCAGAACAGGTCCTGCAGGGTCGCCGGGGATCCGGCATCCTTCAATGCCGTCCGTGCGGCATGCCAGCCGGCCATCCCGTTGACGCCCGGCCCGGGCGGGGTCGACGCCGACGCGAGGTAGACGCCGCGCATCGGCGTGCGCCACGGTGCCGTTCCCAGCACGGGCCGCCGCACGGCCTGAGGGATCGTGAACGCGCCGCCGAGGACGTCGCCGCCGATCTCCGAGGGGTTGACGGCCTCGCGCGCCGACGCCGGAACGGAGTGGTGGGCGAGGATGCGGTCCCGGAAGCCGGGCGCGAAGCGCTCGACCTGGCGGGTGATGAGCTCGGTCGCGTCGAGGTCGGAGTTCTGGGGCACGTGGATGTAGGCCCAGAGCACGGCCTTCCCCTCGGGGGCGCGTGTCGGGTCGAATACCGACGGCTGGACGGTCAGCACGTAGGGACGCTCGCTGACCCGACCGCGCGCGACGGCGTTCTCGCTCTCCCAGACCTCGGCCGCTGTTCCGCCGAGGTGCACCGTGGGGGAGACGGCGACGTCGGGGTTGGTCCACGGGATCGGGCCGTCGAGTGCGAAGTCCACCTTCGCGGCGGCCGGGCCGTACCGGTAGCCGCGGATCGCCCTCGCATAGCGGGCCGGGATGTCGGGGTGGCTGAGCGTCAGCCGGGGCGAGGTGTCGAGCAGGAGCACGTCTCCTCGGGCCGGGTCGCCCCAATCCAGCATTCCGAGATCCGTGACGTGTGTGCCCGGTTCGATGGAGCCGCCATGCGCCTCGATGTCATCGACCATGGTGTCGGCGATGCGCTGGGCACCGCCCCGCGGATACATCCAGCCGTCGGCATGGGCGAGCGCGGCGAGGAGCAGCCCGGCCGCGGCGCCCGCGAGCGACGGCATCGGGGTGTTGGCGTGCGCCAGCACACCCGCCATGAGCCCGGCGGCCTCCGGTGTGCGGAACGTGCGACGTGCCAGAGGAGTGCCCTGATCCAGCATCCGCAGGCCGAAGCGGAGAGCCGTGAGCGGGTCCTTCGGGATCCGCAGCATCTGGTTGCCGGTGAAGTCGACGACGCCGTCGGCATGCGAGCTCAGCGGGCGCAGCAGGGCGAGCCATGCCTTCTCGTCCGCACCGAGGGCGGCCGCGGTGCGTTGGATGTCGCGCCACGCGATTCCCGCGCGGCCGTGGTCGAGCGGGTGGGCGTAGGAGATCTCGGGATGGATCCAGTCGATCCGCTCGGCGAGTCCGAACGCCCGGAAGAACGGTGAGGAGAGGGCCGCGGGGTGTACCGCGGCGCAGATGTCGTGGCGGAAGCCGGTAAGAGTGGTCTCGGCCGTGCGGACACCGCCGCCGATGGTGTCGGCGGCCTCGAGCACGCGCACCTCGTAGCCGGCGCGGGCGAGAGTCACCGCCGCCGCGAGGCCGTTCGGACCGGAGCCGATGATCGTCGCACGTGCCATGCGGCCAGTCTTCCACGTCGGGACGTGAGATCCTGGAGGAGATATGAACGAAGTCCAGGGCCCGACCCCCACCGGCAATTCCCGTCCCTACCGCACGCTTCCCGAGGCGCTGCGCGCGCACCGCATCGCCGTCGAGAACCACGCGTTCATCACGGCGATCATGGATGCGATCGGCATCTCGTCGTACATCGACCGCGGGCGCTACATCGAGGCGATCCGCCGCGGCCCCGGTGCGTCTCTGCACATCGGCAAGACGTACACCAACGGCTTCACGGAGGACGAGGTCATCGTCTGGGGAGGCACGCGCCTGCGCCTGCAGCCGAGCGAGGGACGCGCGCCCTACCTCTACGTGACCCACCCCAGCGAGTACCTGCCGGCGGCTCCGGTCAAGGCGAAGCGGTCGACGACTCCTCGTGCGGCGGCGGCTCCCCGGGTGGCTGCGGCACCCAAGCCCGTCGAACGCGACTACGGCGTGTGCGATGTGTGCTTCATGGTCAAGACGCCCGCGGGGGGCTGCGGCTGCGACTGACCTCGATGGCGGCGACCTCGGTGCGTGTTCGTCCGGCGGATCTCTCGGGCGAGGATGCGGCGTTCGTCGGCGCAGCCGTGCGCGACTACCTCGTGCAGACCGAGGTCGAGAAGGCAGCCGAGGGTGTACCGGGCGCGAGTGGTTCGCTCCCCGAGCGCTACCTGCCGGAGGTCGAGGACCCCGGCGCGGCCTATGCCGGGCACGCGGTGCTCGTCGCTGAGGTCGACGGCATCGCCGCGGGGGTGGTGGTACGGAACCCCGGCGATGGGGTCTCCGAGATCAAGCGGCTCTGGGCTATGCCGGAGTTCCGTGGTCGCGGCGTCGGGTCGGCACTGCTCGACGCGGCGATCACCGACAGCGCCGGCGACGTGCGGCTGACCGTCTGGGAATGGCGTGCCGCCGCGGTCGGGCTCTACGAGTCCCGAGGATTCGCTCGCGTCGAGAGCTGGGATCACCGCGAGCGGCTGCTCTGCTTCGTCCGCTCCCGGGCCTGACTCGCTCAGGCGAACGCGCTCATCCCCGTGATGTCGCGACCGAGCAGCAGCGCCTGAACGCTCTCGGTGCCCTCGTAGGTGTGGATGGCCTCGATGTCGGCCATGTGCTGCATGACGCCGTTCTCGAGCAGGATGCCGTTGCCGCCGAGCAGGTCGCGGGCGATCGAGGCCACGCGGCGCGCGGCACGCGTGTTGTGGAACTTCGCCAGCGACGCCTGCGTGGGGCGCAGCTCGCCCGCAGTCTCGAGATCCGCGAGGCGACGGCAGTAGAGCTGCATCGCCGTGAGGTCCTCGAGCATGTGCGTCAGGCGCTCCTGCACCATCTGGAACTTGGCGAGGGGTTTGCCGAACTGGATGCGCTGCGTCGCGTACGCGAGGGCTGCCTCGTAGCAGGCCGTGGCGTGGCCGAGCGCCGACCAAGCCACCCCGGAGCGGGTCGCGTAGAGCACGGTCGACGCATCTTTGAAGGACTTCGTCCCCGGGAGCACCGCGTCGAGGGGCACTCTCACGTCGTCCAGCACGATGTGGGCCTGGTGGATCGCCCGTAGCGACGCCTTCCCGCGGATCGGAGTGCCGGTGTAACCCGGGCTGTCCTGCTCGACCAGGAAGCACCGCACCGCGCCGTGCTCCGCTGCGGACTCGTCGTCGACGCGGGCCCACACGAAGGTGATGCCACCGGAGGCGCCGTTGCCGATCCACTTCTTCGCTCCGCGGATGACCCAGGAGTCGCCGTCGCGTCGTGCCACCGTCTCGAGGGAGACCGAGTCGGATCCGTGATCGGGCTCCGTGAGCGCGAACGAGCCGAAGACCGAGCCGTTCGCGAGGGGGATGAGCCACTTCTCCTGCTGCTCCGGCGAGCCGAAGAGCGCGAGGGTGCGCAGCGCGAGCCCGCCCTGCACCGCGAGAACCGTGCCGAGCGACCCGTCGCCGCGCGAGATCTCCATGTTCACGAGACCCGCGGCGAGAGGGGAGAGACGCGTGAGCGACGGATGCTCGATGCCGTCCACCACGAGATCCATCTCGCCCATGCGGCGGGCGATGTCGAGCGGGTACTCCGCGCGGTCCCACGCGTCGAGCATCCGGGGGCCGACCTCGTCGATGTACGCCTTCGCGCGGTCCCACGCCTCGCGGTCGGCAGCGGGGATGTCGGCGAAGACGGCGTAGTAGTCGCTGTCCTGACGGCCGGTGATGTCGTAGGACGAGACGCGCTCACCGGGGAACGGGCTGGCTTCGGTGCTCATGGGACTCCTTCGTGGCACCAAGTATCGTACTCCTCGGCACTGAGTTCCACGAGTCGAGACGCAGCGGTACCCCGCCTTCGCGCGGACGGTGTCAGTCGAGCTGCGTGCGCAGGCGGCGCGTGACCTCGGCGATCGGCATGGAGCGGGGGAAGACGGCCACGACCACGTCATCCGAGGATTCCGCTGCGGCCTCGGCGGGAACGCCGAAGCGACGGCGCACATCCGCGAGTGCGGTCTGCAGCGTGGCCACCGGGATCTTCTTCCGGCCGCGGAGCAGCTGACGCAGGACGTGATTGTGCACCGCGGTCACGAGCGCGGCGAAGCCGACGGCATCCAGTGGATCGATCCCCGGGAGCGCGCTGCGCAGGTACTCGTCGAAGAGCCGCTCGTAGCGGAACACCGTGATGATCTCGCGCTCGCGCAGGACGGGCACCTGACGCACGATCTGGTAGCGGCGCCTCGCGAGCTCCGGGTCGTGCGCGAAGTGCGAGAAGACGGATTCGGATGCCGCGCACACTGCGTCCCACGGATCCTCGTGCCCTTCCGCCAGGAACTCGCGGAGCTGAGCCAGCAGTGCCTCGTGATCGGCGAAGACGACATCTTCCTTGCCGCCGAACTGGCGGAAGAAGGTCGAGCGCGAGACTCCGGCGGCCTTGGCGATCTGCTCCACGGAGGTCTGATCGAACCCCTGGGCGGCGAAGAGCTCGAGTGCAGCGGCCACGACGCCGGTGCGCAGTTCTGCGGATTCGTGCATGGGACGAGCCTAGACCTCGGGCGGTCTAGACGAGCGTGCGGTGACAGAGGGTGGTTTCCCACGGTTCGATCTCCAAAAAATCGAACGGCTCGACTAATATGAATGCCCGGAGGGCGGGACGCGAGGGCGTCCCCGACGGAGGGGGAATCATGGCGGCGCAGATCGGCGCGGACTTCGACCAGCTGATGGAGAACATCCAGACGCTCGTCAAGAGCATCGAAGGAGCGGGCGTCGGCTCGCGACCCACCGAGGTGGAGGGTCTGCGCACGAACACGACGTCGACGTACCTGAACACGGCGTCTGCGTATGCGGGGCAGATCGAGCAGCGCATCGCCGAGCTGGCTGCCGACACCGCGGCCTTCCGTGATGCGCTCAGGGCAGTGCTGGAAGAGAAGCAGGCGTCGGAGGAGAACCTCTCGTCGTCCCTCTCGCAGATCGCCGCCATCGTCGATGATCCCTCGCTGACTCCCGCCACCGTTCTGGCCGACGGAGGCGCGCAGCAGGCTACGGCCGCTGCGCCTGCGTCCGAGACGGAGGAAGACGACTCGTCGCGGGAGCAGTTCTGATGCGGGCACGGCGATGGGCCGCAGCGGCGGTCGTCGCGGCGAGCCTCGCAGGAGCGGCGTTGCTGCCGAGTGCAGCCGCAGCCCAGGACTTCTCAGCCTCCGGTGCACTCTGGTACGTCGACGCGATGAAGCTCTCGGCGATCCATGACGCGGGGATCGACGGGGAAGGCGTCACGATCGCCGTCTTCGACGATGGACTCAACCGTGATGCCGTCGGTCTGAAGGACGCGGACATCGAGGTCCGCCCGCTCGACGCCTGCCCTGATCCCACGAGCGTCGCCGCCACCGACTTCGAGGGATCACAGCACGGGACATCCGTGACCTCGCTCATCGCGGGCAACGGCACGTCGGACAGCGGCGAGGGCCCTGTCGGCATCGCCCCGAAGGCTCGCATCCTGTATTACGGCGTGATCCAGGACGGATGCGAGGGCAATCCGTACCCCGCGGCGCTCGACGACGCCGTGGCTCAGGGTGCCGACATCGTCACGATCTCCGGAGGAGCGCCTCGACTCGACGACGAGCTCACGCAGCCGACGATCGACAGCGTGACAGCTGCCCTGCGGGCAGGAGTCGTGCTGATCGCCGGCTTGCCGAACCGAGACACGATCGGCGAGTTCGAACTCATGACCATCAACGGGGTCGTGAACGTGGGGTCGGTGGGCTCCTCCGCGCAGCTGCCGACGGAGCGCGACGGCTCGGAGATGACGAACGAGGACGTCGACGTCGTGGCGCCGGGCATCGACGTGGCCGGGGTCGGCTTCGACGGGACCTGGGGTATGTCGACGTGGTCGGGGAACTCCGCTGCTACGCCGCTCGTGGCCGGTCTGATGGCGCTCGCGAAGCAGAGCTGGCCCGATGCGACGGCATCCCAGCTCCTGCAGTCGCTGATCCGCAACACCGGTCCCGAGGCGCATGAACTCGAGTGGTCCAACACCTACGGATACGGGATTGTCAACGCGACGCGCATCGTCGATGAGGATCCGACCCAGTACGCCGACGAGAACCCCCTGTTCAAGGACGACCAGCAGCCCTCGTTCGATGATGTGTTCTCGGCCCAGGAGGTCCCCTCGACCTCCGAGCCGGCCCCAGATGCGCCCGCGTCGATCGCCCCGTGGCTGATCGGCGGGGGAGTGGTCGTGGTGATAGTGATCGTGGTGGTCGTGGTGCTCGCATCACGCAAGAAGACCGGAGGACGACGAGATGTATAACCCCAATGTGTGCACCCCGACGATGTTCGAGGACGAACTCAAAGCCCTGACAGCGATGCCGAGGTTCTCGGACCCGCAGTTCGATGCGCGACTCAACGCCGTCTACGAACTGCGGAAGGCCATTGCGGCCGTCCGCGAGATCCCGGGATGGAGCGGGGACTCCGCGAACGGGGCGGAGAACCTGCTCGGGCGCATGGAGAAGAACGCGGGCGCCATCAAAGACATCCTCCTCGCGTTCCAGGACCACCTCGGCGCCACGACGTCTGCCACCTCGGACAAGGCATCTGCGGCACTCGGGCGGCTGCCGTCGGCCTCGGCCGAGGGTTTCCTCGCTGACGCTGGTCGAAACCTCTCCGGGATCACCGACGGCTGGGGGGCCTTCGACACGGGCGAGGCGGTTGCGCGTGAAGAGGCGCGTCTGAAGGCTGAGCGTGAAACCGCGGCGATGCATGAGCTCCAGGCGATCCGTTCGGGTCTCGTCGGCGCGGCCAACGGGTTCAACGACCTCGAGAGCGTCAGCGATAAGCCCGGTACCGCCCCGATTCCGCCGATCGACGTCGATGCGATCGACGCGCTCGTGCCCCCTGTCGGAAGCAACGGGCCCTCGGCGAACTACCCCGCAGGGAACTATCCCGCGGGGAACTATCCCTCCGGTGGACAGGGAGGCGGTGGCCAGGGCGGCGGGCCCGCTGACATCGGACGGGGCGGTTTCGTGCCTGCGCCGTTCGATCCGACGACTCCCACGTTCCCGAGCTACCCCGACCCGACCTATCCGGACCCGACCAATCCCGGTAACGGCGGGAACGACGACCCGAGCGTGGATTCCCCCGGAGTCGGCATCCTGCCCTCCCTTCCCGGTACGGTTCCGGGCGGCATCGGCGGAGGCACCGGCGGTGGGGGACTCCTGCCCGGCGGGGGCGGCCCGGGGTCGGGGCTCATCGGAGCCGGCGGCGCGGGCGCGGCTGGAGCCGCGGCGCTTCTAGGCAC
>JAZBLS010000119.1:0-10392 GCA_037033365.1 Actinomycetota bacterium | reverse complement strand
TCGACACCCCGGGTCACGAGGCGTTCACCGCCATGCGTGCCCGTGGTGCGCAGGTCACCGACCTCGCGATCCTCGTGGTCGCAGCCGACGACGGCATCATGCCGCAGACGGTCGAGGCACTGAACCACGCCCAGGCGGCGAACGTGCCGATCGTGGTCGCGGTGAACAAGGTGGACAAGCCCGATGCCAACCCGGCCAAGGTCCGTCAGCAGCTGACCGAGTACGGTCTGGTCGCCGAGGAGTACGGCGGAGACGTCATGTTCGTCGATGTGTCCGCTCGTGCAGGCACCGGCATCCAGGAGCTCCTCGACGCCGTGCTGCTGACCGCTGACGCGGGTCTGGACCTCACGGCCAACCCGAACAAGGCTGCTCGCGGTGTCGCCATCGAGGCGAAGCTCGACAAGGGCCGCGGCTCGGTCGCGACCGTGCTCATCCAGTCCGGAACGCTCCGTGTCGGTGACGCGATCGTCGCCGGCACCGCGTACGGACGAGTCCGCGCCATGGCCGACGAGAACGGCGAGCAGGTCCTCGAGGCCTACCCGTCCCGCCCCGTCCAGGTGCAGGGTCTGAACTCCGTGCCTCGTGCCGGTGACGTGTTCATCGTGACCGAGGAAGACCGCATGGCCCGCCAGATCGCTGAGAAGCGTGAAGCGGTCGAGCGCAACGCCCAGCTGGCCAAGGCCCGCAAGCGCATCTCGCTCGAGGACTTCACCCGTGCACTCGAAGAGGGCAAGGTCGAGTCGCTCAACCTCATCATCAAGGGTGACGTCTCCGGTGCCGTCGAGGCGCTGGAGGAGTCGCTTCTCAAGATCGAGGTCGACGACTCGGTGCAGCTCCGCATCATCCACCGCGGTGTCGGTGCGATCACGGAGTCCGACGTCAACCTCGCGACGATCGACAACGCGATCATCGTGGGCTTCAACGTCCGTCCCGACACGAAGGCGCGCGAGCGTGCACAGCGTGAAGGCGTGGACATCCGGTTCTACTCGGTGATCTACAACGCGATCGACGAGATCGAGAGCTCGCTCAAGGGCATGCTCAAGCCGGAGTACGAAGAGGTCCAGTCGGGTGTCGCCGAGATCCGCGAGGTCTTCCGGTCCTCGAAGTTCGGCAACATCGCCGGTGTCATCGTGCGGTCGGGAACGATCACGCGCAACGCCAAGGCTCGCGTCATCCGCGACGGCGTCGTCATCGCCGATGGCCTGGCCATCGAGTCGCTGCGTCGCTTCAAGGACGATGTCACCGAGGTGCGCACCGACTACGAGGCCGGTATCGGCCTCGGCAAGTACAACGACATCCAGATCGGTGATGAGATCGAGACCACCGAGCTGATCGAGAAGCCTCGCGGCTGATCGATTCGATATCTTCGGGCGGGGGTGCATGCGCATCCTCGCCCGAAGGCTTTCAAAGGGAGAGAAACAATGGCTGGTGAACGACAGGCACGTCTGGCCGACCGGATCCGCGTGATCCTGGCCGAGCGGCTCGAGAAGGGCCTGCGCGACCCGCGGCTCGGCTTCGTGACCATCACGGACGTCCGCGTGAGCGGCGACCTCCAGCACGCCTCTGTGTTCTACACCGTGCTCGGCACAGAGGAGGAGCGCGTCGCGAGCGGCGCCGCACTGACCTCCGCGACCGGGATGCTCCGCTCCGAGGTCGGACGACAGCTCAGCACCCGTCTGGTGCCGACTCTCGAGTTCATCCCGGACGCGCTGCCCGAGAGTGCCGACCACATCACGGCGCTGCTCCGCGAGGCGCAGGAGCGCGATGCCGAGGTGGCGAAGCTCGCCTCGTCCGCCTCGCACGCCGGCGACGCCGACCCGTACGTCCAGAAGGACGACGACGCGCAGGCGTAGTGATCCACGGCGCCGGGTCAGCGGGGGAGCGAGAGCAGTTCCCCGTCGGCCTCGGCGAGTCCGTCGGCGATGAGCGAGTCGATCGCCCTGTCGCGCTGCTGAGGGTCCGGCCACTCCGGCAGGATGCTCAGCAGCGGCACCGGATCCGGTGCGGCCGTGCGCAGCATCCGAAGCACCGCGCCGCGCGCCTGCCGATCGGAGCCCTCGAAGGTCGCCTGCCGGCGGCGTGTGTCTCCGGTGTCGGGCCTTCCTGCAGCGACCCAGGCGCACCGGTCGACGAGCGGGCACCGTTCGCAGCGCGGCGACCGTGCCGTGCACACCGTCGCACCGAGTTCCATCGCGGCGGCGTTGAACACGGCCGATTCTGCGACGTCCTCGGGCAGCAGCGTCTCCATGAGCGCGAGGTCCCGCCGTGCGGGAGGTCCGGGTTGCGCCTGCCCCAGCACGGCACGGGCGATCACGCGGCGAGTGTTCGTGTCGACCACCGGATGCCGGTCGCCATAGGCGAACACCGCGACGGCCCTGGCGGTGTAGTCGCCGATGCCGGTGAGCGCCAGCAGAGCCTCCACGTCGCGGGGAACGACGCCGTCGTGGCGATCCGTGATCTCGATGGCCGCGCGATGCAGCCAGAGCGCGCGGCGCGGGTACCCGAGGTTCGCCCACTGCTGCACGACCTCCGCCGGGGTCGCCGCGGCCAGCGCCCGCGGCGTGGGCCAGCGAGCGAGCCAGGCCTCCAGGTGCGGGATGACGCGCGTGACGGGCGTCTGCTGGAGCATGAACTCGCTGACCAGCGTGCCCCAGGCCCCGAAATCGCGGTGGAACTCGGGGCGCCGCCACGGGAGGTCCCTGGCTGCTGCGCGATACCACTGCGGCAGGGGCAGCATCTCCGTCTCCTTCGTCTCCGCTTTCGGGGATGCGGCGGGCGGAGTCGAGGTCACCTCGACAGCCTAGGCGACGACCCGCCGACGGGGGATCGCCCGCGATCGGCCGCGCCGCCCGGGCATCGTAGGCTGTGAGGATGGTCTCGCCCGGCATCCTCCTCGTCGACAAACCCGCTGGACTGACCAGCCACGATGTTGTCGCCCGCACGCGCCGCGCGTTCGGCACCCGCAAGGTGGGGCACGCCGGAACGCTGGACCCGATGGCCACTGGCCTTCTCGTGGTCGGCGTCGAGGGCGCGACGCGTCTGCTCACCTACATCGTCGGCGCCGACAAGACGTATCTCGCGACCATCCGGCTCGGTCAGACGACGGGCACGGACGACGCGGAGGGTGAGATCCTCAGTCGAGCCGAGGACGAAGCCGTGCAGGCCGTCACGCGGGCGAGTGTGGACGAGGGCATCGCCGCGCTGACCGGGAGGATCTCGCAGGTTCCCAGCTCCGTGTCGGCGATCAAGGTCGACGGGCGTCGCGCGTACGACCGGGTCAGAGCGGGGGAGGAGGTCGTGCTCGCCGCCCGCGAGGTGACCGTCTCGCGCTTCGAGGTCCTCGCGGAGCGCCGCGGCGCGGGTTTCCTCGACCTCGACGTCGTCGTCGATTGCTCCTCAGGAACGTACATCCGCTCTCTCGCCCGCGACCTCGGCGCGGGACTCGGCGTCGGGGGACACCTGACCGCGCTTCGCCGCACCCACGTGGGAGACTTCGACGTCGCGGAGGCCGTCACGATCGATCATCTCGAGGGTGCGGAGCCGCTGACGCCTGCGGCGGCTGCGGCACGGGTGCTCGAACAGGTCCACGTGTCGGCGGACGACGCGCGTGACCTGCGCCACGGCAAGCGTCTCGCCGGTCAGGCGGAACGCCTCTCGAGCGCGTTCGGCGCGGCGATCGACCCCGACGGCGTCCTCGTCGGTGTGGTCGAGAAGCGCGGCGCCGACCTGAAGAGTGCCATGAACATGCCGGAGGTGGCGTCGTGATCCTGTGGTTCACCCTGGTCCAGATCGGGGTCGCCTCGGCCGCGGGTCTGCTCTGCGTGGTCCTCGGTCTCGCGGGGCGACGACCCAGCGACCTCACCGTGGGTGCGCTCGCGCTGGTCGAGCTCTTCCTGATCGTTCAGGTCGTGGCGGGGATCGTCGGTCCGCTCGCCGGCAATGCCCCCACCGGAGACCTGCTCGAGTTCTGGGTCTACCTCGTCTCGGCGGTACTGCTCCCCGTCGGCGCGGTGCTCTGGGCCCTGATGGAGCGGAGCCGATGGAGCACCGTGATCCTCGGCGTCGCCGCAATCGCGGTCGCGATCATGGTGTGGCGCATGCACGTCATCTGGACGGTGCAGGTCGCCTGAGGCGCCACCACGCCGCATCCGGGCCGCTGCGGTCGCATCTAGAATGGGTGGAGCTATGAGCACCACCGCCCCCACCTCTCGGATGACCGGCATCGGTCGTGTCCTCGTGATCGTCTACGCCGTCATGGCGCTGGCCGCCACGGGGCGCAGTTTCGTCCAGATCTTCCGTCAGTTCGACGAGGCCCCGCTGGCGTATGCGCTCTCCGCGCTGGCCGCGGTCGTGTACGTGCTCGCGACTCTCGCGCTCGTGCTGGCTCGTCGCCGCGGGTGGTACACGGTCGCATGGATCGCGATCGTGTTCGAGCTCACCGGCGTCCTCGTGGTCGGAGCGCTGAGCATCTTCCTCCCGGATCTCTTCCCGCACGACACCGTCTGGTCGATGTTCGGTCGCGGCTACGTCTTCATCCCGCTCGTGCTCCCCGTGTTCGGCATCTGGTGGCTCCGCACGCACCGCCCGGCGGTCGACGCCGGCACGCCGCGCGGAGCGGAGGTGAGCGCGTGATCGTCTTCCGCGACCCCTCGGAGGTCCCCGACGACTTCGGCCCGTCCGTCGTCGCGATCGGCAAGTTCGACGGCGTGCATGCGGGACACCGGGCGGTCATCCGCCGGTTGAAGGAGAAGGCCGGGGAAGAGGGCGTCCGCGCCGTCGCCGTGACCTTCGACCGCAACCCGCTGGCGGTCCTCCGGCCTGACCGATGCCCTGAGAACGTCGTGACGGTCGATCGCAAGCTGGAGCTGCTCGGCGAGCTCGAGCTCGACGCCACCCTCGTGCTGACCTTCGACGCCGACATGGCGGCTCGCAGCGCCGAGGACTTCGTGGCCGACATCCTCGTCGGCGCACTCCGTGTCTCGACCGTGCTCGTCGGCGAGGACTTCCGCTTCGGGCACGGCGGCGCGGGCACTCCCGAGCTGCTCCGCGAGCTCGGGCCGCGCTTCGGCTTCACGGTCGAGGTGGTCGACGACGTGTTCCTCGACGGATCCGATCGCCGGGTCTCGTCGACCTGGATCCGCGAGCTCCTCATGGACGGCGACGTCACGACCGCGGCGCGCGTGCTGGCTCGGCCCGTCGACGTGCGGGGCGTCGTGGTGCACGGTCTGAAGCGCGGGCGCGAGCTCGGCTTCCCCACGGCGAACCTCTCCGCGAGCGTCGACTCGTTCGTCCCGGCGGACGGCGTCTACGCCGGGTGGCTGATCGACCACGAGACCGGCATCCGCCATGCCGCCGCGATCTCGGTCGGCACCAACCCGACCTTCGACGACGTGCTGGAGCGGCAGGTCGAGGCGCACGTGATCGGCGAGACGGAACTCGACCTCTACGGTCACGACGTCACGGTGCAGTTCATCGAGCGTCTGCGCGGCATGGTCGCCTTCGAGGGCATCGAGAAGCTCAAGCTGCAGATGTCGGCGGATGTCTCGGATGCCGTGCGCGTCCTCGACGCCGGTGCCTGAACTCCCGGAGAACTCTCCGCGACGTGTTCCGTCGTCGAGTGACCCGATGGCATAGAATGGGGTCGTCTTCGATGATCCTCGCGTGATTGTTCGCGCATCGTCGGAGGCGGGTAATACGGTTCGCACGGTCCTGGCTCACGTCACACGCGAACATCGAGAACGGCTGGAGCATCCGCTGCCCGGCCTTCACGCTCAGGAGGAGCATGCCGACCACGGCAACCGCCGCAACACGGCGCAAGAAGACGTCCCGTCGCGACGATGAGGCACCCCTCATCCCGATCCTCGCCCGCAAGGTGCGCGAGATCGAGGCCAAGTCGCAGCGCGGCAAGCTCGGTCCCACCAACCGGGTGAAGTTCCAGGTGATCGCCTTCCTGGTGCGCGAGGAGCGCGCCAGAGTGAAGGCGGATGCCGAGATCGCCGACGGTGCACGCGCCGAGCTGCTCAAGCGGCTCGACGGCGTCGCCACGATCCTCGCGAAGACGGCTGCGCGCGACACCTCGCTGATCCAGCTGCTCGAGGCGGATCAGGCGACGTCCCCGGTCGCGAAGCGCATGCGGCGCGACTGGCTGCTGGAGTCCGGTGCCGAGCTGGCACCGGAGGAGCTGATCATCGCCGACATCGCACCCGTGCAGATGCCCGTGGTGCCGGCGGCGATCGCCGAACGCCAGGTCACGCCGCCCTCGGTCGAGGCCAGGCAGCTCGCGAACCCGTTCCTCGCCCCTGACCTGACTCCGCGCGCCACCACGACCCCCCGCCGTCGCCTGGACGGCTGGGAGCTCATGGGGCCGCTGTACAAGGCGTTCGAGACCGGGGCCGGTGGCTCGGCGGCGAGCATGGAGCTGCCCCCCGCACCCGAGTTCGATCACATCTCGCCCAAGGGCCTCGAGGTCATGGTGCACCAGTCGCGGTTCCTCGAAGCCGTCAAGGCGGGGCACCGCAGCTTCCTGCTCGCCGACGAGCCGGGCCTCGGCAAGACGGCGCAGTCGGTGCTCGCGGCATCCGTCGCCGGCGCCTACCCTCTGCTGGTCGTCGTGCCCAACGTCGTGAAGATGAACTGGGCGCGCGAGGTCGAGAGGTGGACGCCGCAGCGTCGCGCGACCGTGATCCAGGGCGACGGCGCCGACATCGATGCCTTCGCGGACATCTTCATCGTGAACTACGAGATCCTCGACCGCCACATGTCGTGGCTGGCCTCCCTCGGCCTCCGGGGCATGGTGGTCGACGAGGCGCACTTCATCAAGAACCTCAGCTCGCAGCGCTCGCAGAACGTGCTGTCCCTCGCCGCGCGTGTGCGCGAGCGGACGCCCGGCGGCAACCCGCTGATGCTCGCACTGACCGGAACGCCGCTGATCAACGACGTCGAGGACTTCGACGCGATCTGGCGCTTCCTCGGTTGGACGACGGGGGAGAAGCCCGGTCCCGAGCTCATGGAGAAGCTGGATGCGACGGGGTTCACCCCGGCCGACAAGGCTTTCTACCCCGAGGCTCGCGACGCCGTGATCTCGATGGGGATCGTGCGACGCAAGAAGAAGGACGTCGCGGCCGACCTGCCGGACAAGCTCATCGCCGATCTGCCGGTGCAGTTGGACGACGAGTTCGGACGCGGCATCCGTCAGGCCGAGCGCGAGCTGGGCGAGCGTCTCGCCGCGAAGTACCGGCGCATCCTCGAGGCGCGTGGCGATCGTGGTCTCGCTCCCGGCGAGATCGACGAGGACATCGTGCGCCTGGTCGCGCACAACGAGCTCGAGGAGTCCAAGGCCGCAGGCACGGGCGGAGACAACGTCTTCACGATGGTCCGTCGCATCGGTCAGGCCAAGGCGCAGCTCGCCGCGGACTACGCCGCTCAGCTGCAGCGGTCGGTCGGCAAGGTCGTCTTCTTCGCGAAGCACATCGACGTCATGGACCGTGCGGAGGCGCACTTCGCCTCGGCCGGCATCCGCTCCGTCTCGATCCGCGGTGACCAGACGAACACCACGCGTCAGCAGGCGATCGACGACTTCAACGGCGATCCCGAGGTCGGCATCGCGGTCTGCTCCCTCACGGCAGCAGGCGTCGGTCTCAACCTCCAGGCGGCGTCGAACGTCGTGCTCGCGGAGCTGTCCTGGACGGCCGCGGAGCAGACGCAGGCGATCGACCGGGTGCACCGGATCGGTCAGGACGAGCCCGTCACGGCCTGGCGTATCATCGCCGCGCACACGATCGACACCAAGATCGCCGAGCTCATCGACCAGAAGCAGGGTCTCGCGGCCCGGGCGCTCGACGGCGAGGCGGTCGACGACGCGGCTGCGGAGCCCGTGCAGCTCGGCGCGCTCATGCACCTGCTCCGGGAGGCGCTCGGCGCAGCCTGATCCTACGTTCGGGAGTCGGCGTTAAGAACCGTGGTTCTTGACGCCGATTTCTGTCTTTTCGACATGCTCCGCGTCATTTCCCCGTGTTCGTCGCTCACGGGTCGCAAGATCGCCGGTTTTCGCCGTGCGGAATGGCGCCCGATCGCATCGGGGCGCTAGTGTCGATCGCAGGCAGCGTCGCCTTTTCCCTTTTCTCCCGAACCGTCTGAGGCAAGCATGAAGATCGGCATCCTGACGAGCGGCGGCGACTGCCCCGGACTCAACGCGGTCATCCGCGGAATCGTGCTCAAGGGCACCACGACGTACGACCTCGAGTTCGTCGGCATCCGTGACGGATGGCGCGGCGTCGTCGACGGCGACTTCTTCCCGCTCACCCGGCACGAGGTGAAGGGGCTGTCCAAGGTCGGCGGCACGATCCTCGGAACGAGTCGCACCAACCCGTACGAGGGTGAGCGCGGCGGAGCCGAGAACATCGCCAAGACGCTCTACGGCCACAAGATCGACGGCATCATCGCGATCGGCGGCGAGGGGACTCTTGCGGCCGCGGATCGCCTCGCGAAGGACGGCATCAACGTCATCGGCGTGCCGAAGACGATCGACAACGACCTGCGCGCGACCGACTACTCGTTCGGCTTCGACACCGCAGTCAACATCGCGACCGACGCCATGGACCGCCTCCGCACGACCGGCGACTCGCACCAGCGCTGCATGGTCGCCGAGGTCATGGGGCGCCACGTGGGCTGGATCGCCCTGCACGCCGGAATGGCGGCCGGCGCCCACGCGATCCTCATCCCCGAGGTCCCGCAGACACTCGAGCAGATCACCGCGCTCGTCACCAGCGCGCACGATCGCGGTCGCGCGCCGCTCGTCGTCGTGTCGGAGGGCTTCAAGCTCGAGGGCATGGACGAGGCCTACAGCGACAAGGGCCTCGACGCCTTCAACCGGCCGCGACTCGGCGGCATCGGCGACCAGCTCGCCCCCGCGATCGAGCGCATCACGGGCATCGAGACGCGCGCGACGATCCTCGGCCACATCCAGCGCGGCGGTTCGCCGTCGGCGTTCGACCGTGTGCTCGCCACGCGTCTCGGACTCCACGCGGCCGACGCGATCGTCGACGGTGCCTGGGGCCAGATGGTCGCGATGCAGGGCACCGACATCGTGCGCGTGCCGTTCGCGGAGGCGCTCGGCGAGCTCAACACGGTGCCGCGCAGTCGCTACGACGAGGCTGCCGCGCTCTTCGGCTGAGCTCCGCCCGCGCGCGCGCCGTCTGCCATTCGCGGAGGTAGGCGATGACGCCGGCGTAGGTCGATTCCGCGTGAACCGGCCTACCTCGGCGTCCGCTCCTCCCTCGGCGACGCTCCCCTCCTGCTGCGCTGTGTTCGGCGGGCAGCGGCATGCCGCTATCGGGTCCTGTTCCCGTTCGCGGAGGTAGGCGATGACGCCGGCGCAGGTCGATTCCGCGTGAATCGGCCTACCTCGGCATCCGCTCCTCCCTCGGCGACGGGGCTCAGCGGCGCTGTGCGCGGTGCAGGCCCTGCGCGATGGCGGCGAGCACGGTCTGCTGCACCTCGTCCGGCTCGAACAGAAGCTGGTAGTAGTCGAAGCGCAGCACGGTGTAGCCGCGCAGCGCGAGACGGGCGTCTGCACGGATGTCCCGCCGCCGGTCGGGCGCGGAGCTGTGGTGCTCGAAGCCGTCGATCTGCACGGCCAGGAACTCGCCGATCAGCCCGTCGAGCGGGTGTCCGTCCACCCACACCTGCTGACGCACGTCGACGCCGACCTCGCGCATGAGCCAGAGGAAGTGCGTCTCCACCCCCGAGTCGGACAGGGAGGACGCCACGGACGCCAGCCGTTCTGCTCGCGAAGACCGCCACTTCACGCGCGCGAGTTCGACGGCCGTGATGCGCTGCAGATGCAAAGCGGACTCCCACACTGCGAGGGCATCGGGCGTCTCGAGGCACCGCGCGGCATGGAACAGCACATTCAGCAGGGGCTCCTCCGCAGATCGCGACGGAACGGGTATCGGCCCCCGGGCCCAGTGCGTGCTGGCTCCTTCGACACGGACTCGGGATGCCGTGCTGGCGACGGCGATGTGCACCGCATCCGCTGTCGGTGTCCAGAGCCCCAGCTCATCCGCCGCGGTGACGCAGGTGATCCGACCGCCGCCCTCCGCGGCGAGGCGACGTGCGTTCGAACACGTCGCGTCCACCAGCCAGGAGCGTCGCACCCGGGTGAGGATCCCCGCGGCGATGGCGCGCCGCACCGTCCTGTCGCTGAACCCTGCATTCCGGAGTGCCGTGCTGTGCGCGACGCCGTTGCGTTCCCGCATCCATTTCCTGAGGTCCTTCTTCACCCGACCAGCGTGAGCGACCAGGGCTGTCGGAGTGGTCCGGAAAGACGGCGGATGTGGACGGATGCTGCAGGCGACGCACTGTGGAGGAGAAGTGGCCGCACCCGGAGGTAGG
>JAZBLS010000118.1:0-10463 GCA_037033365.1 Actinomycetota bacterium | reverse complement strand
CTGCACGCCGCACAGATCCAGGGCTTCTTCGACGGCCCCGTCGACCACCTCTTCGCCAAGCCCGTGCTGCTCGACCACTTCGAGCGCACCCTGTCTGCCGCCGACCGTGAGATCCTCACCGTGGTGTCGCCCGACATGGGCCGCGTCCGGGTGGCCGACACCTGGTCGGACAGCCTCGGCGCCCCGCTCGCGATCATCCACAAGCGTCGTGACCCCAAGGTCGCGAACCAGGTCTCCGTGCACGAGATCGTCGGTACGGTCGAGGGCCGCACCTGCCTCCTCGTCGACGACATGATCGACACGGGTGGCACGATCGTGAAGGCCGCGCAGGCGCTGAAGTCGGCCGGCGCGCACCGCGTGATCGTCGCCGCCACGCACGCGATCTTCAGCGACCCGGCATCCGAGCGCCTGCAGGACGCCTCGATCGACGAGGTCGTCATCACCGACACGATCCCGCTGACCGAGTCCCGTCGCTGGGACAAGCTCACGATCCTCCCGATCGCGCCGCTGCTGGCCCGCGCGATCCATGAGGTCTTCGAGGACGGATCGGTCACGAGCATGTTCGGCGGCGACGCGTAGGTCACACTTAGGCCACGCTTACCCCTGACACAGCCTGCGCATAGACGGCATCCCTACGGTCGAGACAAGACATCGATCAAGGCCGGGAGGACCATCATGATCCGCACGACTGTACCGACTTCCGTTCGAAAGGGTGCCGCCGTCGCCGGCGTCGCAGGACTCCTCGTCCTCGCGGGCTGCTCGGGCACCGCAGACGCCGAGGACACGTCCACCGGCGACACCGGCACGGACACCAGCACGGAGTCCACCGACACCGGTGCGACCTCGGGCGACTACGCCGACGGCACGTACACGGCCGACGGCTCGTACCAGACCCCCGAGACGGTCGAGACGATCTCGGTGACGCTCACGATCGCCGACGGCGTCGTGTCGGACGTCGAGGTGACCGGCGACCCGCAGGCCCGCGAGAGCGAGCAGTACCAGGGCCAGTTCATCGACGGCATCTCCGACGAGGTCGTGGGCAAGTCCCTCGACGACCTGAACGTCAGCCGCGTCGCGGGCTCGTCCCTCACCAGCGGCGGTTTCAACGAGGCCGTCGAGTCCATCAAGGAGCAGGCGGCCGCCTGAGGCGCCTGAGCAGCGAGCATGGCGATCTGGCGCTTCGACGCGATCGGCACCCGCTGGGAGATCGAGACCGCTCACGAGGTCGACGCCCCACGGCGGGCGCGGGTCGCGGCGGTCATCGACCGTTTCGACCGGGAGTGGTCGCGGTTCCGTGAGGATTCCGCGGTGACCCGCGTCGCCCAGGACGGCGGGACCATCGAGTCCGCTGACACCGGCGCCATGCTCGACGCCTATCGCGAGCTGTCGGCGGCCACCGGGGGAGCCGTCAACCCGCTCGTCGGGCGCAGTCTCGCCGCCCTCGGATACGACGCGTCCTACTCGCTCGTGGCGGGGCAGCCCGTCGCCGCGCCGGCCGCCTGGACGGACACTGTCCGGTGGTCGGCGGGCGCGGCCACGGCATCCGCTCCCGCCCTCCTCGACGTCGGCGCCCTCGGAAAGGGGCGCCTGGTCGACCTCGTCGTCGACGCCCTCGCCGACGTGCCCGGCGATCTCGTCGTCGATGCGGGTGGCGACATGCGCGCCCGCGGTTCGCGCATCCGCGTCGGGCTCGAGCACCCGTACGATGCGACGAAGGCGATCGGTGTCATCGAGCTGCAGGATGCGGCGCTCTGCGCCTCGGCGACCAACCGCCGTGCCTGGGGCGACGGCCTCCATCACGTCCTCGACGCCCGCACGGGCGTCCCGGTGCGCACCTGGGCGGCGACGTGGGCGATCGCGCCGGACGCGATGCGGGCGGATGCCGTCGCCACCGCCCTGTTCTTCGACGGCGGCCCGGAACTCGCGGCATCCTGGGGCGTCGAGTGGGTCCGGATGACGACGGACGGCCGTGCCGAGCGCTCGCGCGGCTGCCCCGCGGAGCTGTTCACCACCCGCCGCTGAACCCTCGACTAGGGAAGAGTAGACCCGTGATCACGACCTTCACCGCCGTGAGGCAGCGCGTCCTCGCGTTCCTCGGCGGCATCTCCATGTACCGCCTGGTGCTGTTCTCCCTGTTGGCCCTCGCCGCCATCGCGCTCGTGCTCTCGGCCCTCGGCGTGATCGTGTCGCCCACGCCGCTCGAGATCGTCGCGTCCTTCGCGGTGTTGGCCGTCGTCATCTCGGGAGTGGATGCCGTGGCGCAGCGCGTCCTGCGGCTGCCGTGGCGCATCGAGTCGTCGCTGGTGACGGCGCTGATCCTCCTCTTCGTGCTCCGGCCCGGCATCGAGGTCACCGCCCTCCTCGGAATCGCGATCGCCGGGGCGCTTGCGAGCCTGTCGAAGTACCTGATCGCCTGGCGTGGTCGGCACATCCTCAACCCCGCGGCGTTCGGTGCTGCCGTCGTGTCGATCCTCGGATCGTTCGGCGCTTTCGAGTGGCTCGGCACCTCGTCGTCGTGGTGGGTCGGGACGCCGTCGCTGTTCCTCCCGGTCCTGATCCTCGGGCTCGCGGTGCTCTGGCGCACCGAGAAGGTGCGCATCGTCCTGACCTTCCTGATCGTGGCGATCGGGGTCTCCGTGATCCGCCAGGCCGTGCAGGCGCAGCAGTTCGACATCGCCTTCGACCCGGCATCCGCCCTGTCTTTCGCCGTGCTGCAGTCGCCGTTCCTCTTCCTCGGGGCCTTCATGCTCTCGGAGCCGCTGACCCTTCCGCCGCGGCGCTGGCAGCAGTTCTCGGTCGCCGTGCTCGTCGGCGTGCTCGCGGGGTGGCCGATCGCGATCGGGACGCTGTTCACCCTCGGTCAGGAGCGCGCCCTGCTGATCGGCAACCTGCTCGCGTTCGCCTTCGCGCTGCGCGGATCCGTGCGGCTCGTACTGGAGAAGCGGCAGTTCATCACTCCCACGGCGCAGGAACTGACGTTCCGGGCGAAGGGCAAGGTCCGCTTCCTCGCCGGTCAGTACCTCGAGCTCGACGTGCCGCACAGCAGGCCCGACGCGCGAGGCACCCGGCGCGAGTTCAGCATCGTCTCCGCCCCGGCCGACCTGCCGACCCTGCGCATCGCGTACAAGGACGGCGATCAGAAGCATCCGTCCAGCTACAAGCGTGCGCTGGCCGCCGCCGAACCCGGGGCCGCCCTCGCGGTGACCGGCACCTGGGGCGACTTTCTGCTGCCGCGGGCCGAGACGCCCGTTCTCATGGTGGCCGCGGGCATCGGCGTCACCCCGTTCGTGTCGCAGCTGCGCCAGCTGCAGCTCACGGGACAGCAGCGCGATGTGGTGCTCGTGTACGTGGCATCCGATTCGTCCGAGCTCGCGTTCCGCGACGAGCTCGCCGAGACCGGCGCTCGGGTCGTCGTGTTCACGCGCGACGAGCCGGAGGCGCTGCCCACACACTGGACCTGGGCCGGCGGTGCACGGTTGGATGCCGAGCAGCTCGAACGTCACGTGCCCGACCTGGGCGCTCGCCACTCGTTCATCTCGGGGCCGCCGCGGCTCATCGCCGACCTCGCGCCCGCGCTGCAGAAGGCGCGCTCGCTGACCACGGACGCCTTCGCCGGCTACTGAGGTCGGGTTCCCGCGCGGCCGTGCGGGGTCGCTTTCGCATCGGGCCCGCGGTGCGGGGTCAGTTACGCACCGGAGATCGCGGATTCGGATGCATTTGTGACCCCGGATGGGTGCGGGGTCACTTTCACACCGCCCACCGTGCGGGGTCGCTTTCGCATCGGGCCCGCGGTGCGGGGTCAGTTACGCACCGGAGATCGCGGATTCGGATGCATTTGTGACCCCGAACGGGTGCGGGGTCGCTTTCGCATCGGCCCCGCACGGCGGCGGGCCGCAGGCGAGGCGCGTGAGACTCAGGCGGATGCCGCGGGGTTCACCGGGAGGCGCACCGTGAAGGTCGTGTCGCCGGGCTCGCTGGCCACCGTGATGTGACCGCCGTGGCCCTCGACGATCGCCTTCGCGATCGCGAGGCCGAGGCCCGTGCCACCGGTCTGGCGGGCGCGGGAGCTGTCGCCACGCGCGAAGCGCGCGAACAGCTCATCGCGGACGCCGGGGTCGATGCCGGGGCCGTCGTCATGCACTCGCAGCACGGCCTCATCGCCCTCGCGGGTCACGCTCAGGGTGATCGACGTGCCGGCCGGCGTGTGCGTGCGAGCGTTCGCCAGGAGGTTCGCCACGACCTGGTGCATGCGTCCGGCATCCCCGAGGATCACGACGGGCTCCTCCGGCACCTCGATGTTCCACTGATGGTCGGCGGCGGTCGGCCTGGCGTCCGAGAGGCCCTCGAGTGCGAGCTGCGTCAAGTCGACAGTGCCGTACACGAGCTCTCGGCCCTCATCGAGCCGCGCGAGCAGCAGCAGGTCTTCCACGAGCCGGGTCATCCGCAGCGACTGGGCCTGGATGCGCTCGAGCGACGTCGTGGTGCCCTCGATCGCCGCGGGCCCGCCCTGCTGTTTCAGCGCGCGGAGCGACAGTTCGGAGTAGCCGCGGATCGACGACAGCGGCGTGCGGAGCTCATGACTCGCATCCGCGACGAACCGCCGCATCCGCTCCTCGTTCTTCTGACGAGCGGCGAGCGAGTCGTTGACGTGGTCGAGAAGGGTGTTCAGGGACGCCCCGACGAGACCGGTCTCCGTCCGGGGATCCGCTTCGGATGCCGGGACACGCTCGGTGATCTGCACCTCACCGCGATCCAGAGGCTGATTCGCGACGCGCGTCGCGGTCGCCGCCACCGCGCGCAGCGGTCGCAGCCCCACGCGGATCGTGATCGCGGTCGTGAGAGCGAGCAGGATCAGGCCGCCGACCGTCGCGAGCACGATCACCGTGATGAGCGTGGTGAGCTGATTCTGGATCTCGTTCCGCGGGAGGCCCGTGACGACATTCGCTCCATTGTGCGAGGCCTGCACGACGACGAGGTACGACCCGTACCCCTCGATCGACACGGTGCCCGAGCGGCGCCCGTCGAGGTCCTCGTCGATCTGCGCGAGCTGCTGCGAGGTGAGGGCATCCGACCCGCCGAGATCGCCGGCCGTGTCGTCGAAGACGACCCCGCTCGTGCCGCTCTGCGAGCTCGACACGGCCAGAAGCAGCCCAGGCACGGGCTTGAGCCCGACCAGGACGTCATTGACGCTGGTCTGGTCTGCCGGGAAGGTGCCGACCCACCGCGTGATCTGGCTCGAATAGCTGGTGACGCGATCCTCGAGCTGACGCTCCAGAGTGCCGCCGAGAAGGGCCGTCGTGATGACCGCGACGATCACGAGGATCAGTGAGACGAAGCCGATCACGGCCGTCATCAGCCGCGTCTGCAGGCTCATGGGTCGTCCCGGCATCCTCGTCGTGGTCACTGAGGCGCCTTGATCATGTAGCCGACGCCTCGGACAGTGTGCAGCAGCGGGGTGCGGCCCGCGTCGATCTTCTTGCGGAGGTAGGAGATGTACAGCTCGACCACGGAGGACTTGCCGCCGAAGTCGTAGCTCCACACCCGGTCGAGGATCTGCGCCTTCGACAGCACGCGCCGCTCGTTGCGCATGAGATACCGGAGCAGCTCGAACTCCGTCGCCGTGAGCTCGATCTCGGTGCCGTCGCGCATGACCTCGTGGCTGTCCTCGTTGAGGGTGAGGTCGGCGACGCGGAGGATCGACTGGCCGTCGTCCGCGGTCGCGTGGCCCGTCCGACGGATGATGGCCCGCAGCCGCGCGATGACCTCCTCCAGGCTGAAGGGCTTCGTGACGTAATCGTCGCCGCCGGCAGTCAGACCGGCGACCCGGTCGCCCACCGCATCCTTCGCCGTGAGGAAGAGCACGGGCACGAGGCTGCCGGACTCGCGGAGGCGTCGCAGCACGGCCATGCCGTCGAGGTCCGGCATCATGATGTCGAGCACCAGCGCATCGGGCTCGAACTCCCGGGCGACCTGCAGCGCCTCGAGCCCGGACGACGCGGTGCGGACCTCCCAGCCCTCCATGCGCAGGGCCATCGCGAGGAGGTCTGTGAGCATCTGCTCGTCGTCGACGGCGAGGATGCGCAGGGGGGAGCCGTCGGGGCGGCGCAGTTCGGGAAGGTCGGTGCTCATGACCCCATTCTGCGGAATCTCCTATGGGATTTCTATGGAGCGGACTATGCATCCGCTGGGAGTGATCTCCGTCCATAGGTTTCTCATCACCCGCCCATCGATCTCTGAGAAAACGCGCCCCTAGCGTCGTCATCGGCCCGCGATCGGCGCGGCGGAAGGAGACACATGTACGGCAGATACCTGCGGCGAGAGTTGGCTGGCCGCAAGAAGCAGACCCTGATCGTCGCGATCGGACTCGCGATCGCCATCGCGCTCGTCATCATCGTCAACGCGCTGACCGCCGGCGTGCGGGACGCCCAGGCGCAGGCGCTCGAATCGGTCTACGGCGTCGGCACCGACCTGACCGTCACGGGCGCTGCGGCAGAACCGGGGGAGGGCGGCGGGCAGCGCTTCGACTTCGGGACCGACGACGGCACCTCGGACGGCGACACGACGACGCTCAGCCAGTCCACCCTGCGGACCGACTTCATGCGCGGCACGCTCGACTCGTCCGTCCTCGACACCGTGACGTCGACCGACGGCGTCACGGCAGCGACCGCCGCACTGAGCCTCACCAACTCCACGTTCTCGGGAGAGCTCCCGAGCGGCGGATTCGGACAGCAGGATGCCGAAGGCGCCATGCCGAGCGAAGGCCAGGCCCCGCCCTCCGGCGGCTCGGACGGCGCCGGCGGCGGATCCTTCGGCGTCGACTCCTTCACCGTCCTCGGCATCGACCCGGATGCCGCCTCCATCGGCCCCCTCGCCTCGGTCGAGGTCAGCGACGGACGAGCGCTGGACGGCGACGACTCCGGCGCACTGGTCGCCCTCGTCGACGCGACCTACGCCACCACGAACGAGATCGCCGTCGGCGACACGATCGACGTCGCAGGGTCCGAGGTCGAGGTCGTCGGCATCGTCGCATCCACCTCCGACTCCGCCGACACCGCGGCGAACGTCTACCTCCCGCTCGACACCGCGCAGGAGCTCTCCGGAGCGGGCGACGTCATCTCGACCGTATACGTGCAGGCGGAGTCCGCGGACGCGATCGCATCGGTGCAGGCCGCCCTAGCCGATGAGCTCCCCGACGCCACCGTGACGTCGCAGTCCGAGCTCGCGTCGACCGTCTCCGGATCCCTGTCGAGCGCGACGTCGCTCATCACGAACCTCGGCACCTGGCTGTCGATCATCGTGCTCGCCGTGGCGGTGCTGCTGTCGGTGCTGCTCACCCTCTCCGGCGTCTCGCGGCGGACGCGCGAGTTCGGAACGCTCAAGGCCATCGGCTGGTCGAACGGACGGGTCGTCCGTCAGGTCGCCGGCGAGTCGATGGTGCAGGGCCTCATCGGTGGGGCGGTCGGCCTCGTGCTCGGCATCGCCGGCATCGTCGCGATCAACCTGATCAAGCCGACCGTCGCCGCGTCCGCGGCAGGTGCGGAGCAGACGGGCCCCGGCGGTCTCGGCGGCGGGCCAACGGGCGGCGGGGGCGGCATGTTCCAGGCGCAGCAGGCGGCTGACATCGTGCTGCAGGCCCCGTTCACCCCGTGGGTCCTCGTCGCCGCGGTCGGACTCGCCGTGCTCGGAGGCCTCGTCGCCGGAGCCTTCGGCGGCTGGCGGGCCTCGCGCCTCAGCCCGGCGGAAGCGCTGCGGTCGGTCGGCTGATCGCACCAGAGCACACACCACACACCTCAAGGAGACAGACATGACCATCGCAGACGTCGCCTCGGCGGCACAGGGAACGGATGCCGCGACTCCGCTCTACCGCGCGGAGAACGTGACCCGCACCTACACGCAGAAGGGGCGGATCGTGAAGGCGCTGACCGGTGTCGACCTCGTCATCCACCCCGGTGAGTTCGTGACCATCCAGGGCCCTACGGGAGGGGGCAAGTCCACGCTGCTGCAGATGCTCGGTGCGCTGGACAAGCCGTCGAGCGGATCGCTTCGGCTGGGCGACACCGAACTGGCGTCGGCATCCGCGCGCGAGCTCAGTCGGATCCGGTCCGAGGAGATCGGATTCGTGTTCCAGGGCTTCAACCTCATCCCGACGCTCACCGCGGCCGAGAACGTCGACATGGCGCTCGAGCCGGGGAACCTCACCAAGACCGAGCGTGCCGCCCGGGTGAGCGAGGCCCTCGCCCACGTCGGTCTCGCGGATCGGGGAGACCACCTGCCGACGGAGCTCTCCGGCGGTCAGCAGCAGCGCGTGGCGATCGCGCGGGCGATCGTGAAGCGTCCGCGCGTGCTGCTCGCCGACGAGCCGACCGGCAACCTCGACGAGAGCATGCGCGATGAGATCCTCGAGCTGCTGGAGGGGCTGTGCCGCGAGGGGATCACCATGATCGTCGTGACCCACGACTCGGCCGTCGCGCGTCGGGCCACGCGACGGCTCCGGCTCGCCAAGGGCACGGTGCAGGACATCACACGCTGAGCAGCGGCGGAGAAAGCCAGAAGGCCCCGGCGGGAAGCCGGGGCCTTCTGTGCGTCAGCGGGGACCGGCGCTCAGTGCGTGTCCTCTGCCTCGATCTCGGTGCGGTCACCGGACCACAGGGTGTGGAAGGTGCCTTCCTTGTCGATGCGCTTGTAGGTGTGCGCTCCGAAGAAGTCGCGCTGCCCCTGCACGAGGGCGGCGGGCAGGCGGTCGGCGCGGATGCCGTCGTAGTACGACAGCGACGACGAGAACGCGGGCGCGGGGATGCCGGCCTGCGCCGCCGCGACCACGACGCGGCGCCAGGAGGCCTGGGCGCGGGTGATGGCCTCGGTGAAGTACGGGGCGGTGAGCAGCACGGGAAGGCCCGGCTCCGCCTGGTACGCGTCGGCGATGCGGTTGAGGAACTGGGCGCGGATGATGCAGCCGCCGCGCCAGATCTTGCTGATCGCGCCGAGGTCGATGTTCCAGTCGTACTCGGCGGCGCCGGCGCGGATCTCGTCGAAGCCCTGCGAGTAGGCGACGATCTTCGACGCGTAGAGCGCGAGGCGGACGTCCTCGATGAAAGCGGTCTCGTCGGCCACTTCGAAGCTGGGTCCCTGAGCCTGTCGAAGGGCGTCGGGGCCGGGGAGGGAGCCGGCGACCTCGCGCTGTTCGGGGTGCGAGGACAGCGAGCGGGCGAACGTGGCCTCGGCGATGCCGGAGACGGGGACGCCGAGGGAGAGCGCGGTCTGCACGGTCCAGGCTCCGGTGCCCTTGGCACCGGCCTGGTCGACGATGACGTCGACGAGCGGCTTGCCGGTCTCGGCATCCACCTGGCGCAGCACCTCGGCGGTGATCTCGATGAGGTACGACTCGAGCTCGCCCTTGTTCCACTCGGCGAAGATCTCCGCGATCTCGGCCGGGGTCTTGCCCGTGCCGCGGCGGATGAGGTCGTAGGCCTCGGCGATGAGCTGCATGTCGGCGTACTCGATGCCGTTGTGCACCATCTTGACGAAGTGGCCGGCGCCGTCGTGACCGACGTGCGTCACGCACGGCTCGCCCTCGGCGACCGCGGCGATGGACTTCAGGATCGGGCCGAGCGTGACCCAGGACTCGTCGGATCCGCCGGGCATGATCGACGGGCCCAGCAGCGCGCCCTCCTCGCCGCCGGAGATGCCGGCGCCGACGAAGTTGATGCCGGTCTCGCGGACGGCCTTCTCGCGGCGGATCGTGTCGGGGAAGTAGGCGTTGCCGCCGTCGACGATGATGTCGCCGGGCTCGAAGACCTCGACGAGGGAGTCGATCACGGCATCCGTCGGGCGACCGGCCTTGACCATGATGATCGCGGTGCGCGGCTTCTGCAGGCTGTCGGCGAACTCCTGGTACGTCGACGCGGGGACGAACTCGGCCTCGGGGTGCTCGGTGAGCAGCGTCTCGGTCTTCTCGTAGCTGCGGTTGAAGATCGCCACCGTGTTGCCCTCGCGGCTGGCGAGGTTGCGGGCGAGGTTCGAACCCATGACGGCGAGTCCGACGACTCCGATGTTGGCTGATGCTTCGGGCACAGAAGGCTCCTCGATCGTGAAGTTAGGGGGTGTTCTCAGGTTATCGCGGCGGCCGGAACGCGGGACGCCGTGTGTCCTCCCGGGGCAGAGCGCCCCGAACTGTCAGTCCTTGCGGTAGCCGGAGCGTCCGAGCGAGAACAGGGCCGCGAACGAGAAGCCGGCGGCGCACACGGTCATCGCCCCGATGACCCAGGCGATCACGTGTGAGAAGAAGGCGCCGTCGAGCATGGGGAACTCCGTGTTCTGCAGAGGGGAATCGGTGTCCTCAGCCTACCGGGTCATCCGGTACCATTGACGGAGTACCTCGGCGAGGGACGCTTCTGCGCGTGCGCGGACGTCCGTTATCGACGCGGCGAAGCAAGCCGGTGGCTTTCCTCACGTGTCTGCGTTCG
>JAZBLS010000117.1:0-10505 GCA_037033365.1 Actinomycetota bacterium | reverse complement strand
CATCGGCGCCGTGGCCGCTCTCGCTCTCGCCGGCTGTGCCGCGAACGAAGGCGGCGGGTCCGGCTCGACCGGCGAGCCGTCCGAGTCCACTCTCTCCGGCACCATCGACGCCACCGGAGCCTCGTCGCAGACGGCCGCCCAGGAGGCATGGGTCGCCGCGTTCCAGACCGCCAACCCCGAGGTGACCGTCAACTACGAGCCGACCGGTTCGGGCACGGGTCGCGAGAACTTCCTCGAGGGCGGCTCCAACTTCATCGGCTCCGACCGCGCGTTCAACGACGAGGAGGTCGCCGCCGGCGGCTTCGGCGCCTGCACCACCGACGACATCGTCGAGGTGCCGCTGTACATCTCCCCCGTCGCCGTGGCGTTCAACCTCGAGGGCATCGACACGCTGAACCTCGACGCGGCAACGATCGCGGGCATCTTCGCCGGCACGATCTCGAACTGGAACGACCCGGCGATCGCCGGCCTGAATGAGGGCGTCGAGCTGCCCGACCTGGCGATCTCGCCGGTGCACCGCTCCGACCCCTCGGGCACGCAGGAGACCTTCACCAAGTACCTCTCCGCGACCGCTGCGGACGTCTGGACCTACGAGCCGGCCGACGTGTGGCCGATCGAGGGTGGCGAGGCCGCTCAGGGAACCTCGGGTGTCGTCCAGGCCATCACGGCCGGTAACGGCGCCATCGGCTTCGCCGACGCGTCGCAGGTCGGCGACCTCGGCCAGGTGCACGTCGGCGTCGGCGAGGAGTTCGTCCCGTACTCCGCCGAGGCTGCGTCCAAGCTCGTCGAGGGCTCGTCGCTGGTCGAGGGTCGCGGCGAGGGCGACCTCGTCTTCGACGTCGACCCGGCCGCCGCAGCTGACGGCGCATACCCGATCGCCCTGGTGAGCTACCTCATCGGCTGCGAGCAGTACGAGGACGAGAACGTCGCCGAGCTCGTCAAGGCGTACTTCACCTACATCGCGAGCGAAGAGGGCCAGGACGCCGCGGCGGACAACGCCGGCAGCGCTCCGATCTCCGACGGTCTGCGCGAGCAGGTCCTCGCAGCCATCGACCTGATCCAGGTCGGCTGACCCCAGCCCCACGGCTGACAGCTGATGAAGGCGGTGCCCCCGCGTCCCGATCGGACGCGGGGGCTCCGCCGGGTCAGCACCCGACACCCTCGGCCCGAGACAGGGAGACCATGAGCACGACGACGCAGACGCAGGCGCCGACTCCGGCACCGACCCAGGCGCCGCCCGCGCCGATCAAGGCCAAGCAGCGGCTCGGCGACCGGGTCTTCTCCGGCACCGCGCTCAGCGCGGGGGTGATCATCCTCATCGTGCTCGCTCTGGTCGCCGCGTTCCTCATCATCCAGAGCATCCCTGCCTTCGAGCTCGACACGACCGACAACCACATCCTCAAGGGCAGGTCCTTCTGGGAGTACGTGTGGCCGCTCGTCTTCGGTACGCTCTGGGCCTCCTTCATCGCCCTCCTGATCGCCGCTCCGATCGCGATCGGCATCGCTCTCTTCATCTCGCACTACGCGCACCGCCGCCTCGCCGCATTCCTCGGCTACGTCATCGACCTCCTCGCTGCCGTGCCGTCGGTCGTCTTCGGTCTCTGGGGCGGACTCGTGCTCGCACCGCTGCTGCAGCCCATGTACGCCTGGCTGAACACCAACGCCTCCTGGGTGCCGTTCTTCCAGGGGCAGGTCTCCTCCACCGGCAAGACGATCCTCACCGCGGCCCTCGTCCTCTCGGTGATGTGCATCCCGATCATGACGGCCATCTGCCGCGAGGTCTTCCTGCAGACGCCGAAGCTCCACGAGGAGGCGGCCCTGGCTCTGGGCGCCACGCGCTGGGAGATGGTGCGCATGGCCGTCCTGCCCTTCGCCCGCGGTGGTATGGTCTCAGCGGCGATGCTCGCCCTCGGCCGTGCGCTCGGCGAGACCATGGCCGTGACGATGGTGCTCTCCCCCGCTCCGGTGGTCAGCTTCCTGGTGCTCACGGCCACGAACCCCACGCCGATCCCCGCCAACATCGCGCTCGCCTTCCCCGAGGCGCACGACACCGGCGTGAACACCCTGATCGCGACCGGCCTCATCCTCTTCGTCGTGACCTTCGCGGTCAACGCCCTGGCGCGCTGGATCGTCGCGCGCCGCGCCGAGTTCTCGGGAGCGAACTGACATGACCGTCCTCACCGCCACCGCACCGGCCAGCGCCGGCGCCCTCACGTCCGGCAGACTGCCGAAGTGGGTCCCGTGGGCCCTGCTCGGCGCCTCGTTCGCCGTCGCCGCCGCCGTCTTCGGGGTCGCCGCGATCGGCACCGACCTGGCCGACTTCAACATCGCGGGCACCGTGATCGTCGGCATCCTGCTCTACATGGTGATCATCACCGTGATCTCCTCGATCGTCGAGAGCCGCCGCAAGGCCGTCGACCGCCTGATGACCGCGCTCGTCGCGACAGCATTCCTCATCGCCCTCCTGCCCCTCGTCTCGCTCCTGTGGACCGTCGTCACGAACGGCATCACCCGGTTCGACGCCGAGTTCTTCAGCTCCTCGATGCGCAACATCGTCGGCGACGGCGGCGGCATCGTGCACGCGATCTGGGGCACGGTGCTCATCACGCTGACCGCGACGATCATCTCGGTCCCCGTCGGTCTCATGACCTCGATCTACCTGGTCGAGTACGGGCGGGGGAAGATCGCGACCGCGATCCGCTTCTTCGTCGATGTGATGACCGGCATCCCGTCGATCGTCGCCGGTCTGTTCATCTACGCCGTGTTCGCGCTGCTCTTCCGTCCCGGCATCTCGATGGGCATCATGGGCGCCCTCGCCCTCGCCGTGCTGATGACCCCGGTCGTCGTGCGAGGCAGCGAGGAGCTGCTGAAGATCGTCCCCAACGAGCTCCGCGAGGCCTCGTACGCGCTCGGTGTGCCGAAGTGGCTGACGATCCTCAAGGTGGTCCTTCCCACCTCGATCGCCGGCATCACGACCTCCGTCATGCTCGCGATCTCCCGCGTCATCGGCGAGACCGCTCCCCTGCTCCTCACGGCCGGGTTCACGCAGAGCCTCAACACGAACATCTTCGACGGTCAGATGATGACCCTCCCGGTGTTCGCGTACAACCAGTACATGAACCAGGGCACCAACCCCGACGCGTCGATCGCCCGCGCCTGGGCTGCAGCCCTCACCCTCATCCTCATCGTCATGGTGCTGAACCTGCTCGCGCGTCTCGTCGCGAAGCTGTTCGCCCCGAAGACCTCCGGCCGCTGAGCCGCAACCCGAAGGAACCTCACGTGTCCAAGAGCATCGAAGTCAACGACCTCAACGTCTACTACAGCGACTTCCTCGCGGTGGAGGGCGTCTCCCTCGACATCCAGCCGCGCAGCGTCACCGCGTTCATCGGCCCCTCGGGCTGCGGCAAGTCCACGTTCCTGCGCACCCTGAACCGCATGCACGAGGTCATCCCCGGCGCACGTGTGCAGGGCGAGGTGCTGCTCGACGGCAAGGACCTCTACGGCCCCGGCGTCGACCCGGTGCTCGTGCGTCGTCAGGTCGGCATGGTGTTCCAGCGTCCGAACCCGTTCCCGACCATGTCGATCAAGGAGAACGTCCTCGCCGGCGTGAAGCTCAACAACGGCAAGATGTCGAAGAGCGAGCAGGACGACCTGGTCGAGAAGTCCCTCACCGGCGCCAACCTGTGGAACGAGGTCAAGGACCGCCTCGATCGTCCGGGATCCGGCCTCTCCGGTGGACAGCAGCAGCGTCTGTGCATCGCGCGCGCGATCGCCGTCTCCCCCGAGGTCCTGCTGATGGACGAGCCCTGCTCGGCCCTGGACCCGATCTCGACCTACGCGATCGAGGAGCTGATCGGCGAGCTCAAGAACGAGTTCACGATCGTCATCGTGACGCACAACATGCAGCAGGCGAGCCGCGTGTCCGACAAGACGGCGTTCTTCAACATCGCCGGCACGGGCAAGCCCGGCAAGCTCATCGAGTACGACGACACCACGTCGATCTTCACCACCCCGTCGGTGCAGGCCACCGAGGACTACGTCTCGGGACGCTTCGGATAAGCCCCTCCTACGACGGGCCCGCCCTCTCGGGCACAACTTCGGACTTCGTCCGCGAAACGCCGTGTGGTCTTCGGATCACACGGCGTTTCGTCGTCGGCATCCGAATCTGTGCACGCGGTGGCCGCCTGCTTTTCTTCTGCACCGGTGCGACGACGAGACGACTCTCCACCGATCCCGGGATTCGGGCATCCGACGGTTGCCGCGGATGGCCATGCTGAGGCGATGTGCCACACGTCAGCCATCGAGATCTGCACATGGCGCGAGCTGCGCGAAGCCCGCTCACGTCGCGCGATCGAGTTCGACATCGAGCGCGGAGATCTCGTGCGCCTTCGCCGGGGTATCTATGCCGCATCGACAGCCTGCACCGAGGCACGAGAGGCGGCCGAGCACGGCGGCTCGCTCGGACGTGAGACGGCCGCGCGTCATCGGGGCATCTGGGTGCTCGACGACGTCGGCGTGCACATCTGGCTGCGCGGTCACCGACACCATCACGGAGAGAGCAGTAAGGAGTGCAGTTGTGTACGCCACTGGGATTCGGGTCCTTCACGTGGCGCATTCGCATTGCCGTCGGTTCCGCGGACCCTCCTCCAGATCTATCGATGCAAAGGGGCCGAATCGTTCTTCGTCGCTCTCGAGTCGGCGCGGAGGCTCGGCCTCATCTCACGGTCGGGTCTGCGCTGGCTGCGAGAGACAATCGGCCACGTCGGTCGAGACCTCATCGATTTCTCACGGACGGATGCCGACAGCGGCCTCGAGTCGCTGGTGCGGCTGAGGCTGCGCAAGTACGGCTGGACAGTCGGCACTCAGGTGCCGGTCGTCGGAACAGGGCACGTGGATCTCCTGATCGACGGCTGGCTGATCGTGGAGACCGACGGCAAGGAGAACCACGAGGAGGAGTCACTGCGGCATCGGGATCTCGTTCGCGATGCGACAGCCGCGGCATGGGGACACGCGACACTGCGCTTCGATTACGCGATGGTCATCCATGACTGGGACGTCGTCGAGCGCGCGATCGTCGCCACAATGGCCCGCCGGCCGGTCTGAACGCCTGGCCGGGCACAACTTCGGATGCATCGGGCCGTTCGCCGGGCACGACCTCGGATGCGGGGACTAGCTCGCGGGCACAGCTTCGGACGACGCGCGGCGCCACACCGCTACCCTCTCCCTTCCTGCGGCGTGTCGGTCGCGAGATCCGAATCTGTGCTCGCGGGGAGGGGCGCGGATCCGAATCTGTGCTCGGCGGGTGGCGAGAGACGACCCGCCACGCGGTCAGTCCCGGGGCGACAGGAGGTAGGCGTTCAGCTCCTCCGTCAGAGCGTGGTCCACGGGCAGTTCGGCCCCGTCGACAGCGGTGATCGGGGCGGCCAGACGCACGCTCGACACGAGCCACGCGGCATCCGCCTTCGTGAGATCGGATGCCGGGATCCTGCCGTACTCCGCCGCGAACCCCCGCGCCGTGAGGTGCTCGTACACGCTCAGCTGCGTGGTGCCGTGCAGGATGCCGCCATTCGGCTCAGGGGTGACGAAGCGGTCGCCGAAGCGCAGGATGAGCGACGCGGTCGGAGCCTCGAGCACGAAGCCGTCGCGGGAGAGGAAGATCGCGTCATCCGCGCCCCGTCGATGCGCCTCCCGGAGCGCCGCCATGTTCACGGCATAGGACAGGGTCTTCGCCCCGAGCAACAGCCACGGCGCCCGCTCGGCGATGTCGAGGTCGTACCCGCGGTCGAGCGTGACCACGCGTACGCCGTTCGCCCGCACGGCGGAGAAGTCGGATGCCGGGGCGGCCGTGACCCACGCGGTCGGCGTCGGCCCGTGCTCGACCCCGCGGCTGAGGATGAGCTTGATGACCCACTCCCCCTCGCCGCAGTCCGCCGCCGCGCGGTCGATGGCCTGGTGCCATTGCACCCGGTGCGGCAGCGGAAGATCGCACAGCTCCGCCGAGTGCGCGAGCCGCTCGAGGTGAGGGACGACCTCCTGTGCGTGGCGGTCGATCACGCCGATCGACTCGAAGACGCCGTCGCCGCGCTGCGTGCTGAGCTCACCGACGCTGAGTGCGGGAGCCGCGGCGTCGACGGCCGTGAAGGTGTCGGAGAAGTCGGTGCGGTCATCGTCCGCTGCGGCCGGATCGAGCATCAGAGCGAAGCGCCTGGTCATGATCAGAGCCTACGACGCCGGGAATAGCTCTGCCGGTATCGCGTTACAATGGAGTGGCCGGGCCGCATAACCCCGGGCTCCAATTTTCGCCGCCGCGAGCGGCCTTCCGCCGAGAGGCGTTCTTGCGGCCCGGTCTTTTCATGCCCGGGCGCTCCTCTGCGCCCGGCGCACGGGCTCAGGCCAGCGAGCCCGTCCGCCACAGCGCCGCGGATGCCGTGAGATCCTGCCCGTAGCTGCTCAGCCGCAGCGCTCGTGCCGTGAGGTCGCTCGCACGCGCGGGCTCCGTCAGCTCGTAGTCGTCGGCCGTGTGCGTCGCTCCCGACGCCTGCACGCGTGAGAACGCTGCCGCACGGTCGAGTGCCACCGCGAAGTCCCCGCGGAACGCACCGCGCAGGATCGTGTCGATCAAGACGACGATCTCCTCGGGGTTCGCCGGCACCGGCGCTCCGGCGATCACGGCGTCCGCCGATGCCAGCTCGACCCGCCCCCGCTCGTAGAGCAGCGCCGCAGTCTGCGGGTCGGCATGGATGGCCAGCTGCAGCAGATAGAGCCGCCACAGGGCTCCCGGAAGAGTCCGCGATGGTGCCTTCGACCACAGCTCGGCGATCTCGTCGATGCCGTGCTCGTCGGTGAACGCGACGAGGCGCTCGGCGCTCATCCCGCTCTCGTCGGCGCGCACGCGGGTGAGCAGAGCGGATGCCGTGGCGTGGGCGATCCGCGTCTCCTCGGCGGGATCGTGGCTGCCGACGATGTTGTCGAAGGAACTCGTGGGGCGGCGCACGGGCCGGGAGAACTGCTCGGGCATCACTCCAGGGTACGCGTGATCCGAAAGATCAGGCGGTGGGGATGGCGACGATCGGGTCTGTGGTCGGCTGACCGGTCGGAGAGCCGCCCGCCTGCTCGATCGTGACGGCGATCACATCTCCCGCGTGCATGTCCCCCGCGAGGACGGCGGTCGCGTCGCCGGCATCCGCCGCGAACACTCCGGCCGAGATCGGCGTCTCTCCGCGGACGTACCAGAGCTCGTAGGTCTGGCCCTCGTCGAGAGCCGGGATCCCGTCTGTGACGAGCACGGACGTGCCGAGCGAGGCCGACCAGTGCGCCGTGGCGGTTCCGCCGTCGGCAAGCTCGACCGACGCCTGCTGGGCATCGCCCGCGGCCTCGATCTGCTCGAGCGCGACGACGCTCGCCGGGCGGTTGAGATAGCTGTTGAGGGCGACCGTGCCGACTCCCACACCCACAAGGAGTGCGAGGCAGGCGGCGAGTGCGAACAGGATGCGGAGGCGCTTGTTGGGTGCGGCTGCGGAGCCGGACGCGCGCGTGCTCGGAGTCGTCGCCGCGGGGGTCTCATCACTCGGATCGGCGTCGCGCCCCTGGGGCGTCGTGGCGATGCGGGCGAGAAGAGCGGCGCGGATGTCTGCGGGCGGAGTGACCGGAGCGACACGGTCGGCGAGCAGCGCTACCGCCTCGGCATCCGTCTCGGTCATGCTCTGCCATTCCGGATGCGCGACGCGTGCTGCCTCGTATCGACGCTGGTCTTCCGGCGACAGCGCATGCAGTGCTGCTCCCGCCGAGAGTTCGGCGAATTCGTTCTCGTTCATGCTGCTGTCACCCCCAGTGCTGTCCGAAGACGGGTGAGCCCGTCTCGCATCCTTGTCTTGATCGTCCCCAGCGGTGCTCCTACGAGCACGGCCACCTCGTTTTGACTGTAACCACCGTAATAAGCGAGGACGAGCGCCTCACGCTGCGCCTCGGGAAGGCCTGCGAGGGCGTTGACGACCTTCTCGCCCTCGATGCCCAGTTCCACCCGCTCCGCGACACTGTCGTGCGCGACGCCGATATCCCTGAACCCGGCCTTCACATCTCGGTCCGCGCTGGACTGGGATGCTCGGACCCGGTCGACCGCACGGCGGTGAGCGATCGTCATGACCCAGGTTCTTCCCTGCCCCTTGTTCGGAGCGAAGCGGGAAGCGGATTGCCAGATCTCGAGAAAGACTTCCTGGAGGACTTCCTCGCTCTGGGAACGGTTGACGAGGACCCGCAGGATGAGACCGAAGACACGTGGTGAGAGCGAGTCGTAGAGCTCGGCGAACGCGCGCTCGTCGCCATCGCCGATGCGGACGAGCAGATCGGCGACAGCATCCCGTGCCGTCCCGTCTTCGGGTACGTCCATCCCATCGATGACCATCTCTACAAGCATGCCGCATCTCCCCTCGTTCTCGGCGCAGGCGGCACCCGGACGGGAACGAATAAATCTCGACATTGGAGGGGAATCCCGCGAGGAACTCCCTCTGTCGATGATTGTTCGCCGACAGAGGCGAAACGGATGGGATCGAAAAAAGTGTGAAATTCCTCCCATCCGTTTCCGAGGGGGTTCCGAACAGCCATCAACGCCACGGAGAGGCCGTGGCAAAGTCCTGAAGGAGCTCGAGATGTTCAGCACCAAGAAGAAGGTCACCGCAGCGATCACCCTCACGCTGGCGAGCGCATTCCTGCTCTCCGCCTGCACCATGGGCGGCACCACCACGGAAGAGCCGGCAGAGTCGACGGCACCTGAGACGTCCGAGTCGACGGCCCCCGAGACCATGGACCCGGCCGCGAACCTCGTCGGCCCCGGCTGTGCCGCATACGCAGAGGCTGTTCCGGACGGCGATGGCTCGGTCGCAGGCATGGCGAAGGACCCGGTAGCCGTCGCTGCATCGAACAACCCGCTGCTCACCACGCTCGTCGCAGCGGTCAGCGGTCAGCTCAACCCCGACGTGGACCTCGTCGACACGCTCAACGGAGACGAGTTCACCGTCTTCGCCCCGGTCGATGAGGCCTTCGCGAAGATCGACCCGGCCACCATCGAGGCTCTCAAGACCGACAGCGCGACGCTCAGCTCGATCCTGACGTACCACGTCGTCCCCGGCCAGATCGCTCCGTCCGACATCGACGGCATGCACACCACGGTCCAGGGTGCTGACCTCGAGGTCACCGGCAGCGGCGACAGCCTGATGGTCAACGACGCCAACGTCATCTGCGGTGGCGTCCAGACCGCGAACGCGACCGTGTACCTCATCGACTCGGTCCTGATGCCCCCGGCTGAGTAAGCAGCCCGGGTTGCCGAGTCGGGAGCTCGGCATCGCTCTCGCCACTCGGGGGAGGACGGCGAGAGAAGGAAGGGGTCGTCGACGAGACACTTCGTCGGCGGCCCCTTCCGTGCGCCCTGCGCACCGTGCGGCCGGGTGGTCGCGCGATCGACGCAGGCTAGGATGGGACAGTCGCCCTTCGGGGCGATGCACGGGCCTTTAGCTCAATTGGCAGAGCAGCGGACTTCAACGTAATAGGAGCGCCTCGGGGGAAACTCCGGGGATGACACCACTCAAAGTCGGGGAACCCTTCCTGGGAACAGATGGCAATCCCGAGCCAAGCCGGATGAGAATCCGGAAGGTGTAGAGACTGGACGGGTGGCACCTTCGGCGAGAGCCATGGTGAAGGGACAGTCCAGACCACGAACATCCGCGAGGATGGCGGCGAAAGCCGAAGTGGCAGGTTAATCCGCGGGTTGTGGGTTCGATCCCCACAGGGCCCACTGTGTGTGAGACGCCGTTGTCGGTACTCATTGCTACCGTCACCGGATGGATCAGACGAGCGTATCGGGCGAAGGCGAGGCGCTCCGCCGGTGCGGGACGTGCGGCGAGTCCAAGCCGAGAGGCGACTTCAATCGCAAGGCTTCTCGCTCGGACGGCTTGCAAGAGGTGTGCCGCTCGTGCAACCGAGCGTCGTCGCGGGAGTACTACCGACGCAATCGCGAGCGTCACCTCTCCGTCATCCGAGCGCGAGCGGATGCTCAGCGGGCCGCCGGCATCGCCTTCGTCGCCGCGCACCTCTCCTCGCACCCCTGCGTCGACTGCGGTGTCGTGGATCTCCGGGTTCTGGATTTCGATCATCGACCAGGCGAGGGAAAGAGAGACAGCGTCATGCAGCTGGTCCGCAACGGATTCAGCATCGCGATCATCGCCGCGGAGATCGACCGATGCGACGTCCGCTGCCGCAACTGCCATGCGATCGTGACGTACGAGCGCATGGGAGGATCCTGGCGGTCGGCGGCGATGGCAGCCTCTGGCTGAACCGTTAGCATCGCCGTTCCCATCCGGCCACCCCCTTCACGGCATCCGCCTCCTGCGAGAGGGTCGAGGTGTCCCCATCCGGGACTCGACCTCAACGAAAGGACGCATCATGGCGACTCTCACCGACAGCCGAGTGGCATTCCTGGCGACAGACGGATTCGAGGACAGCGAGCTGACCAG
>JAZBLS010000116.1:0-10543 GCA_037033365.1 Actinomycetota bacterium | reverse complement strand
ATCTGGCGGATGCCGCGTGGGCGGCCGCCGAGCGCATCGGCGCCGACTTCGACGGCCGTGACGGCACGGACGGGCATGCGCGCAGCCTGGAGCGGCTGCGCACGCTCCGCGATGAGCACTACGACGTGCCGATCCGCTCGGACGCGTTCGTCGCGACACCCGACGCGGCGGTGCCGACGGACGCCGATGGATGGTTCGACCGCGCGATGGACCTCGCCCAGTTCGGTGCGGAGCACGAAACTCTCGAGGCTCTGCCGCGGGCCCTCGAGGTCGAGGATCCGGCCAAGATCTCGCAGCTCATGTCGATGCGTCTCGGCATCCTGATCGCTCTCGACCGCGTCGAGGAGGCGCGGGAGCTGCTTCCGGCGAGGATCGACGCGCTGCGCGCGGCGGGACGGCACGAGCAGGCCGACCTGGAGCAGCGTCTGGAGCTGGCGACGTTCGGCCTGAACACGCCGGATGCCGCGGCGGCCCTCGAGGACGAGCTCCAGGCCGCAGACGGCCTCCCCGCGTGGTCCCGAGGCGACCTGGCCATCAGCCGCGCCTCGCTGCACATGCACGCGGAGGAGCCGGATGCCGCGCTCGACATGGCCGAGGTCGCCGCACGCGCATTCGCGGAGGCCGGAGATGCGCGGCTGACCAATACCACCACCCTCATCGCGATCTCGGCGGTCCTGCAGAAGAACGACGTGGAGGCGGCATCCGCGCTCCTCGATCGCCTCCTCGCGCAGGACGACCTGAGCACGGGGCACCGCGCGCAGGCTCTGCAGACCCGTGCGCGGGTCCGCGGCGGCGCGGAGGCATTCACCGAGGGGGCGGCGGACGCCGATGAGGCGTGCCGTCTGCTCGCAGGACTCGGGGCCACGAAGGCTCTGGGTACGGCGCACCTGCTGGCCGGGGCGCTGTGGGAGGACGCCGGGGAGCCGGACAAGGCCGTCTCGCGGTATCGGGTCACCTCGCGGTTCGTCGCCCAGGAGGGCGGCGACCAGGCGGGAATCGACTTCCGACTCGCTCGTGCCATGCTGGCGAGCGGGCTCGCGGAGGAGTCCGCCGAGCTGTTCGGGCAGGTGCTCGAACGCGAGGAGCAGACCGAGGTCCCGGCCGGCTCGCGCGCCATGACCGCGTCCATGCTGGCCCGGGCTCTCGGCGCCTCCGGCGAGTTCGGCCAGGCGGTCGGCGCGCACGGCTATGCGGCCGAGCTGTTCGGCGAGGCCGGCGAGCACGCGGAGCAGGCCGTCGCCCTCACCGAGCGCGCGAAGATCCTCGCCCGGTTCGGTGAGAACGACGATGCGATCGAGTCGCTCGAGACGGCCGCGGAGATCGCACGGAGGGCACCGGAGGCGGTCGGCGCTCTGGCCGACGTCCTGCACAACCTCGGGCAGGCGTACGGCGGACGCCGCGACGATCGCGCCTTCGGTCTGTTCGACGAGGTTGCGGCCCTCGCCCAGGAGCACGAGGCAGGATGGCTGCTCGCCGACGTGACCGATTCCCGCGGCCGCGCGCTGGCCGAGTTCGGACGCATCGACGACGCGGTGGCCGCGGCGCTCACCGCCGCCGACGGGTTCGCCGCGATCGGGGATCCCGGGTCAGCCGGCGGCTCGGAGCTCTTCGCCGCGCGACTGCTCGCCGCGAACGAACGGCAGGCGGATGCCGTGCCGATCTACCGCAGCGCGCTCGAGCACGCGGTCGACGTGCCCCCGCTCCTCCAGGTGTCGGCGCTCGAACTCGGCGACGTGCTCGAAGCGCTCGGCCGGCACGGCGAGGCCGCGGAGGCGCGGGCGCTGCTCGACAGCTGACGCCGCGCTCCGGCCTGCGCTCAGAGGAACTGGCGCCAGTTCGCCCGCGCCAGGTCGAGGAGTTCGTCGCCGCGTCCGGACATGACCGTTCGCAGCGCGTACAGCGCGAAGCCCTTGACCTGCGCGGCCTCGATCGCCGGGGGCATCGACAGCTCCTGCCGCTCGGTGACGACGTCGAGGAGGGCGGGACCCTCGTGCGCGAGCACCTCGCGGATGGCCTCTGGGAGGTCCTCGCTGTTCTCGACGCGACGGGCGAAGATGCCCATGGCCTCGGCGATCGCGGCGAAGCTCGGGTTGGTGAGATCCGTGCCGTAGGTGACGAAGCCCGCGGCCTTCATCTCGAGCTCGACGAAGTTCAGTGAGGAGTTGTTCACCACGATCGTCTTCACCGGCAGCCGGTTCTGGGTGAGCGTGAGGAGTTCGCCGAGCATCATGGCGAGACCGCCGTCGCCGGCCAGGGCAACGACCTGACGGTCGGGGTGCGACACCTGGGCTCCTATGCCGTGCAGCAGGGCGTTGGCCATCGAGCCGTGCGTGAACGAGCCGATCAGGCGCCGGTCCTCGGTCATCGTGAGGTAGCGGGCGGCCCAGACGGTGGGCGACCCGACGTCGGCGGTGAAGATCGCGTCGTCCGCCGCCTGCTCGTCGAGGAGCCGGGCGAGGTACTGCGGGTGGATCGGCCGGCCCGCCTTGGTCGGGGTCGCGAGGTCGTCGAGCTTGGCGCGGGTCTTGCGATAGTGCGCGGTCGCATCGTCGAGGTGGCTGCGATCGGTGTGCTCGGCGAGACGAGGGAGCAGGGCCTCGGCCGTCGCGCGCACGTCGCCCACCAGGCCGAGGTCGAGCGGATGCCGCTTGCCGAGCTGCGAGCCGCGGATGTCGACCTGGATCGTCGTGGCGTGCTCCGGATAGAACTGCTCGTACGGGAAGTCACTGCCGAGGACCAGCAGAGTGTCGGCGGCCTCCATCGCGCGATAGCCCGAGGCGAAGCCCAGCAGGCCCGTCATCCCGACGTCGAAGGGATTGTCGTACTCGATGAACTCCTTGCCGCGGAGCGCGTGCACGATCGGCGCTCCGAGGCGGTCGGCCAGAGCGACGACCTCGTCGTGGGCGCCCTCGACCCCGGCGCCGGCGAGGATCGTGACCTTCTTCGCGTCGTTCAGGAGGGTGGCGGCGCGCTCGAGCTCGGCCCCGCTCGGGACCACCACCGGACGCGTGCGCTCGATCACCACGGCGCGGTCATCGGCGATGTCGGAGAGCGCCACATCGCCCGGGATGACGAGGACGGCGACACCGCGCTGCTCGATGGCCGCGCGCATCGCGATCTCGAGCAGCCGCGGCATCTGCCGCGGGTCGGCGACGTACTCGACGTAGACGCTGCACTCGCGGAACAGCTCCTGCGGGTGCGTCTCCTGGAAGTACCCGGTGCCGATCTCGTTGGTCGGGATGTGCGCCGCGATGGCCAGGACCGGCACGCGAGAACGGTTGGCGTCGTAGAGCCCGTTGATGAGGTGGAGGTTGCCCGGCCCGCAGGAACCGGCGACGACCGCGAGCTCGCCGGTCAGCGCGGCATCCGCAGCCGCGGCGAAGGCCGCGGACTCCTCGTGCCGCACGTGGACCCATCGGATCGTGCCGTCTTTGCGGAGCGCGTCGGTGAAGCCGTTGAGCGAATCTCCGGGAAGACCGTAGACCCGATCGATCCCGTTGGCGTGAAGAGTCCGGACGATGTTCTCTGCGACGGTGGCCATGCCTCCAACCTACGCCCGGGTCGGGTACCACCGGTCGTTGAGCGAGCCTGCGAGACGAAACGCGCTTCGACAGGCTCAGCGACCCACCCCCGGTCGTTGAGCGAGCCTGCGAGACGAAACGCGCTTCGACAGGCTCAGCGACCAAAGGGAAGGGCTCAGCGACCCAAGGGGGGGGCTCAGCGACCCAGGGGGGCTCAGCGACCCGGGAACGAAGGAAGGGCGGATGCCGCGGCATCCGCCCTTCCCGTCCGTTCAGCTCAGCCGATGCGGATGAGCTTCTTGTTGACGAACTCGTCGGCCGCGAGGTGTCCGAGCTCGCGGGACGTGCCGCTGCGCTTGACTCCGCCGAAGGGCAGCTCCGGGCTGTCCGCGAGGACGAGGTTCACGTAGACCATGCCCGCCTCGATGCGGTCCGCGACCCGCTCGGCCTGCTCCGCGTCCGTCGTGAAGACGTACGAGCCGAGGCCGAACGTCGTGTCGTTCGCGAGGTGGATCGCGGCGTCCTCGTCGGCGACCCGGTAGACGACGGCTGCGGGGCCGAACAGCTCCTCGCGGTACACGTTCATCTCGGGGGTCACATCGGCGAGCACGGTCGGGGCGAAGAAGGCTCCGTCGCGGGTGCCGCCCGTGAGCAGCGTCGCTCCCTGCTCGACGGCCTGGTCGACCTGTCGCTGCAGGTTCTCGGCCGCGGCCTCCGACGAGACGGGGCCGAGCACGGTGTCGTCGAGCGTCGGGTCGGTGGCGGTGATGGCCGCCATCTTCGCGGTGAACTTCTCCACGAATTCGTCATACAGGCCGTCGACGACGATGAAGCGCTTGGCGCCGTTGCACGACTGGCCGTTGTTGTCGATCCGCGCGTCGATGCCCGCCTGCACCGTCGCGTCGAGGTCGTCGGTCGACAGCACGATGAACGGATCGGAGCCGCCGAGCTCGAGCGCCACCTTCTTGAGGTTGCGTCCGGCGATCTCGGCCACGGCCGCTCCTGCACGCTCGGAGCCGGTGAGCGAGACGCCCTGCACGCGCGGGTCGGCGATCATGTCGGCGATCTGGTCATTCGTCGCCAGCACGTTCACGTATGCACCCTCGGGGAACCCGGCGTCGCGGTAGATGGCCTCGATCGCGGTCGACGATTCGGGGCACTGCGGTGCCGGCTTCAGCAGGATCGTGTTGCCGACGATGAGGTTCGGCGCCGCGAAGCGGACGATCTGATACGCCGGGAAGTTCCACGGCATGACGCCGACGAGCGGTCCGAGCGACGAACGACGGACGATCGCCGTGCCCTCCCCCAGGATCGCGATCGGCTGGTCGGCCATGATCGACTCGGCCTGATCGGCGTAGTACTCGGCGATGTCGGCCGCGAAGTCGACCTCACCGAGTGCCGCCTCGCGCGGCTTGCCCATCTCGCGGACGAAGATGTCGGCCAGCTCCTCGCGGCGCTCGCGGTGGAGCTCGGCGGCTCGACGCAAGAGGGCCGCGCGCTCGGCGACGGTCGACGACCGCGACCATTCGGTGTGCGCGCGATCGGCCGCCGCGACGGCCTCCTCGATCTGCGCGTCGGTGAAGGTGTCGAAGGACGCCAGCGTCTCTCCGGTGGCGGGGTTGATGACGGCGTAATCGGTCATGTTCTCTCCTCCTCTGGCCGGCCGGTCAGGAGACCGGGATCAGCGTGTACTTGGTGGACAGGTACTCGTGGATGCCTTCGAGACCGCCCTCGCGGCCGACGCCGGACTGCTTGACGCCGCCGAAGGGGGCTGCGGCGTTCGACACCACGCCCACGTTGAGACCCATCATGCCGGTCTCGAGCCGGTCGATCATCCGCTGCCCGCGCTGCAGGTTCTCGGTGAAGACGTACGAGACGAGTCCGTACTCGGTGTCGTTCGCGAGGTGCACCGCCTCGTCCTCGGTCTCGAACGTCGCGATCGCCAGCACCGGGCCGAAGATCTCCTCGCGGAGGATCGCCGAGCCTGCGACGACGTCGGTCAGGACCGTGGGCTCGTAGAACGTGCCGGTGCCCTCGAGCGCCTTGCCGCCCGCGAGCAGCGTCGCACCGCGCTCGACGGCGTCGTCGACGAGCTCGCCGGCCTTGGCCACGGCATCCTCGTCGATGAGCGGGCCGATCGCCACGCCCTCCTCGGTGCCTCGGCCGATCTTCATGGCGTTGACGCGCTCGGTCACACGGCGACCGAACTCGCCCGCGACGTCCTTGTGCACGATGAAGCGGTTCGCCGCGGTGCACGCCTGGCCGATGTTGCGGAACTTCGCGGCGAGCGCGCCGTCGACGGCCTTGTCGAGGTCGGCGTCGTCGAACACCACGAACGGTGCGTTGCCGCCGAGCTCCATCGAGACCCGGAGCACGCCCTCCGCAGCCTGGGCGATGAGCTTGCGCCCGACCTCGGTCGAGCCGGTGAACGACAGCTTGCGCAGTCGCGGGTCGGCGATGATCGGAGCCGACAGAGCCGACGACTTCGACGTCTGCACGACGTTCACGACACCCTTCGGGAGTCCGGCCTTCTCGAGCAGCGACGTGAAGAAGATCGTCGTCAGCGGCGTGAGTGCCGGCGGCTTGATCACGACAGTGCACCCGGCGGCGAGCGCGGGCGCGATTTTGCGCGTGGCCATCGCGAACGGGAAGTTCCACGGCGTCACGAAGAACGACGGTCCGACGGGGCGCTGCGAGACGACCATGTGGCCGGTGCCCTCGGGGTTGATGCCGTAGCGGCCGCTGATGCGCACCGCCTCCTCGCTGAACCAGCGGAGGAACTCGCCGCCGTAGACGACCTCGCCGCGGGCCTCGGCCAGGGGCTTGCCCATCTCGAGGGTCATGAGCAGCGCGAGGTCCTCCTTGTGCTCCTGCACGAGGTCGAACGCGCGGCGGAGGATGTCGCTGCGGGTGCGCGGAGCGGTCGCCGCCCACGCATCCTGCGCCGCCACGGCGGCATCCAGCGCGCGGATGCCGTCGGCCGGAGTCGCGTCGGCGATGGTCTTGATGACCGCGCCGGTGGACGGGTCGGTCACGTCGAACGTGCCGCCCGTCTCGCCGTCGATCCACTCGCCGCCGATGAAGAGGCCGGTGGGGATGCTGTCGAGCAGCGCCTGCTCTGTCTGAGTGCTCATGGAATCTCTCTCTGTGGGAACGGAAGGTCGGCCGCGACGGTGTCGGCGGCGGGTCAGCGACGGCGCAGGCTCGGCGGAGCGTCTGCGGCGAGGGTCTCGCCGCGGAAGAACGCCGGACGCTTGACGGCCTGCCAGATCATGATGACGATGCCGACGCCGATGATCCCGACGCCGAGCACGAACACGAGTCCGACTCCGCCGATGCTCGATCCGCTGCCGTACGCGGGATCCATCGAGTCGATCAGCGTGGTGACGAAGAGGACCGCGAGGATCGCACCGCCGACGAGTGGGAACAGGAAGGTGAAGAAGAAGCTCCGCGCCGAGTCGAACCACTGCTTGCGGAAGTACCACACGCAGGCGAACGCGGTCAGGCCGTAGTAGAAGCAGATCATCATGCCGAGCGACAGGATCGTGTCGGTCAGGACGTTCTCGCTCACGAGGCGCATGACCGCGTAGAAGACGGATGCCACGACGGCCGAGACGATCGTCGAGTAGCCGGGAGTGAAGAACCGCGGGCTGACACGGGCGAACTTCTTCGGCAGGGCGCCGTAGTGCCCCATCGCAAGGAGCGTGCGCGCAGGCCCCACCGCGGTCGACTGCAGCGACGCGGCCGAGCTCGACAGCACCGCGAGCGACACGAGGAACGCGAGCGGGCCGAGCACCGGGTCCGACAGCGCGAAGAACACGTTGGCGGAGATGTCCTCGTTGGCGAGGCCCAGATCACCAGTGCCGACGCCGGCGAACATGATGAGTCCGATCGCGAGCAGCAGGTAGAGGCTCACCACCACGAAGACCGTGACCATGGCGGCGCGGCCGGGGGTCTTCGCCGGGTCCTTGGTCTCCTCGTTCATGGTGAGGACGACGTCCCAGCCCCAGAAGATGAAGATCGACAGCGAGAGACCGGCGGCGAAGGCGCTGAACGAGGACACCTCGAACGGGTTGAACCACGACCACGAGAACGCGGTGGGCTCCGGCGCCTCTCCCGACACGGCTTTGACGATCGCGACGACCGCGAAGACGACGAGCACGATCACCTGGAAGCCGACCAGGATGTACTGGAACTTCTGCGTCGTCTGCATGTCGCGGTACGAGACGAGCGTGGCGCCGAGCATGAACAGCAGGCAGACGACCACGTTGATGAACGGGTTGAACGCGAGGTCGGCGATGTCGGGGTTGCCGCTCAGCTGGGCGATGAGCAGGAACAGGAACTCCACCGCGATGCCGGCGAGGTTCGACAGCACGATGACCGTGGCGGCGATCAGGCCCCAGCCGGTCATCCAGCCGATCCACGGCCCGAAGGCGCGGACGCCCCAGGTGAAGGACGTGCCGGAGTCCGGCATCTCGCGGTTCAGCTCACGGTAGCCGAAGGCGGTCAGCAGCATCGGGATGAAGCCGACGAGGATGATCGCGGGCACCTGGGTCCCGACCACGGCGACCGTCGGACCGAGCGAGGCCGTCAGCGTATAGGCCGGGGCGATCGTGGAGACGCCGATCACCACGGCGCCGAGGACGCCGACGGCTCCCGCGCTGAGTCCCTTCTGGGAGATGCCGGTGGTCACACCGGATGCGGGCTCCGTCGCCCGGTTCGAGCTGCTCATCAGCGGTCTCCTGCTTCGGCGCGGGTGCGCGGGACGACGATCATGGGAACGGGGAGCTCGTGCAGCATCTTCGCCGCCGTCGACCCGAGGAAGAGCCTGCGCGGCTGCGCGAGCCGGCTGGAGCCGACGAGGACGACCTCGCCGGGGAGCCAGTCGAGATTCGCGACGGCGTCCTCGACGCTGTCGCCGGGTGCCTCCTCGACGACGGCCTGGAGGTCGGCGGGGAGGCGGCCCTGAGCGACCGCGAGAACGTCCTGCGCGTGCGCGTCGCCGACGACCCGGATGGCGCCGGTGTCGAGTCCGGGTGGGACGTCGAACGGCACGAGCGAGACGAGCCGCATCGCGACCCCGGCGTCGCGCGCGGTGCTGACAGCCTCGTCGAGGAGGTTCTCGGCGCCGGGGCGCTGTCCGATCGCGGCGGTGATGCGCGGGAGCACGTGGTCGTCCTGCGTCGCGGTTCCCGCCGGCGCGAGGGCGACGGGGATCGTCGAGGAGTGCACGAGCTCGGAGGCGACGCTTCCCAGACGGTGGCGGCCGAAGAGGCTGCCGTTCGCGGCTCCGACGACGATGAGTCGGGCGCCGAACTCCTCACCGGCGGCGATCAGCCCCTCGGCGAAGGACTCGCCGAAACGGACGTGACCGCTGCGGACGAGTTCCTGCGGAAGACCCGCGACCGCTTCCTCGAGCCACTTCCTGCCCTGGCGGCGGATGTGATCCTCGTAGGCGCGCTCGGGCGCTACGGCGGCGTTGCGCGTGCCCTCGGAGGGCAGCACGATCACGAGGTGCAGCACCGCGTTCAGGCTGCGCGCGAGTCGGGCGCCGAGCGCCGCGGCATCCGCTCCCGAATCCGTCGCCGTGTACCCGACGACGATCGCGCCGGCCATCAGCCGACCTCGACGGCGTCGACCGCGGTTCGCGAGGACTCGACGATGTTCGCCGCCGCGAGGTGTCCCATGCGGATGGCGCCGTCGACGTGCTGGTACCCGGCGCCCGCCATGTCGCTGCAGGCGAAGTGGATGGGGCCGACCGCCGAGCGCAGGTCTGCTCCATAGCGGTGCAGGCCGCCCATGTCGAAGCTCGCGGCGTACGCTCCGCGGGTCCACTCCTCGGTGCCCCAGTCGCTCTCGTAGTAGACGACCGGGTTCTTGGCCTCGGGTCCGTAGTAGTGCGACAGCGACTCGAGGATGCGCTCCTTGCGCTCCTCGGCGGAGAGCGTGAAGAGGTCGTCGGCGTTCTGGTCGCTGACGAATCCGACCAGGGTGCCCCGCTCGTCGCCGTGGTTGGTGTTGTCGTACGCCTCGTGCGAGAGCTCGTAGGGGCTGAAGGCCGTGCCGCTCAGACCCTGCTCGCGCCAGAACGGGCGGTCGTAGACCGCGTGCACCTTGATGACGAAGCCCATCGACAGATGCTGGTGCAGCTGATGCTGACGACGCGGCAGCGGCGGCACGAACGAGATGCGGTCGTAGAGGACGGGAGCGTGCGCGAGGATCGCGAACCGTGCGCGAACCGTGAGGTCGTCGGTGGTGGCGACCACCGAATGGGTCCCTGAGCCTGTCGCAGGGGCACCGGATGCGTCCGACGGGCTCCACTCCAGAGTCCGCACCGGCTGGTTCAGGATGACGTCGTCGCCGAGGCGCTCGGCGAGCAGGATCGGCACCTGCTGCAGGCCGCCCACGACGCGCTTGTCGAGGATGAAGTCGGCGTCGACGAGGTTCGAGTAGGAGCCGGCGGATGCCGCCATCAGGAGCGACTGCAGGAGCGAGAAGGTGTGGGTCGGCTTGGTCAGCATCGCGGATCCGGTCGCGAAGGCGAGGTTGCGAACGGCCTCGTCGTCGTCGGTCTGGGCGCGGAGCCAGGCGTCCCACGTGACCGAGTCCCATCCCTTGGCGTTCGGATGCTCCCAGGGACGGTCGGGATCGATCTCGGCGACCATCGCATCGAGGCGCTCGGTGATCTCGGCGATGACCGCCTCTGTCTCCGGCGACACGGGGAACATCTCCCCCGTGAACCTGTGCACCTGGCCGTCAGGACCGACGTAGACGCTGTCTCCCTCGCGATAGCGGCTGTACGTCTCGAGTCCGAGCTCGGCGATCGTGTCCTTGAGCGCATCCTGATCCGGCGAGACCCACTGGCCGCCGATCTCGAGCATCGCGCCCTCGATCACGTCGGTCCAGAGGCGCCCGCCGACGCGGTCGCGCGCCTCCAGCACGGCGACCGAGAGCCCGGCCTTCCGAAGGTCGTTCGCCGCGGTGAGGCCGGCGGCCCCCGCCCCGACGATCAGCACGTCACG
>JAZBLS010000115.1:0-10744 GCA_037033365.1 Actinomycetota bacterium | reverse complement strand
CCACGTTGTAGGTCCGACATCTGGCGTGTCGGCCCCCGGCTGGAAGCGGCGAATGGCCCGTAACGGACCGGGGTCCGGGTCAGTCCAGCAGGCTCGTGATGGCGGGGTCGCGACGTGCCACCTCGGCGGCGGTCGCGACGATCACCTTGCGCATCGCGGCCACGGCGGCGGCCGGAGTCACGTCCGACCTGTGGGCGAGGCTCACCGTGCGGGTCATCATGGGGTGGTTCAGCCGCACCGAGCGCAGCGACGGCTGATCGAGCAGCACCATCGCCGGCACCACGGCCACGCCGACGCCGCGTTCGACGAAGCGCAGCACAGCGTCCATCTCCGCACCCTCCAGCACGTGGGACGGCGTGATGCCGGCGGAGCGGAACGCGGCATCCGTCGTGGCCCGCAGCTCGTACGTCTCGTCGAGCGCGATGAGCGGGAGCTCCGCCAGGTACTCGAGTCCGATCGCGGGCGTCACGGCGACGGGGGGAGCGGATGCCGCGGAGACGACGACCAGCTCCTCGGTGAGCAGCGGCATCCGCGACAGGCTGAAGCCCGACGGGGGCGGACCGTCGGACTCCGTGATGAGGGCGATGTCGACGGCGCCGACGCCGAGCTGCTCGACGAGTGCGCGCGAGCCGCTCTCGGTGAGGTGGAGGTCGACGTTCGGATGCGCGGCGTGGAACGTGCTGATCGCCTCGGCCACGAGGCTGATGCAGAGCGTGGGCGGAGCGCCCAGGCGCACGCGACCGCGGCGGAGTCCGGCGAGTTCGCCCATCTCCTCGCGGATGGCCTCGGCCTCCGCCAGCATCCGCTGGGCGCGGGGGAGGAGTGCCTCTCCGGCCGAGGTCAGCGCGATGTGCCCGCGGGCCCGGTGGAAGAGCTCGGCGCCGAGTTCCCGCTCGAGAGTCGAGATCTGGCGGCTGAGAGACGGCTGCGCGAGGTGGAGGTGCTCGGACGCGCGGGTGAAGTGGCCCAGACGGGCGACCTCGACGAATCCGCGCAGCTGCTCCAGGTTCATGCCGGCAGTCTATCGATTCCAGTAGAACAATGCATTGGAGTAATTAGGTTGCCCTAACTAGCGTCGAGAGCATGAGTACACGCGAACGTCAGATCTCCACCACGGTCCTCGTGATCGGCACCGGTGGCTCCGGGCTGCGCGCGGCGATCGAAGTCGCCGAGCACGGCATCGACGTCCTCGCCGTCGGCAAACGCCCCCGACAGGATGCCCACACCTCTCTCGCCGCCGGCGGCATCAACGCCGCCCTCGGAACCATGGACGAGGAGGACAGCTGGCAGCAGCACGCCGCCGACACCATCAAGGAGAGCTACCTGCTCGCCAACCCGCACACGGTCGAGATCGTGACGCAGGGCGCCGAGCGCGGCATCCGGGATCTCGAGCGCTGGGGCATGGACTTCGCGCGCGAGGACGACGGTCGCATCTCGCAGCGCTTCTTCGGCGCCCACACGTTCCGGCGCACGGCCTTCGCCGGCGACTACACGGGTCTCGAGATCCAGCGCACCCTCGTCGCGCGGGCCGAGCAGCTCGACGTGCCGATCCTCGACCACGTGTACATCACGCGGCTGCTCGTGCGCGACAACGTCGTGTTCGGCGCGTACGGATTCGACCAGGCGGACGGCACGCGCTACCTCATCCACGCGGATGCCGTGATCCTCGCCGCCGGCGGACACAACCGCATCTGGCGCCGCACCTCGTCGCGCCGTGACGAGAACACGGGCGATTCGTTCCGCCTCGCGGTCGACGCCGGTGCGCGGTTGCGCGACCCGGAGCTCGTGCAGTTCCACCCGTCCGGCATCATCGAGCCCGAGAACGCAGCGGGAACGCTGATCTCCGAGGCCGCGCGCGGCGAGGGCGGGATCCTCCGCAACGCTCTCGGCGAGCGGTTCATGTCGAAGTACGACCCGGAGCGGATGGAGCTCTCCACCCGCGACCGCGTGGCACTGGCCGCGTACACCGAGATCGCCGAGGGCCGCGGCACCGAGAACGGCGGCGTCTGGCTCGACGTCTCGCACCTGCCGCGCGAGACGATCATGACCCGACTGCCCCGCGTCTACCAGACGATGATGGAGCTGCAGATGCTCGACATCACCACCGACCCGATCGAGATCGCCCCCACCGCGCACTACTCGATGGGCGGGGTGTGGGTGCGTCCCGAGGACCACCAGACCGACGTCGATGGGCTCTACGCCATCGGTGAGGCGTCGAGCGGACTGCACGGCGCCAACCGCCTCGGCGGCAACTCGCTGATCGAGCTGCTCGTGTACGGACGGCTCGTCGGTCAGGCCGCGATGGCGCACGCAGCGGGACTCGATGCACAGCGGCGGTCGGCGGATGCCGTGGCGCAGGCTCGTGCGGAGATCGACGACCTGCTGGCGGCGGACGGACGCGAGAACGTACGCGCCCTGCAGCGGGCGATCCGCAACACGATGACCCAGCATGCCGGAGTGGTGCGTTCGGAGGAGGGGCTGCTCGCCGGCCTCGCCGAGCTCGACATGATCGAGGGGCGCATGGAGGACGTCGGCATCCACCCCGACATCGCGGGGTTCCAGGACCTCGCGCACGCCTTCGACCTCAAGGCCTCGGCGCTCGCGGCCCGGGCCACACTCGAGGCGGCACGGGAGCGTCGCGAGACCCGCGGATGCCACAACCGCAGCGACTATCCGGACACGGACCCGACCCTGCAGGTCAACCTCGTCTGGTCGCCCATCACGGGCGTGACGCACGAGTCGATCCCCGAGATCCCCGCCGAGATCGCTGAGCTCATGCGCGAGGTCGACACCGAGGGCAAGCTCGTCGAGTAGTCCGGGCTGGGTCCTTGCGCTTGTCGAAGGGCCAACCCTGATGGGTCCCTGAGCTTGTCGAAGGGCCAACCCTGATGGGTCCCTGAGCTTGTCGAAGGGCGAGTGCGCTTCGACAAGCTCAGCGACCCAGTGGCGCTCAGCGACCCAGCCGGGGGCTCAGCGACCAATAGCTGGTCCCTGAGCCTGTCGAAGGGCTCAGGGCTCGTCGACGCCGATCCCGACAGCCTCGTGGTCGGGCTCAGGCTCGTCGCGCGACGGAGCCTTGGGCTCCTCGCCGGGGTCCTTCTCGGTGCTCGGCTCCTCGAGCTCGTCGTTGCCCGGGATCTCCTCGGGGTCGGCGTCCTCCGGCGAGTCCGCTTCGGCGGGCGTCTCGGCCTCCCCGGCGTTCTCGGCCTGGTCGGGCTCGCCGTCTTCGGAGCCCGTGAGCGCGGTGCCGGACGCGATCTCGACAGCCTCGGCAGACGAGGCCGGGGTCGGCGTGGGCGTCTGCGCCTCCGGAGAGAGGTCGGCGGCGGGGTCGTGCGGTGTGCTGTTCGACATGGTCATCCCTTTCGCATCGTCGGTCCCCACAGGATGCGCCTGTCAGGCCGGCGAGATGAAGGGGCTTGACGCCGCCTCGAAAGGACGACGACGTACGCTGGACGGGTGACAGCGTACGTCTCGGCCTTCGACCTCTTCTCCATCGGAGTGGGGCCGTCGAGCTCGCACACCGTCGGCCCGATGCGAGCGGCGCGGGAGTTCGCGCGTCGGCTGAGCGTGTCGGGTGACCTGGGCCGGATCGAGCGCATCGGCTGCACGCTGTACGGATCGCTCGGTGCGACGGGGATCGGGCACGGAACCCCGGATGCCGTCGTCGCCGGCCTCGCAGGGCTCGACCCCGAGACGTGCGACCCCGCGGCCGTGCGCGCGGCGTGGACGGACCTGCCGGTCGGTGCCACCATCCGCATCGACGGGGTCCGGGAGATCGCCTTCGCGAAGGACGACATCGCCTTCGCGCCGCGGACGCGTCTGCCCGGTCACCCCAACGCCATGACTCTCAGCGCGTGGGATGCCGACGGCGGAATCGTGCGCGAGGACACCTACTACTCGGTCGGAGGCGGATTCATCCGGCGCAAGGGCGAGGAGACGGCCGTCGCCGCAGCACCGCTCCCGTACTCCTACGCGGATGCCGCGTCGCTCCTCGCGCTGTGCGACGAGCACGGTCTCTCGATCGCCGAGGTCGCCCGGCTCAACGAGACCGCCCTCCGCTCGGAGGAGGATGTCGCCGCAGGGCTCGACGCGATCTGGGATGCGATGGCGGGATGCGTCGACGCGGGGCTCCACTCCGACGGCGTGCTGCCCGGCATCCTCAAGGTCAAGCGTCGAGCGGGCACGATCCGCACCCAGCTGGAGGATGCCGAGGCCGACGGGCACCGCGAACTCCCCGGCGAATGGCTCGGGGCCTTCGCCCTCGCCGTGAACGAGGAGAACGCCGCCGGCGGACGCGTCGTGACCGCGCCGACGAACGGTGCCGCCGGCATCCTTCCCGCCGTCGCGATGTACTGGTGGCGGTTTCTCGCGGACTCCGGGCTCGGCGCGGGGAACGCCGTGACGCCGTACGGTGAGCTCGTCGGCAGTGCGCTGCTCGGCTTCGACCCCGGTTCGTCAAGCGGCCGGGGGTCGTCGAGCGAGCGCAGCGAGACCGAACGCCGCGACGACGCGTCGATCGCCGAGGCGAACCGCCGCCGCGGCATCCGCCGGTTCCTCCTCACCGCCACGGCTCTCGGGTCTCTCTTCAAGGCGAACGCGTCGATCTCAGGAGCGGAGGGCGGGTGTCAGGCGGAGGTCGGCTCTGCGTGCGCGATGGCCGCCGGCGGGCTCACCGCGGTGATGGGCGGAACGAACCGGCAGATCGAGAACGCCGCCGAGATCGCGATGGAGCACCACCTCGGGCTGACGTGCGATCCGATCGGCGGCCTCGTGCAGATCCCGTGCATCGAGCGGAACGCGATCGCCGCGTCGACCGCCGTCACGGCCGCCCGGCTCGCGCTGCGCGGCGACGGCAGCCACTACGTCTCGCTCGACGCGGTCGTCGAGACCATGCGCCAGACCGGGATCGACATGTCGACGAAGTACAAGGAGACCAGCGAAGGCGGCCTCGCGGTCAACGTCATCGAGTGCTGACCCCTGGGTCCCTGAGCCGCCTTGGGTCCCTGAGCCCCCCCTTGGATCCCTGAGCCTGTCGAAGGGCCGGCCCCCCTCTGGGTCCCTGAGCCTGTCGAAGGGCCGGCGATGTCCCCGCCGCTCGGTACCCTGTCCATCGAAGGTGGGGGTGTCCGATGGAGTCGTTCTGGGAACCGGGAAACCGTCGCCGGCGTCAGCAGCCGGTGGTGTCGGTGCGCCCCTCCGACGATGCGCCGCCCGCCACGACGCAGTGGCCCACCAGCATCCCTGCCGTCGCCCAGCTGCTGCGCGACGGTATGGATCTCAGTCCTGGCGTGACGTTCCTCGTGGGCGAGAACGGCAGCGGCAAGTCCACGCTCGTCGAGGGCATCGCGATCGCGTACGGTCTCTCGCCCGAGGGCGGGTCGCGTCAGGCGATGCACAGCACCCGGCCGACCGAATCCCCGCTCTCCGAGTGGCTGCGGCTGCAGCGCGGGGTGGGAGCGAACCGCTGGGGTTTCTTCCTGCGGGCCGAGACGATGCACTCGTTCTACACGTACCTCGAAGACAATCCGTCGGCGCGTGGCGACGTGTCCTTCCACGAGATGAGTCACGGCGAATCGTTCCTCGCGCTGCTCGAGAGCCGCTTCGACGAGCCGGGCTTCTATTGTCTCGACGAGCCGGAGGCGGCGCTGTCGTTCAGCTCGACGCTCGCCCTCATCGCCGTGCTGCAACGCATCGTCGACGAGGGCGGTCAGGTGCTGTGCGCGACGCATTCGCCGGTGCTCGCCGCCTTGCCCGGGGCGAAGATCCTCGAGATCGGGGAGTGGGGCATCCGACCTGCGGTCTGGGAGGATCTCGAGCTCGTGAACCACTGGCGATCGTTCCTCCAGGATCCGCCGCGATACCTCCGGCACCTGCTCGAGTAGCAGCCGGGCATCCGCGCGCGTCGTAGGCTGGCGCCATGACCGAGCAGCGCGCGCCGAGACGACGGGGGCGTCCTCGCGGCGGTTCCGACTCGCGCGAGCGCATCATCGCGGCCGCCGTGGACGAGTTCGGCGAGCAGGGATACGACGGCTCGACGATCCGCTCCATCGCGGGGCGGGCCGGGGTCGACTCCGCGCTCGTCCACCACTACTTCGGCACCAAGGCCGACCTGTTCGCCGAGGCCGTCGGCATCCCGCTCCGCCCTGACATCGATGTGCCGTCGATCGTCGCCGGCCCCCGAGACGAGGTGGGTGAACGTCTCGTTCGGTACGTGCTCGAGGCCTTCGAGCAGCCCGACGTGCGACGCCGCGGCGTCATGCTGATGCGCACCGCGATCGGCAGTCGGCTCACCTCGCCGCTGCTCGCCGGATTCCTGTCTCGCGAGCTCATCGGGCGGATCTCGGCGACGCTGGGCGTCGACGACGCCGACCTGCGCGCGACGCTGGTGGCGTCGCAGATGTCCGGGCTGCTGCTCACGCGCTACGTGCTGAAGATCGGGCCGATCGCCACGGCATCCGTCGACGAACTCGTCACCCGCATCGCGCCGACCGTCCAGAGGTACCTCTTCGAGTAGACCGCCCGTCTCGGCCCCTCCGGTGCGGCCGCCGGGCTCAGTTTCGGATGCTGCGGATCGGCCAACGGTCCGGTGCCGGGCACAGTTTCGGATGCCGGAGACGACACGCCGCTCGCGAATGCCGACCTCCCGGCGCGTCGCCCGTCGGGTCCGAAGTTGTGCCCAGGGGAGCTCCGAAGTTGTGCTCGGAATGAGCCCGAGAGTGTGCGCGAGCGACCCGAAGACGTGACCACATCGACCGGGCATTGACGCCACCACCGCGCAGGCGCATAATTCATCGCATGATGAATAACTCGGCCGTCGATGTGTCCCACCTCCGTGTGCGACGCGGTCGCACCGAGGTGTTCGACGGCATCGACCTGTCGATACCGCGCGGCGAGATCACGGGGCTCCTCGGACCGTCCGGATGCGGCAAGACGACCCTCATGCGGTCGATCGTGGGCGTGCAGCGGATCGATGACGGCGCGGTCACCGTGTTCGGCGAACCGGCCGGATCCACCCAGCTGCGCCACCGGGTCGCCTACGGGACGCAGGGGGCTGCGGTCTACGGCGACCTCACCGTCCGCCAGAACCTGTCGTACTTCGCGGCGATCCTCAAAGCGCCGAAGGGCGACGTGGATCGGGTGATCGACGAGGTCGGGCTCCGAGCACAGGCCGGTCAGCTCGTCGAGTCGCTGAGCGGCGGCCAGCTGACGCGGATCTCGCTCGCGGTCGCGCTGGTCGGATCGCCGGAGCTGATCGTGCTGGACGAGCCCACGGTCGGCCTCGACCCCGTGCTCCGGGTCGAACTGTGGGAGCTGTTCCGCGGGTTGGCCGACCGTGGTGTCACGATGATCGTGTCGAGTCACGTGATGGACGAGGCGCTGCGCTGCGACCGCCTGCTGCTCATGCGGTCCGGGCGCATCATCGCCGACACGACTCCCACTGCGCTTCTGGCCGATACGGGCACGAACGATCCTGATGCCGCGTTCCTCGCACTCATCGAGCGCGACACACGGGCGTCGACGGACGGCCGGGGGAGTACGCGCCGGGAGCGACGGGAGGCGGCGGAATGAACGGCCGGAGGATGCTGGCGACCGCAGCTCGCGTGCTGGGGCAGCTGCGGCACGACCCGCGATCGATCGCGCTGATGCTCATCGCCCCAAGCCTCCTGGTGGGCCTCTTCGCGTGGCTGTTCAGCGATCAGGACGGGGTGTTCGACCGGTTCGGCGGGGCGATCCTGGCGCTCTTCCCGTTCATCGTGATGTTCCTCATCACCTCGATCACGACCCTGCGCGAGCGTCGATCGGGCACTCTCGAGCGGCTCATGACGACGCCGCTCGGCAAGGCCGACTTCATCCTCGGCTATGCGCTCGCGTTCGGTCTCATGGCGGTGCTGCAGGCCGTGATCACGGTGTCGTTCGCGGTCGGGGTGTGCGGCCTCGACGTCGAGGGGGCGCTGTGGCAGCTCGGTCTAGTGGCGGTCGTCGACGGCCTTCTCGGCACGGCTCTCGGTCTGCTCGCCAGCGCATTCGCCCAGACGGAGTTCCAGGCTGTGCAGTTCATGCCCCTGCTGGTGTTCCCGCAGATCATCCTCGGCGGCCTGTTCATGCCGCGCGATCAGATGCCGGACGTGCTGTACGCGATCTCGGACTGGTTGCCGCTGAGTCATGCGATCGACACGATCAACGCTGTCACTGCGGGTGAGGAGGGGTGGGACGTGTACGGCCCGTTGCTGATCGTCGTCGCCTTCGGCGTGGCTGCCCTGGTGCTCGCGTCGCTCACTCTGCGTCGTCGAACCCGATGAATTCACTGAGATACTGTTAGAAGAGCGACTATCTAGCTAGGCTAGTAGTCGTGGAACGATACGAACGCCTCCGGTGGGTGGGCCTGGTCTTCATCAGCATCGCCGTCTCGCTGATCATCGTCGACTCGACGATCGTCAACGTCGCGATCCCCGCGATCGTCGACGACCTCGGCATCACCTCGACCGAGGTGCAGTGGGTGCAGGAGGCGTACACACTCGTCTTCGCCGCCCTGCTCCTCGTGTTCGGCAGTCTCGCCGACCGCTTCGGGCGTCGTCGGCTCATGATCATCGGTGTGGTGGTCTTCGCGGCCTCGTCGATCCTCGCGGCGGCATCCTCCGACGGCGGCGTGCTCATCCTCGCCCGACTCGCACAGGGCGTCGGAGGTGCGATGATCCTGCCGACCACGCTCTCCAGCATCAACGCGACCTTCCGCGGACGCGAGCGGGGAATCGCCTTCGCGGTCTGGGGATCCACGATCGGAGGCATGGCCGCGGTCGGTCCGCTGCTCGGCGGGTGGCTCACGACCGAATTCTCCTGGCGCTGGGCCTTCGGCATCAACATCCCGCTCGGCATCCTCATCGTCGTGGGCGTGCTGCTCACCGTCGCCGAGACCCGCAGTGATCGCGTCGACCGGATCGACGTCGTCGGAGCGGTGCTGTCGATCGTGACGATGGGCGCTCTGGTCTTCGGTCTCATCGAGGGTCGCACCTACGGGTGGTGGGTCGTCGACGAGCGCCCGAAGATCGGCAACTGGGAGTGGCCGCTCGACGTGTCGCCCATCCCCTTCGCCTTCGCGCTCGCCCTCGTCGCGCTCGTGGCGTTCGTGATGTGGGGCGTGCATCGGGAGAGGGCGGGCCGGTCGACGCTCCTGGCGCTGCGCCTGTTCTCGATCCCGTCGTTCCGCAACGGCAACATCGCGGCCGCGGTCGTGGCCCTGGGGGAATTCGGCATCATCCTCGCGCTCCCACTCTGGCTCCAATTCGTGCTCGGTTTCGAGGCGGTGCAGACCGGGCTCCTGCTGCTCGCCCTCGCGGGCGGATCCTTCCTCGCGAGCGCTGTCGCCGGAATCGCGAGCGGCAGGGTGGCGCCGGTGTGGATCGTCCGCATCGGTCTCGTCGCCGAGATCGTCGGCGTCGCCGGTGTCGGACTCGTCATCGCGCCCGACGCCTCGTGGGTGCCGCTGGTCCCCTTCCTGTTCGTCTACGGACTGGGCGTGGGCCTCGCGACAGCCCAGCTCACGGGCGTGGTGCTCGCCGATGTCCCCGTCGCAGACAGCGGCTCAGCGTCGGGGACCCAGTCCACCTCGCGACAGCTCGGCGCAGCGCTCGGGGTGGCGATCCTCGGCACGATCCTTTTCACGAGCACCGCCGGCATCCTCTCGTCGTCTCTCGACGATCGGGGCGTCCCCTCCGATCAGCGAGACCAGATCGTCTCGTCGGTGGTCGACAGCGCGGGAGCCGCGATCAGCGGGCTGGAGAGCCAGCCCGGGATGTCGGAGATCGCCGACGATGCGAAGGCGGCCTTCTCGGACGGAACCCGATTCGCCGCCTGGACGGCCGCGGGGTTCCTGGCGGTCGGCCTGCTCTCCACCGTGGCCCTCGGTGCATCGAGCGAACGGACCACGCGCGGCAGGAAGGACTGAGTCAGCGCGCCGCGCGGTTCTTGGTGTGCCGGGTCGGTGCGGCGGCCCAGGGGTCCTCGGGCCACGGATGCTTGGGGTACCGCCCGCGCATCTCGGCGCGCACCTGCGCGTACGGACCGGACCAGAAGGACGCGAGATCGTCGGTGACGGCGAGCGGACGCCCCGCGGGGGAGAGCAGGTGGAAGAGCACCGGCACGCGGCCGTCGACCAGCCGAGGGGTCTCGGCCCAGCCGAAGCACTCCTGCAGCTTGACAGCGACGACAGGGCGGGCGGTCTGGTCGTCGATGGTCGGATAGTCGATCCGGACCCGCGACCCGCTGGGTACGTCGAGCCGCTCCGGGACGAGGTCGTCGAGACGCGCGGCCTCGGGCCAGGGCAGTAGGCGACGAAGAGCGGAGGTGAGGTCCAGCCGGCTCGCCGGTGCGCCCCCGGCGAGGGCATCGAGTTCCGGAGCCAGCCAGTCGTCGAGGGAATCGAGCAGTCCCTCGTCCGAGACATCCGACCAGGGGTCTCCGAGCTCTCGACGGAGCAGCGCGAGCCGCCGACGGAGGGCATTCGCGGAATCGGACCACGTGAACATGCCGATTCCGTCGCGTCGGAGTGCGCGACGGACGGCGTCCCGCCCCTCGTCGGCCGTGGCGCGGACGGGAGCCGTCGACCGCACGATCGCGCCGACGCGACGCTCGCGGCGGGCCTGCACGCGACCGGAGACGAACTCCGCCTCCACCCGATCGGTCATGAGGTGGCGCGCGGCGTTCTCGAGCTGCTGCACCGTGAGCGCCGCCGCCGCGCGGACGA